>CAYQYG010000197.1:7009-15413 GCA_964421485.1 uncultured Polyangiaceae bacterium | reverse complement strand
GCCGCGCCCGCGCCCGCCGCGCCGAGCCCCGCGCCCGCCGCGCCGAGCTCCGCGCCCGCCGCGAAGTGATCGACGGCCGCTGACCTCTCCCAGCCCGTTCACCGCGATGAGCCCGACCAGCACCGCCTGGACGGGCTCGCTCCGCACCCGCGCCGATTGCGCGCGCGCGGCCTTCAAGGCGCGCGGTACGCGCCGCTGACCTGGATCGAGACAGCACCCACATCGATGCCGCCGATCGTCACGCGGTAGCTCGATCCGAGCTCGAGCGCGCGCGCGAGATCCACCCGCGCGACGAGCTCGCCCCGCTCGTCGGTCGTGCCCTCGAGGAGCGCCGCGCCGTTCACGGCCACGACGCGCACCGACGCGCCCGCGAGCGGCTCACCGTGGCAAGGCGCCGCCGGCCGCTCCTCGCTCACGTCCAGAACGCCCACGTGCCGGCTCCGATCGATCGCGCGCACGTCGGCCGCGACGGCCGCGACGAGGTTGCACGTGAGCAGCGCACCGACCGCGGTGAGCGCGCACGCGAAGCAGTTCCCGCCGGCGTTGTCCGTCGCGATCAGCACCACGCCGCCGGAGAGCGCGGACGCGCCCACGCCCCCCAGCACGTACCCGATCGGCCGCGACGCCGGCGAGGTCAGCTCTCGCTCCTCGACCTCGGTGCGATCGACGACGCGATGGAGCGTGCGCGTACACGCGCGCTCGCGCCGCGCCGCGACCTTCAGCGCCTCGGGCTGACCGTCCGCCGATCGGGTGAGCGTGACCTCGGCGAGCTGCCGGAGGTCCGACGCCTTCTCCTCCTCGAAGGTCCGGATCGGCACGTCGACGTGGCGCGGCGTCGAGCGCACCGAGGGCCACCCGATGCACGCGGTCAGCGTGAGGGGCAGCGCGAGCGGGAGCGCGGCGGCGAGGCGCAGCGGGCGAGGCAGCACAGCGACGAATTCCTCTACAACCGGACGCGGCGGCCTCACGGCGCTCCGAATGTGCCCGGGAGCACGCGTGAGGATAGCATGCGCGGCGGTCGGGTTCGCCCCGCGACACATCGCGCCGCGCTGCGCTGAAGCTGAAATCGGGGGCCGCGCGCTGCGCTATGACCCTCGCCTGCCTCCACCGACCGATCGCGCGGATTTCCCTCGATCCGCCTTGCGGAGCGCGTTCTTGTTCGACTAGCGTCCGCATCACCGCCTCCGGCGCGCCCCGATGACAGCTTCACCTCCCATCTCCGGACATTCTCCGCGCCGGGTGGTCCTCGCGAGCGACCACGGGGGCTATACGCTCAAGGAGGCGATCAAGCGCCACCTCCAGGGCAAGGGGATCGAGATCCTCGACGTCGGCACGCATTCGAAGGACGCGTGCGACTACCCGGTCTTCGCGCGCGCGGCGGCCGAGGCGGTCGCTGCGGGGCGCGCGGCGCGCGGCGTGGTCGTCGACGGCGCGGGGATCGGCTCCGCCATGGTGGCCAACAAGATCCCCGGCGTGCGCGCCGGCATGGCCTTCGATCTCGCCACCGCCGGCAACGCGCGCGAGCACAACGACGCGAACGTCCTCACGCTCGGCGCGGGCTACCTCGCCGAGGATCTCGCGCTGAAGATCGTTGACGTCTTCCTCTCCACGGACTGTACTGCCGACCGTCACAAGCGTCGGGTCGCGATGATCGACGCGCTGGACGGCGGCGCCGGCGAACGCGGCGCGGAGGCGCCTCTTCCCCCCAGAAAGAGCTTGCCCATGGCATCGGCGCAGAGCGACTACGAGTCGCTCGTCCAGGCGATCACCCAGATCCTGACGGCGAATCCCTCGCTCCTCCCCGTGCTCGCGCCCTCGGGTGGCGGCGGCTATCCGGCGGCGGCGTGCGAGGTCGTGGCGGGCGGCGCCCCCTCGCAGTGCACCGGCTGCGGCCACTGCGTCGGCAAGCGCACCGACACCGTGCGCTCGGTCCTCGGCGGCGCGCGCGACGTGCGAGACGTGCGCGTCTCCGCCGGCCTCGGCGTCGAGCGCATCCCGCAGGACCTCGCCCGGTACATCGATCACACCCTGCTCAAGCCCGACGCCACGTATGATCAGATCGACAAGCTCTGCGACGAGGCCATCAAGTACGGCTTCGCCTCGGTCTGCGTCAATCCGATGCACGTGAAGCGCTGCGCGCAGCGGCTCCGGGGCGCCCGGCCGGTCGTCTGCACCGTCGTCGGCTTCCCGCTCGGCGCCACGCCGTCCGAGGTGAAGGCGCTCGAGGCCCGGCGCGCGATCCGCGAGGGAGCGCGCGAGATCGACATGGTGATCGCGATCGGCGCGCTCAAATCGGGCGACACGAAGTACGTATACGACGACATCCGGATCGTGGCCGAGGCGGTGAAGGACGGCAGCGCGCTGCTCAAGGTCATCCTCGAGACCGCGCTGCTCACGGACGAGGAGAAGGTCGCGGCGTGCCACGCGGCGAAGCGGGCCCGCGCCGATTTCGTCAAGACGTCCACGGGCTTCGCGAAGGGCGGCGCCTCGGCGCACGACGTCGCGCTCATGGCGAAGGCCGTCGATCATCGCCTGGGCGTCAAGGCCTCGGGCGGGGTCGGCTCCGCGGCCGACGCGCGGAAGATGATCGAGGCCGGCGCGACCCGCATCGGCGCCTCGGTCGGCGTGAAGATCGTGCAGGAGGCGCGGGGGCTCGGCACCGACAAGGGCTCGTCCGGGGCCGCCGCGTACTAGGGTCCGAACGGCGCAGGAAACGCAGAATGGCCGACATACGCAGCTTCGTCTTCCTCGATTCGTTGCAGCCGCAGCTCGCGGCGTACCTCGGCACGACCGCGAAGGGGTTCCTGCCGATCGCGGGCGAGGCGTCGCTCATCGTCGAGATCTCCCCTGGCATCGAGATCAACCGGGTGACCGACATCGCGGTCAAGGCGACGGACGTGCGCCCCGGGATGCAGGTCGTCGAGCGCCTCTATGGTATGCTCGAGGTGCACAGCCCCTCGCAGGCCGACGTCCGGCAGGCCGGCGCGGCGATCCTCGACGCGCTCGGCCTGAAGGAGTCCGATCGCATCAAGCCGCGCGTGCTCTCGTCGCAGGTCATCAAGTACGTCGACGACCTGCAGGTCCAGCTCATCAATCGCACGCGCATGGGCATGATGCTCGTCGCCGGCGAGTCGCTCTACATCCTCGAGGTGGAGCCGGCGGGCTACGCCGCCTTCGCCGCGAACGAGGCGGAGAAGGCCGCGGAGATCAACGTCGTCGACGTGCGCATGACGGGCGCGTTCGGGCGCGTCTACCTGGGCGGCGAGCAGCGCGACATCGACGTCGCGTCGGTCGCCGCCATCCAGGCCATCGAGTCGCTGACGGGGCGCGAGGTCGCGTCCGCGCGGAAGGACTGAGCCGTGATCGACCTCCGGAGCTACGTGTTCCTCGACTCGCTGCAGCCGCAGCACGCCGCGTTCCTCGGCACGGTGGCCAAGGGGTTCTTGCCCGTGCGCCACCAGGCGTCGCTGTTCATCGAGGTCTCGCCCGGGATCGAGATCAACCGCCTGACCGACGTCGCGGTCAAGGCGACGAGCGTCACGCCGGGCATGCAGATCGTGGAGCGGCTCTACGGCCTGCTCGAGATCCACCACCACGAGCAGGGCGAGGTCCGCCGCGCCGGCGAGGCGATCCTGAAGGAGATCGGCGCGACGGAGGCCTCCCGGATCAAGCCGGAGATCCTCTCGTCGCAGGTCATCCGCCACCTCGACGACCGCCAGACGCAGCTCATCAACCGGACGCGTCACGGCCACATGATCGTCGCCGGGCAATCGCTCTACACGCTCGAGGTCCAGCCCGCCGCGAACGCGGCGCTCGCCGCGAACGAGGCCGAGAAGGCCGCGCGCATCAAGGTGCTGGAGATCGTCTCGTTCGGCTCGCTCGGCCGCGTCTATCTCGCGGGCGAGGACCGCGACATCGACGTCGCCTGGCCCGCCGCGGAGAGCGCCATCCGGCGCCTCGAGGGCCGCGCTGGCAAGTAGACGAGCAGACATGTAATTTTCGCCCGCGGGGTCGCGGGGAGATGACGATTGACAACCGCCTCGACATGGATGGAGGAGTGAGATGGCCGAAGCATTGGGCATGATCGAGTGCCGCTCGTTCGCGGCGATGGTGGAGGCTTCCGACGCCATGGTGAAGGCGGCCAAGGTCGAGCTCGTCGGGTACGAGAAGACCGGCGGCGGCCATGTCACGGCGATCATCCGCGGCGACGTCGCCGCGGTGAAGGCCGCGGTGGAGGCCGGGCAGAACGGCGCGGCGCGTGTCGGCGAGATCGTGGCGACCCACGTCATCGCCCGCCCGCACGTCAACGTGGACCTCGTGCTCCCGCTCGGGCGCAAGGCCGAGGTCGAGAAGGAGCTCGCTTCCCGCGGCGGGAAGTAGCCCTTCGCTCGATTGGTGCGTGGGGTTCGGGGCGAAGGGCGCCGGCAGGCGACCCGGAGCCCCGAGTGGTGAGGTGACGGATCGGGGCGGCGTCCACGGGACGGCGGGCCATTTCGCGCCCGCCGCCCACGCGCGCGGCCGCCCTCGGTCCGCCGGAAGATTCGTCGTTGGCCGGGCAGAGGTGAACAGCAATGCTCCTGGCGAAGGTGGTCGGGACCCTCGTCGCGTCGCGCAAGGATCCCAGGATCGAGGGCCTCAAGTTCCTGGTGCTCCGCCAGGTCAACCCCGAGACGCTCAAGGAGGGCGGCTACGTCGTCGCGAACGACGCGGTCGGCTGCGGCGTGGGCGAGTACGTGCTCTATGCCTCGGGCTCCTCGGCCCGCCAGACCGAGGTCACCAAGGATCGCCCGTGCGACGCGGTCATCATGGCCATCGTCGACACGTGGGAGATCGGCGGCGAGACGCTCTACGAGAAGCACGGGCAGGAGCACGGCTACGGCGACGGGTGATCCGGCGCCGCGGAGTTGGGTGAGCCATGAGCCAGACAGGCATGAGCCCCGAGCAGATCCGGCGCCTCGCCGAGGCGATCGCCGGCAAGTTGACGGCCGTGGCGGCGCCCTCCGCCCCGGGCCCCTCCTCCGCGGCCGCCCGCGGGGCGGCCGCGCTCGGGGACGGCGTGTTCGCGAGCCTGGACGACGCCGTCCGGGCCGCGCGCGCCGCCTTCGGCGCCCTCTCCGCGACGGGCCTCGAGCAGCGCAAGGCCATCATCGAATCGATCCGCCGCTCGATGCGCCAGCAGGCCGAGCCGCTCGCGCGCATGGCGCACGAGGAGACCGGCCTCGGCCGCGTCGGGGACAAGATCCAGAAGAACCTGCTCGTCACGAACAAGACCCCCGGCCCCGAGGAGCTCGTGCCCGCCGCCGTCTCCGGCGATCACGGCCTCACGCTGATCGAGCCCGCCCCGTTCGGCGTCATCGGCGCCATCACGCCGGTCACCAATCCCTCGTCGACGATCATCTGCAATGCGATCGGGATGGTCTCGGCGGGCAACACGGTCACGTTCAACGCGCACCCGTCGGCCAAGGGCGTCTCGATGGCCACGATCCGCCTCCTGAACCAGGCGATCGTGGCCGCCGGCGGCCCGCCCAACACGCTGACCTGCATCGCCGAGCCCACCATCCAATCGGCCGGCGAGCTGATGAAGCACCCGCTCGTCCGCCTCCTGGTCGTCACCGGCGGCCCCGGCGTGGTGCAGGCCGCGATGAACTCGGGCAAGCGCTCGATCTGCGCGGGGCCGGGCAATCCGCCGGCGGTCGTGGACCCGACCGCGGACCTCGAGAAGGCGGGCCGCGACATCGTGATGGGCCACTCGTTCGACAACAACGTCATCTGCGTCGACGAGAAGGAGGTCATCGTCGTGGACGCGGCCGCCGAGGCCTTGAAGTCCTCGATGAGGCGCGCCGGCGCCTTCGAGCTCAAGCCCTCGGACCTCCCGCGCCTCGAGAACGTCATCTTCGAGAAGAGCGCCGGCCCGCGCGGCCACGCCGTCGTGAACCGCAAATTCGTCGGCAAGGACGCCTCGCTCATCCTCCGGGAGCTCGGCATCTCGGCCGGCCCCGAGGTCCGGACCATCCTCGTCGAGGTCCCGAACGAGCACCCGCTCGTCTGGACCGAGCAGATGATGCCCGTCCTCCCGCTCACGCGCGTGCGCAACGTCGAAGAGGCGATCGACCTCGCCGTGGAGGCCGAGGGCGGCTGCTTCCACACCGCGACGATGCACTCGCACGACATCGCGGCGCTCTCGAAGATGGCGAGGAGATGCAATTGCAGCATCTTCGTGAAGAACGGCCTCGCGGTCGGCGGGCTCGGCCACGGGGCCGAGGGCTACACCTCGTTCACGATCGCGTCGCCGACAGGCGAGGGCCTGACGACGCCGCGGTCGTTCTCGCGCTGGCGGCGCTGCACGCTGGTCGACCACTTTCGTATTGTGTGAAGGGCGCCGCGAGGGTCCTGCATGAGCGTCCCCGAGCGATCGAGAGCGGCCGTGGCGGGTCCGGCGCTGGCCATGATCGAGGTCGGCGACCTCCCCCGCGGCCTGCGCGCGCTCGACGCGCTCGCGAAGGAGGCGCCGGTCACGATCATCGCGGCCGGGACCATTCAATGCGGCCACTGGCTCGTCGCGTTCGGCGGCGAGGTCGAGCCCGTGGAGATGTCGTTCGATCGGGCGAGGCGGGCCGCGTCCGGCGCCGTGATCGACAGCGTATTGCTCCCCAATGCGGAGCCGCGGATGGCGCCTGCGCTGCTCGACGGCGCCTCGCGCGCCCCCGGCGCGGGCGACACCCTGGGCGTGCTGCAGACGGCGACGTCCCCCACCCTGCTCCTCTCGCTCGACGCCGCGCTGAAGGGGGCCGAGGTGGAGCTCGTGGAGCTGCGCATCGCCGAGGGCCTGCGCGGCCGCGGCCTCGCCACGATATGGGGGCTCCTCACGGACGTCGAGGCGGCGGTGGAGCTGGCGACGGCGGCGTTCGCGCGCGGGTATGCCGCGGGCTGCTCGGCGGGGGTGATCCCGAACGCCGACGGCGAGGTGCGCCGCGTGCTGGAATCGGGGACGCGGATGTTCAAGGAGTGGCGCGGATGAAGCTCGGGCGCGTGATCGGAACGATGGTGGCGACCGTCAAGCCCGACAGGATGCGCGGCCTCAAGCTGCTCATCCTGCGGCCGCTGACGGCGAGCCTCGAGGTGGAGGGAGAGCCCATCGTGGCGACGGACGCGTCCGCGCAGGCGACGACGGGGGACCTCGTGACGTACGAGGCGTCACGCGAGGCGGCGCTGCTGCACGATCCCTGGTTCGTGCCGGTGGATCACGCGGTGGTGGGGATCGTGGATCAGCACGCGTACGACGCGGGAGGGAGTTCGCGATGATCCTGGGGCGCGTCTGCGGGACGGTGGTGAGCACGGTGCAGCACCCGTTCTATGACGGCAGGAAGCAGCTCATCGTGCGGGCGTGCGCGCCGGACGGCTCATTCGACGGCGAGAAGTACGTCGTGGCCGTCGATATGGTCGGGGCGGGGGTGGGGGAGACGGTGCTGGTCGAGGACGAGGGGAACAGCGCGCGTCAGATCGTCGGGATCAAGGATGCGCCCGTCCGCTCGTTGATCGTGGGGATCGTGGACGAGGTGACGGACATCTCGGAGCGGTGAGGCTCCCGCCGGGAGCGCCCGGCCCGATCCCGGGGTTCCCGGCGGTCATGCGCTCCGGGCCGGGCGCGCACCCGAGAGCGCCCGCCGCCCGCGCCTGGTGAGCCCGAATTGCCCGTCGACGAGCCCATCGGCGGCGAGCGCGCGGAGGTGCTCCCATGGCGGCGGCCCCTCGGGGCGCTCGACCCACGCGCGGAGCGCCTCGACGGCCTCGCCGGAGGCGGCGAAGGTCTCTCGGAACGCGCCGAGCCCGGCGACGCGGAGGCTCGTGACGCCTCCCTCGCCTGCGAGATCGAGCCCGGCGACGCGCTCGACGGGCGAGCCGTCCACCTCGACATCGAATTTGCCGTCGCGGCGCTCGCGCACCACCACCTCCGAGCCCGCGTCGGATCGCCCGCGGAACACGACCGGCTCGATCGGGGCCGGCTCGGAGGGAGCGGGCGCCCGGAGGTGGAGATAATCTCTCCATGCCTGCCGTGTGCGCTCGTCCGGCACCGCCTCCCCGAGGGTGCGCTCGAGGTGCTGCTCCAGCTCGAGGAGGCGCGCCGAGAGCTTCCGGCGCACGCTCTCGGCGGAGGCCCGGACGTGCTCGTTCTGAACATGGTGGCATTCGCGGACGATCACCTCGAGATCGGCGCGTGCGACCGGCTGCGGCTGGCTCATTGGCCCCCGGCGCTGGCAAGCGGCGCGCCAGCCGCGCCGCCGGCGAGCGCAGAGCCGGCCGGGCCGCGCCTGTGATATCCACTTCCTTTGCACGACGCGTCATAAAAATGTTGACAACCCGACCCCGTTTCGGGACTCCTTGCCTGCCGAGCTCGGCAGAGGAG
>CAYQYG010000197.1:0-6909 GCA_964421485.1 uncultured Polyangiaceae bacterium | reverse complement strand
GTTGACAACCCGACCCCGTTTCGGGACTCCTTGCCTGCCGAGCTCGGCAGAGGAGAGGACCGCGAATGGAAGACGGGATCGACGCGCTGCGCACCGAGAACGACGAGCTGCGCGGGCGGGTGGCCTTCCTCGAGCGCGAGCTCCAGGTCCTCCAGGAGCGGCTGCGATCCGCGGCGGCCGTGGAGGCCATTTTCCTGGCCTTGCCGGACCTCCACTTCCGGGTGCTCCCCGATAGCACGGTCGTGGACTACAAGGCGAACCGCACGAGCGACCTCTACGTCCCGCCGGAGGTCTTCCTGAACAAGCGGATGGTGGACCTCCTGCCGCCGGACGTGGGCGCTGCCATCCAGCGAGCGCTCGACGCGATCGCGGCGACGTGGAGCGGTGTGCAGGCTGTCGAATACGCGCTCCCGATGGACGGGAGCGAGGAGTGGTACGAGGCCCGCATGGTCCCGCTGGAGGGCCGGGAGATCGCCATCTTCGTCCGCAAGGTCACCGAGCAGCGCCACGACCGGGAGGCGCTGCGCCGGCTGAACGCCGAGCTCGAGGACCGGGTGAGCGAGCGCACGGCGGCCCTCGAGCTCGCGAATCAGCGGATCATCGAGACCCAGCGGGCCGCCCTGCGCGCGCTCTCGACGCCCCTCGTGCCGATTGCCAGGCACGTGGTCGCGGTGCCCCTGATAGGCACGATCGATGAGGAGCGCGCCCAGCAGCTCATCGAGACGCTGCTCGAGGGCGTCCAGTCTCACCAGGCCACGGTGGTCCTCCTCGACGTGACCGGCGTCTCCGGCGTCGACGCTCCGATCGCCGACGCGATCATGCGCGCCGCCCGCGCGGTGGGCCTGCTCGGGGCGCAGCTCGTGATGACCGGCATAGGCCCCGAGGTGGCGCGGACGATGGTCACGGTGGGCGCCGATCTGAGCGGGATCGTGACCCAGGGCAGCCTCGAGCAGGGAATCGCGTACGCGATGCGCCGCGCGAGGTGAGCGGCCGCCCCCGCGCGGGGACGTGAACATTCCACGCCGATGGAAGGCAGGTCTGCATGAGTCTGGTCTCCGATATCACGGCCCGCTACAGCTGGTTCGAATCGTGGCTCTACGACCGGTACATCGCTCCGGCCGTGGAGGATCTCGCGCGGACGATGATCGATCGGCTCGTCGCCGACGACGGCTCCAGGGCCCTGCTCGACGTGGGGTGCGGCGGCGGCCAGAATGCCGCGCTGCTCGCGGATCTTCGCCCGGACGTGCGGATCACGGGGCTGGATCTCTCGCCGGAGCAGGTCGCGCGCGCTGCGCGGCGGGGTGCGCGGTTCGGAGATCGACTGCGCTTCGTCGCCGGCTCGGCGCTCGCGATGCCGTTCGACGGCGAGGCGTTCGACGCCGTGTACAGCGTCGCGTCGATCAAGCACTGGCCCGACCCCCGCCGCGGGCTCGAGGAGTGCATTCGCGTCCTGCGCCCCGGGGGATTGCTGGTCGTGGTGGAAGCCGACCGTGGCTGCCGGCTCGATGACGCGCGCCGCTTCGTCGATCGATGGCGCCTCCCCTCGCCCGTTCGCCGGATCGCCCTCCCGATGTTCCGGACCTGGATCGCCGGGCAGGCCTTCGATCTCGAGGATACCCGCGCGCTCTTCGCGGGGTTGCCGCTCGAGGGGGTCAGCGTGCGGCGGATCCCCGAGGTGCCGGGGTTGATCGCGGAGGGGCGGCGCGCTCGATAAGAAGAGGTGGACCGGAAGGTCGACCGGCGGCCCGGGGTCTGCGTGGACGTCGCGACGTGGGGGCAGAACGGCGCCGCGCGCCGGCGCGCTCTTGCCAGAGCGGCGTCTTCGTCATACACTCCAGCCCCTCATGCGTAGCCCTCGGCTCCGGTCCGTTCCAGCCGCCCTCGCGCTCCGTGGCGACGGCTGCTGTTGTTGTCGCCGCTGAGCCGCGCTCCAGCATGAAAGCCCGTGAGGTGCGCGCGCGCCGGCGCGCCGGGCGGAGATCCGCCCGCTGAGCCGGCGGGCGAGCCGCCTTCGCGGCCCGCGGGAGCGCTGAGCACCATCCACCCGAGCTCGCGCCGCGAAAGAGGCGCGATGGGCGCGGGCGTCGTCTCGCGGTGTCTCGCGCGGCGCTCCGCCCTGACTTCGTCCGCCGACGACCAAGGAGGAATCTCTCATGGCGATCCAGATCTTCGACACCCTCTCACGGCAGAAACAGACGGCTATCCCCCGCGGTCAGGCGCGGGTCGGCATGTACCTGTGCGGTCCGACCGTGTACGGCGACGCCCACCTCGGCAACGCGAAGACCGCGGTCGCGTTCGATCTCGTGCGGCGATGGCTCGAGTACCGCGGTCACCGCGTGCGGTTCGTGACGAACGTGACCGACGTCGGGCATATCACCGAGGACGCGCTCGACGAGGTGCGCGACCGCATCGCCGAGCGGGCGGCGCGGGAGCGCGTGGAGCCGATGGAGATCGCGGACCGGTATTTCTGGAAGTACTTCGACGAGATGGGCAGGCTCAACGTGCGCCGGCCCGATATCACGCCGCGCGCGAGCGGCCACATCCCGCAGCAGATCGAGCTCGTGGAAGAGCTCCTCTCGCGCGGCGCCGCGTACGTGGCGGACGGGTCGGTGTACTTCCGGGTCGCGGCGTGGCCCGGTTACGGGAAGCTGTCGCGGCGGGCGATCGATGACCTGGCCGTCGGGACCCGCGACCTCGTGCGCGGGAGCAAGTCCGACCCGCGCGATTTCGCGCTGTGGAAGCGGGCCGAGCCGTCGCACGTGCAGCGCTGGAGATCGCCCTGGGGAGAGGGCTTTCCGGGCTGGCACCTCGAGTGCTCCGCGATGAGCCTGCAGTACCTCGGCGAGGGCTTCGACATCCATGCGGGCGGCCTCGATCTGCAGTTCCCGCACCACGAGGCGGAGATCGCGCAGGCCGAGGGCGCGGGCCGGGCGTTCGCGCGGCTCTGGATGCACGGGAACATGCTCACCGTGAACGGGGAGAAGATGTCTCGATCGAAGGGCAATTTCACGACGCTCGCGGACTTCTATGCGGATCACGATCCCCTCTGCCTCCGCTTTCTCTTCGTGCAGAGCCATTACCGCTCCGTGGCCGAGGTCTCCCGGGAGACCCTGCGCGCGGCGGCCTCCGGCCTCGGCCGGCTCCGGGAGCTCCGGCGCGATCTCGCGCGGCGCGCGGGCGGCAGCCCCCCGGGCCGCAGCGAGCCGCTCGAGGCGCGGCTCGCCGCGGCGCGCGCCGAGTTCGAGGCGGCGATGGACGACGACATCAACACGCCGGCGGCGCTCGCCAGCCTCTTCGTGCTGGCCCGCGATCTCCAGGCGGCGCTCGCCGGGCCGGTGCCGGAGGGCACGGTCCGGAGCGCGCTCGAGCTCGTGGTGTCGCTCGGCGAGGGGGTGCTCGGGCTCCTGCCGCCGGAGCGGGACGCGCCCGGCGCCGAGCGCTTCGATCGCGTGATGGCGCTGCTCCTCTCGGAGCGCGCGCGGCATCGCGCGGGGGGCGACTATGCGCGCTCCGACGCGCTGCGCGCGGGGCTCGCCGCGGCCGGGATCGAGATCGAGGACGGGCCGGACGGAGCGAGGTGGAGGGAGGCTGCGCCGCGGAGAGAATGAATCCAGGCCTCTCGGACGAGACAGGGGCGAGGGAGGCCACGCTCGTCCGGTTCCTCGACTCCGTGCGCCACGGCGGCGGGCCCGCCGTGTGCTTGCCTTCCACCTCTGCGGCGTGGATCCGCCGCGCGGCGCGAGGGTCGGGGCCTTGATCTCCGGGCGCGCCTTCGCCGAACATGGCCTCGCGCCATGACCGCCGGCCAGAAGACCCGTGGGCTCCCTCGTCCGCCCGGATACGTGGCGCCGCGTCCGCCGCCGCTCGCGGACGCGCTGCGCACGATCCGCGTCATGGTGACGGATCTCGTGCCGTACGCCGCGAGGCTCGCGATGGATCCGGACGTGCCGTCGACGACGACCGAGGACGGCCTCGCCTCGATCCGCGAGTCGTTCAGGAGGACGCTCGACCGGCTCGGGATCGAGCTCACCGTGCTCCACGCCGAGCGCGTGCCGAGGGAAGGGGGGCTCATCCTGTTCTGGAACCAGGAGTCCCACCTCGATCACCTCGTGCTCGCCTCCGCGATCCCGCGGCCGTTCATCTCGCTGTACAACAACGAGTTCGCGCGCACGCCGTTCTACGGGGCCTATATGCGGCGGGCGGGGCACGTGCACGTGGACCGCACCGACGAGGCGCAGTGGCGCGCGGGCGTGGCGCGCGCGGCGGACCGGGCGCGCGCGGGCGCCTGCGTGCTCGTCAGCCCGGAGGGCACGCGGAGCTGGGGCGGCGAGCTCCTGCCCATGAAGCGCGGCGCCTTGATGCTCGCGGCGCAATCGAGGCGGCCGCTCGTGTGCGTGACCGTGATCGGCGGGCACGAGCGATTGCCGCGCGGCAGCCCGTTCGTGCGGCGCGGGGCGATCCGCGTGGTGTTCTCCGAGCCCATCGCCACCGAGGGCGAGCCGGAGGCGCGGATCGAGGAGCTCGTCGTCGCGACGTTCCGGGAAATCAAGCGATCACACCGCGCCCCGATCTGAGCGCTGCACGCGAGGACGGATCGCGCGCGGCAGGAGGAGCGGCGGCGCCGGGGCGCCCGCGGCGAGATCGGCCAGGTCCCGCTGATCCCCTGGATGACGGCGGCCCGCCTCGGCACCAGGATCGCCTCACCACCCATGGAACGCGCCGATATCAACGGGACATCTCTGGAGTTCGAGGTTCAAGGCGACGGCGAGCCCGTCGTGCTGCTCCACCCGGGCATCATCGCCGACGGCCTCACGCCATTGATGAGCGAGCCGGCCCTCGCGGGGCGCTACCGGCTGATCCACTACCACCGCCGCGGTTACGCCGGGAGCGCCCGCGCGACGGGGCCGGTGAGCACCTCCGAGCAAGCCGAGGACTGCCGCGCCCTGCTGCGCCACCTCGGCGTCGAGCAGGCGCACGTCGTCGGCCACTCGTACGGCGGCACGATCGCGCTGCAGCTCGCCCTCGACGCTCCCGCGGCCGTCCTTTCTCTCGCCCTCCTGGAGCCCCTCGTGCCGGCTGCCCTGACCGACCCCGCGGTCGCGAAATTCTTCATGGACGTCGTGGGCCGTGCGTTCGAGCTGTACGGCGCGGGTGACAAGGCAGGCGCGATCGATACATGGGCCCGAGGCGCGTTCGGGCCCGGATACCGGGCCGTGCTCGATTGCGTCCTGCCGGGCGCGTTCGAGCAGGCCGTGGCGGACGCGGATACGGTATTCCAGGTCGAGGCGCCGGCGGTCCAGCAGTGGAGCTTCACCCCCGCCGACGCGGCGCGCATCACGATCCCGGCCCTCTCGGTGGTCCATGAGGACCCGATCTGGGCGGGGTTCCAGAAGACTCACGAGCTGCTCCTCGAGTGGCTGCCCCAGGCCGAGGGCTTCGTCCTCCCCGATGCGACCCACCTGCTGCAGATCATGAATCCATCGGGAATGGCTGCCGCGCTCGTCCGGTTCCTCGACTCCGTGCGCCATCGCCGCGACGCCGTCCGGGGGCAGCACCGGACGGTCGAGGGGAGCCCACCGCCCGGGTACGCGAAGCTGGGGCATGGAGCAGAAGGTTGATCCTGCTGGAGGCGGATCTCCGGATCCGCTACATTTCCGGGGAAGGCGCCCTCGCCGAGCTACCTTGCCAGGATGATCCGCGCTTCATTCGCTCTCTCTGCGCTGCTGATGTCCGGCTGCGCTACCCCCTCCCCTGCCCCGCCTGCTCGTCCTGCGCCCGCGCCGGCGCCGGTGTTGCCGTCCACATCTGTCCCCGCGTCCCCGCCGGCGCCGCCCGCGCCGGCGCCCGCTGCGGAGGCGCCGGATGTCCCGCTCCCCGAGCGGGTCGCGCTCGGCGCGCCGGTCGCGTGCTCCTTCGAGATGAGGCAATGGCGCGGCACGGCCGACATCACCGACCTCTCGCTGCAGCCGGGTGGGCCGGCCTTCGCGCGGATCAACGGCGGCGCCGCGAAGCTGGACCTCCCGGTCGGGACGGCCTCCACCACGCTGCTCACCATCGAGGACGGCGGGCTCACCGTGTCGGGCCACGCACCGGCCGCGGCCGTGGAGCTGCGCGCGGCGAGACCGTTCGTCCTCCAGGGATTCGCCATTCCGACGATCTTTGCGCGCCTCGGGTTCTCGGAGGGCGCGGACGGAGAGGTCACCGTCACGTACGCGGCGCCGAAATCCATCGAGATCGTGGACGCGCCGCTCCGCGGGCGCAGGCCGTGCGGCGACGTCTCGCTCGAGGGGGGCCAGTTCGCCGCGGCGGACTCGGTGCCGGGGAAGGGCGAGGAGGAATCGGTCCATTTCCTCGCCATGGACCGGGCCGTGCCGATCTCCGTCGAGCCGGGGGGCAAGGCGGCGGCGCGCATCCGGGTCACCGAGCCCCATTTCGCGAGCGTTCTCGAGAAGAAGGCGGGCCGGGCGAGGGTGTCCGTCACCGTCGACACGCTCGTGCTCTTCGGCTGGGTCTCGACGCGGGATCTCGTGCCGGCCGGCTCTCTCGCCGGGTACGGGACGGGCAGCGGCCGCGCGGGCGTGCGCGATCCGGAGAGGTCCGTCCTGGAGCGCCGGGTGTGCGATGAAGACGTGCCCGTCGTGGCAGAGGTCGCGGGGGCGCGGGCGACCGTGGGGACCATTCGAAGGGGGACGAGCCTCGAGGTGCTCGAGCGCGCCGGGGATCTGGAGAGGGTATGGGTGAAGGCGCGCTGGATTCACCCGGCCAGGGGCGCGAGCCTGCTCGCGCGCGCGCGCGACCTCGAGCGGTGCCGCGAGGCGGAGGACGGGCCCGGCTAGAGCGACAAACAGGTTGAGACCACCTGGAAAGAGCGAGATTCGAGAGACCGCAAGGGCGCAAGGGACGCAAGGG
>CAYQYG010000196.1:0-15417 GCA_964421485.1 uncultured Polyangiaceae bacterium | reverse complement strand
GAGCCATCGAGCGACCTCCGCCGTGAGCATAGCGGGAAGCGAGGCGGGCGTCTCGGGGCGTCGTGAAGAGGTGATCGAGGCGCGGGGGGCTTCCGCTAGGCGCGGGGCGGACGAAGGGCGACGGCGAGGTCCACGCCCGCGACGGCGGCGGCGGGCCGGGTGCCGGCCTCGCGGACGGCGCGGCGGAGGCTGTCTTCGAGGTCGCGATCGCGATCGGCGGCGACGCGATCGGCGGGATCGAGGCGGAGGACGTAGCGGATCAAGAGGGTGGGGCCGGCGGTGGGGACCTCGGCGGATTCGAGGGTCGCGCGGCGGAGGGCGGCGGCGGCGCGGGGATGGCCGGCGGCCTCGAGGAACGCGGCGGCGCCGGCGAGAATGGCGCCGGGATCGGGGCGCTCGGGGGCGGGGGGAATGGGGGCGTCGCGATAGGCGCGGTTCCAGCCGCGATCGAGGCCGGGCAGGCGGAGGACGGGGGTGAGGTCGGCGAGCTCGGTCTCGGGGGTGCGGACGGCGCGCGCGAAGGCGTCGTGGATCGCGGCGAGGTGGGTGGGGTCGGAGGAGAGGGCGGCGAACGGGGCGGCGTCGAGGAGCAGCGCGAGGCGCGCGGCGGCGACCTCGCGCGAGCCCATCGACCAGCGCTCGGGCGGGGTCGCGAGCTCGAGGCCGGCGGCGGCGACGATCGCGGCGAGCTCGAGCCGGCCCTCGGCGCGCAGCAGATCGGCGACCGCGGCGCGGAGGGCGGGGAGCGGGTCGGCGATCACTGGCCGCCCGCGCGACCGCGGCGCGCGGCGGCCTGCGCCTCGAGCACGCTCTGCGCCTCGTCGACGGCCGCGGCCTCGCGCTGGGCCTCGCTCTCCACGAACCCGGCGCCGGTGATCTTGATGGGGTGGGCGGTCGCCGAGACGAGCGGGGCGGCGGCGGCCTGCTGCGGGTGCTGGGCCCTCCCGGGCTCGGTCGCGGCGGCCTCGGCGATCGCGGCGGCGGCGTGGCGGACGTCGTCATAGGGCTTCGCGAGGTCGAAGATGACCTTGGTGTTGCCGCCCTGGCTGAGGTTCGCGAGGGCCTCGAAGCGGCGGAGCTCCATCGCGCCGGGGGAGCGGCCGAGGATGTGCGCGGCCTCGGCGAAGTTCTTGGCGCTCTCGACGTCGGCCTCGCTCTTGATGACGACGTACTTGCGATCGCGCTCGGCGATCGCGACCTTGGCGAGCACTTCCTGCATCTGCGGGGGGAGCTGGACGTCCTGGAGGCCGATCATCTCGACGTGCAGGCCCCAGGCGGAGACCGCGGACTCGACCTGCGCGCGGACCTTGGCCGCGACCTCCTCGCGGTGCGCGAGCAGCTCGTCGAGGCGCGTCTCGCCGACGACGTCGCGGAGGACGACCTTCGCGCGGTCCTTGACGGCGGCCTCGTAGTTCTCGACCGCGAGCGTGGCCTTCTCGGGATCGATGACGCGGAAGTAGAGGACCGCGTCGATCATGGTGGTCACGTTGTCGCGGGTGATCACCATCTGCCGGAGCAGATCCCGGTTCTTCATGCGCGTGTCGATGCGCTTGAGCTCCTGGAAGCCGAGGAGGAAGAGGGTGAGGCCCGGCGAGACCCGGCCGCTGAGCTTGCCGAGCGTGAAGCGGAGCGCGGTCTCCCACTGGTTGATCTGTCGGAGGCCCGCGAGCAGGTACATGACGCCCAGGAGGCCGAGCACGGCGAGGACAGGGAGCATGGAATCGAATCTAACGAGCCCCCGCGGGGCCGCCAGAGGTTTCGGGCGCCGCGGCCGGTGGTACGCTCGCGCCCGTCATGGTGGACGAGGGCACGACGCTCCGGAGCGGGCGCTACGTGGTGACCCGCTCGCTCGGGGAGGGGTCGCAGGGCGACACGCTCGAGGCAGTCGACAAGCAGGCGGGTCGGCTCGTGGCGATCAAGCGGTTCCAGGTGCGCGGGGCGAAGCGCTGGAAGGACGTGGAGCTCGCCGAGCGCGAGGCGCGCGTGCTCGAGTCGCTGTCGCACCCGGCGCTGCCGGCGCACGTGGAGCACTTCGAGGAGGGCGGGGCGCTCTACCTCGTGATGGAGAAGATCGAGGGGGAGAGCCTGGCGTCGCTGCGCAAGCGGGGGGCGATGCTCGGGCGCGGCGACGTGGTGCGCTTCCTGCGCGAGGCGGCGACGATCCTGGACTACCTGCACGGCCGCGCGCCGCCGGTGATCCACCGCGACGTGAAGCCCGGCAACGTGATCCGCCGCCCCGACGGCTCGTTCGCGCTCGTCGATTTCGGCGCGGTGCGCGACCGGATGCGGCCCGAGGGCGGGAGCACGGTGGTGGGCACGTTCGGCTACATGGCGCCCGAGCAGTTCCAGGGCCGCGCGCAGCCGAGCTCCGACGTGTACGCGGTCGGGGCGACGGCGCTCGCGATGCTCACGGGTCAGGAGCCCGAGGACCTGCCGCACAAGGGGCTCGCTATCGATGTGCGCGCGGCGCTCGGCGAGCGCGCGGATCCGGCGCTCGTGGAGGTGCTGAGCGCGATGGTGGAGCCGGATCCGGACAAGCGGCCCGGGGCGATCCGGCCGCTCCTGGTCCGGCTCGGAGCGCAGGGCCCGGAGCGGGAGCGGACGCGGGAGCGGGAACGGGAGCGGACGCGGGAGCGGGGACGGGAGCGGACGCGGGAGCGGGGACGGGAGCGGACGCGGGAGCGGGAGGCGGGGGCGTGGGTCGAGGAGCACGCGCGGCGCGTCGAGGAGCAGCACCGGAAAATGGCGCGGCGGGCCTGGAAGGAGCGGTCTCGCCGCGATTCGGAGTACCGGCTCACGGGGTTTCCGCTGCTCGTGGCGACCCTCGCGCTCAGTATCGCTCGAGTGGCGGTCGCGCTCGCGATCGAGGTCGTCGTCCCGCTCCTGCTGTCGCTGCTGTCGATCGTGCTCGGGCGGCCGCTGCGGGTCGCGGCGCAGCGCGTGCGCGAGGCGGGGCGCGAGGGCCAGGCGGAGATCAGCCGAGCGCAGGCGCGGATCTCGGGGCGGGTCGAGGCGGGCGCGGCGCAGGGCGCCGCGAGCGGGCCGCGCGCGGGGCAGGCGCGGGTGCGGGTGGCGGAGCCGGCCGCGGCGGAGCGCGGCGGCGCGGAGGGATCGCTCACGGAGGATCAGCTCGCGCGCGATCTCGCGGAGAGGCAGGCGCAGGAGGACCGGGAGCGGGTGGAGGCCCAGGCCGAGGCCGAGGCGGCCGAGGAGGCGCGCCGGGGCGGGCGCTCGACCAGGCGATGATCGGCGCCCGGGGTCGCGGGGGATCGCTCATTCGAAGCAGCAGAGCGTCCCTGCGGTCGTGTTGTTGACGCAGCCGCCGAAGTAGGAGTTGCTGGTCGAATCCAGCCCGCAACCCGTCCAGTTGCAGTTGTTGCCCTCGGGATCGGTCTGGGTCGGCGAGCACACGCGCATGGGGTTGGCGCCGCAGCTCGTGCCGGTGGAGAGCGAGGCCGAGCACGCGGAGCTCGTGCCGCTGTACTTCAGCTCATCATTGGTCCAGTAGTTATGGGCCGGCACGCCGGTGCCGCGCCGGCTCTTCCACTGCGCCGCGGAGCAGACGTACGTGCCCGGGCCGCAGAGGGTATCCCGGCTGCCGAACCCGACAGTGCCGGCGCAGCCGACCATCCCGTTGATGGTGGTGGCGACCCCGTTGACGGTCGCGTTGTAGAAGAACGGCTGCGCGTCCGCCTCCGCGCCGCTGCAGAACGGCACCCAGTCGACGTAGAGGCGGTAGTTGCCGTTCCCGGTCGCGAAATCGGCGCCGAAGACGACGAGATCGAAGGTCTTGGAGCCCGAGGGCTCGTTGTCGACGTACGGGACGCGCACGACCTCCACGACGTTCGGGCCCTCCATGGAGGAATAATAGGGATCGACGTCGTTGCCCTCGTAGACGATGAGCTCATGGTCGTTGCCCCAGGTGGGCACGACGCTGATCTTGAGGGCGTAGCCGTTCGGGACCGACACCCGGTACCAGTCGCCCCAGAGGGGCTGCTCTTCCGGCCGCGGGCCCACGTTGCCGATGACCTCCTTGCGGACCGGCTTGCCGGCGGGCAGATACTGCTCGAGAGGCTTCATCAGATACACGAAGGAGCTCCTCGTGGTGTGCGGCGCCCCGCCGGTCTCGTCATAGTACGGCGGGGGCTCGTAGGACGCGGACCGGGTCGCGAAGTTGGCGCCGGCCATCGCGTTCCGCACGGCGATCACCTCCGGCTGCTCCGGCGTCGTGGTGCCGAACTCGTGCTGCGCCGACAGGATCAGCGCGTCATCGAGGGTCGAGTACGTCGTGCTCGAGGTCAGGTGGAACTTCATCGCATGGCGCCAGATCCTCGCGGCCTTCTGGATGCCGATCCCGTCCATGCCATAGGGCAGGAGATAGCTGAAGGTGCTCGACGTGGTGTTCGTCGACGCGCCCATCGCCAGGAAATAGAACGCCGCGACCATGGGCCCCAGGGCGTCGTGCTCGTCCTGGTTCCCGATGCCGGAGAAGTAATACGGGTACGTCGGGTTCCTGAACTTCCGGCCGTTGAACATGTTCCAGTAGTCGATGCTGTTCAAGCCCGTGTCGACGGAGCTGTTGCCGTCGGGGATCGACGTCGCGGCGTTCAAGAGCCCCAGGTTGTACACGTAGTAGTTCGTCATCACCGCGACGATGTCGGCGTTCGCCTCGCTGAGCCCGCAGGCCTCGCCGTTGTCGCAGCTGAGGAGACTGGCATTCTGGGCGTCCCACGCGTGCCCGACCTCGTGGGAGATCGTGTCGAGCGACGTCCGGGTCCCGACCTCCCCCTCCGGGCCGTCTCCCACGTAGATGTCCCCGCCGCTGAAGAACGCGTCGTCGTACCAGGTGCCGTGGTGCATGTAGCAGGTGGCGCCGGTGAAGACCGCGGCCTCGCCGTAGACGTTATTGAACATCTGCGACACGGCCTGGAGCGCGAACTTGGCGTCCACCATCGCCGTCTGCCGGTTCGTGGTGCTCGCGCTGGCGTCGCCGGCGAAGTCCAGGCCGTCCCCCCAGACTCCGGAGTAGAGGTTGTTGGCGCCGTACCACCACCAATCGTCCTCATCCTGGACGAAGTAGCTATCGTTCTCGTCGTACATCACATAGCGATACACGGTGGGGTCGAACCATGGCGCCTCCCAGGCCGTGCTCAGCGACACGGTCTTGGAGAACGTCGACGACGAGCTGGGATATGCGTACATGGAGAGCCCCTGGTTCGTGGCGTGGCTCTTCCGGCTCCGCTGCGCCAGGATCTCGCCCGTGCGCGCGTCCACGAGGTAGCGCATCACGCGCATGGGATCCGGGGCGCGCCGATCCTCCTCATCGGTGTCGATCACGTAGACCAGCTTGTGGCCGGTGACCCGGGTCTCGAGCTCATCGGCGTTGAGGTCCACCTCCCCGGGGCCCGGGGGCAGGCCCGTGCGCTTCACGACCTGCTGCGTGAGGGGCAGGATCGCGAGCTCCACCTCCGGCTCCACCCGATCGGGGAACCGCTCGGGATCGGCCCTCACGACGTCCACCGCCTGCCGCGCCTCCACGGCCGGCGTCGTGGTGACGGCGATGTCCGGGTGAATGTTGCTCGCCACGCCGGTGACGGCGTCGCCGTCGGTGTCGACCGTCGCGAAGCTGGCGATGACCCGGATCCCTTCGTGGTAATGCGCATACCGGACGGTCCCGTGCGCCTCGCCGGGCGCGAGCACGAGGACGGGCCGGAGATCATCGCGCGGGCCCAGCCCGAGGTCGGCCTTCACCGCGGCGAGGTCCTCCGGGGATACCACCGCGGCCGCGCGCGCGGCGAGCTGCTCGCCGGTCTCGCGCGGCTTCCGCCCGCTCGCCAGAGGCGCCGGGGCCACGCTCCGCGTCGGGCCGCCACCGCCCTGACCATCGGGCCCGGGCTCCGCGACGCACGCGCCCAGCGCGAGGGCGAGGACGGCGGCGACTCGGACGCCGCGCCGACTGGTACCGCTCGAACGTGTGACCAATTTCATGACGTATTTCCTTGTCCTTGCTGCGCGCGTACCGGCGCCCAGCTCAAGTCGTCCCAGGCGATTTGAATCAGCCAGGCCCGTTTGCGCGGTTTGCACGGTTTGCACGGCGCGTGCCGCCGCGGCGAGGCCATTGCGACCGCGCGATTCGAGGGGTTCCGGGCGATGCGATGATGCCGCGCGGCGACGCCGCGATCGACGGCCTCGCCGCCCGTGGCAATGCCACGTGGCACGGCGGCATTGCCACGTGGCAGGGCCACGCCCGCCGGCCCCGCCGCCCGTGGCGCCCCCGGGGGCGGCGGTCGCCCGGGAGCGCCGCCATTGCCTCCCACGCGCGGCGCGGCTACGCGTCCACGCAGCCATGAGCGACGCGCCGGACTCCAGGGTGGACAGCCAGCTCCTCATCCCGAAGCGCCGGATCTGGCCGGTGTTGCTGATCTTCGCGGTGATCGTTGCGGGCGCCGGGGGGCTCGCGTGGCGGTGGCTCCGGGAGCCGGCGCCGCTGCGCGTGCTCGTCGCGATCGATCTCGACGGGTACTGGTGGGAGGGGTCGGCGCCGGCGGCGGCGCTCGCGGACAAGCTCGCGGAGCACCTGTCGAAGATCGGCTTCGAGCCGGTGCGCGGCGGGGATCCGGAGGTCGCGGCCGCGCTCGAGCGATCGCGATCGCCCGAGGAGGCGGCGCGCAGGCTGCGCGCGGCGTTCGTGGTGACCGCGCACCTCAGGGCCGACGTGCAGGAGCACCCGGTGCAAGGAGGGTACTTCGAGGCCCGGGTCGACGCGCCGATCGAGGTGCGGCACATCGACGACGAGGCGGGGCAGGCGGGGCGCCTCGTGGCGTGGTCGGGCGCGAAGCAGAAGCCGGAGGCGCTGCGGCTGCTCGCGGGGTCGCTCGCGAACATGGCGTTCGACGAGGTCCTGCCGCGCCTGATCGGGCACCGGACGATCAGGGCCATGTTCGAGGGCAGCGACGTGAAGCACGCCGCGCAGGTCAACCCGGCGAAATCGTACGTGGCGTACCGCGACAAGAAGCTCGCGGAGGCGGCGGCGGCCTACGAGCAGGCGGCGAAGGCGCGCGCGGAGGCGGCGAAGGGGCAGGAGGCGATCACCTACCACGGGGCGATGTCGGCGCAGGACGGGCTCGGCGGGACGGGCGCCGAGGGGTTCCTCGTGAAGACGGCGGACGTGACGCCGTTCATCTCGCCGGCGACGATGGACCTCGGGTGGATCACGCGCCTCGAGACGGTCGCGTGGCGGGCGCCGGGCGGGGCGTCGCGCGTGCTCTGGAGCGGCTATCACGTGTTCAGCAATCCCTCGGCCGCGCCCGAGGGGGCGCCCGTGATCTTCGTCGAGGACCTGTTCGGCTGGGCGAAGACGCTCACCGTGGTCGAGGCCGACGGCGCGTCGCGGCGGCTGCGCGTGGACGCCGAGCACCGGTTCGTCGACCCGGCGCTCGCGCCGGGCGGGAAGGCCGCGGCGCTCGAGGACCGCGCGTGCCGGGAGTGCCCGGGGGGGCTGCTCGTGGTCGCGGCGAGCGACGGCCACGCGCTGTTCGAGAAGCCGGCCGGCGGGGATCCGGCCGATCCAGAGGCCGTGGGTGAGCTCGGCGGGCGCGCGTGGCTCGACGCGAGCCGGCTGGCATTCCTGTTCACGCCGCCGCCCGGGGAGCCCGGCGCGCTGCCGAGGCAGGAGCTCTGGATCGTCGATATCTCGAGCGATCCGCCGGCGGCGTCCGCGGTGTTCACGGGATCGGAGCGCGAGGCGTACGCGTCGCCCGCGGCGAGCCGCGGCGGCAGGCTGATCGCGATGGAGCTGCGCGGGCCCGACGGGCCGCGGGTCGCCATTTACGACGTGGCGGCCGGCAAGATGACCTCTCACGACGCCGGGGGGCACGCGCGGTCGCCCGCGTTCTCGCCGGACGAGGCGCGGGTCGCCGTGAGCCTCGAGGGGGACATCGCCGTGGTCTCGCTGGACAGCGGCGCGACGCGCCGGCTCACGTCGAACGAGCACCTGGAGCGCCGGCCCGTGTTCTCGGCCGACGGGGCGCGGATCTATTTCGAATCGATCGGCGCCGATCCGGTCTTCCCGAAGCGCGGCGTGAGCGTGATCGCCTCGGTGGCGGTGCCCCGATGATCGAGGTCGCCCTCTTCTACGGGCTGTCGAGCCAGCGCCTCCGGGCGCGCTGCGTCTGGGCGGGGTGCGCGCTCGCGCTCGCGCTCTTCCTGCCGTACGAGGTGATCGACGGCAAGGCGCAGTTCGTCTGGCACCTCCTGCCCGAGCTGCCGCCTGCGGGCGTGGTGGCCGCGATCGCGCCGACGATCGCGGGGATCGCCGTCGCGATCGCGCCGCGGGTCATCCGGCGGGCGAGCTCGCTCGCGCTGGCCGTGCCGGCGGCGCTCGCATTGACGGCGGCGCTCATCCGGTTCGGCGCGGACGCGGCGGCCTGGGAGGTGCTGCCGCTGCCGGAGAGCCTCACCGATCGGCCCGCGTCGTCGCTGCTCGCGCTGGCGCTCACGGCGGCCGGCGCGAACCTCTCGTTCCGGCCGAGGGCGCGCCGTGCGTCGCGCTTCGTGCTGGGCGCGGCCATCGCGTGCGCTGCGCTGTTCTATCTGTGGCCCGCCCGGGGCGAGGCGCCGATCGCGACGCTGCTCCGCTCGCTCGCGGCGCTGCCGGATCTGCCGGGCTGGCGGTTCCGGCTGGGGGCGCTGATCCTGGCGGCGCTCGCGCTGTGGCCGCTGGCGGTGCCCGCGCTCGGGCTCGTGCACGCGTTCCGGCCGGCGGCGCGGGAGCAGCCGGTGCTCGGCGTGGTGGCGCTGTTCGGGCTGCCCGTGCTGCTGCTCATGATGGTGTATCGCTCGCTGCTCGGCGCGCAGGGCGGGGCGGGGGTGATGGCGGCGCTCCTGTCGGTGGTGATCCTCGCGGCGCTGCTCGCCCTCGTGGCCTCGTCCGCCGAGGTGCTCGGCGAGGCGCTGGTGACGCCCGAGGACGAGCTGGAGCAGGCGCCGGGCTGGCCGATCCGCCGCGCCGCGGCGGTGGCGTTCGGCGCGGCCGCGGTGATCGCCGCGGCGCAATGGGTGCTGGCGCGCCCGCCGAGGAAGGGCGTGGCGTGGTCCCTGTCGGCGCCGACGAAGGACGGCGACCACCTCTATGGCGAGCTCCTGCCGGCGTGGAGCGACGCGCGGCTGCGCTGGGACCGGCGGGTGCGCCAGGGCGGGAGCGCCGAGGCGATGGTCGAGGTGAAGGGCGCGGCCCGGGAGCTCGCGAGCGCCGCGCGCGGGGTGGAGCCGGGCGTGGGCGCGGCATTCGAGGCGCTGACGCGCGAGGCGGGCGATCTCGATCTGGGGGGGCGGCGGTGGTACCGGCTGATCGGGGACGTGAACGAGGCGAGCCGCGGCGCGGGGCTGCCCTATTACGTGGATCCGTCGGTCGACATCTACCAGACGGACGACGGGCTGCGGCGGCATTTCTTCGCGAACAGCTATCGAATCGAGCGGGTGCGGCGGTTCGCCGCGGGGCGCGCGGATCTGGCGGCGCTGCACGTGCGGCGGCTCGGGCGGGCGCGCGACGGCCACCTCAGGCTGGGCTTCTCGCGGGATCTGCAGCCATTCGCGCTGATCGTGCTGGACGAGCTCGAGCCGTACGCGGAGGAGATGACGAAGCTCGGGGCGGCGAATCCGCCCTCGTGCAGCGAGCGCGGCGCGGCGGCGGCGGGCGGGGACGCGGGGGCCGAGGAGGCGCTGGCGAGGTGCGGGGAGGCGCTGGGGCGGGCGCTGGCCGCGGCGCCCGGGGGGCTGTTGCCTGCATTGACGCTGTCGACGGAGCGGCACGAGATCCAGCACCAGCTCGACGGGCCGCACCTGGCGATGGCGAGCCTGGTGCTGCGCCGGATGGCGGGTTATGCGGACGACGCGCAGCGGCGGGTGAACCGGGAGCTCAGCGCTTACGTCGCGGAGCTGACGACGGAGGGGGCGTCGCCGCGGCTGGGGCTCATCCACCTGGCGCGATTCGCGCTGCTGTCGCGCGGGGGGGCGGAGCACCACGTGGCGCTGATCGCCTTCGAGGCGCTGACCGGGCGCGATGTGCGCGACGGGCGGGGGCGGGTGGACCGGGGAGCGGTGGGGGCGGCGTTCGGGGAGCTCGCGGCGGAGGACGACGGGGCGCTGCGAAACCGGGCGGCCAGGGCCTGGGGGGAGCTGTTCGGCGGGGGACTGGCGGAGCTCGAGGAAGCGACGCAATAGCGGGCTGGCTGATACAGCGGACGAGCGCCTCCACGGCCGGGGCGGACGTGCTATGATGAGCGCATGACTTACCGATACGGACCGGCGCTCGGCGCCGTCGCGGCGGGCCTGTGGCTCGCAGGGTGCGCGGGGGCGCGGCTCGAGCCGCGGGAGCCCACGCCGGGGCGGCCGCACCTCTCGGTGATGAGCTACAATGTCAACTTCGGGATCCCGTGCGACGAGCCGACGCTGGACGTGATCGCCGGGAGCGGCGTGGACGCGGTGTTCCTCCAGGAGACGACGCCCGCATGGGAGACCTGCCTCCGGGAGCGCCTCGGGGGCTCGCACCCGCACATCGCATTCCGCCACGGGCCGGGGGCAGGGGGGCTCGCCGTGCTGTCGAAGGTGCCATTCGACGAGGGCGATCACATCCCGAGCCCGATCGGGTGGTTCGCGGGGTGGCGGGTGACGCTCAGGACGGCCATGGGCGAGGTGCAGGTGCTGCAGGTGCACCTCAGGCCGCAGGTGAGCGACAGCGGGTCGTACGTGAGCGGGTACCTCTCGACGGGGCACTATCGCGAGCGGGAGATCCGCGAGTACACGCCGGCGCTGGACGCGGGGCGGAGCGCGATCGTGCTCGGCGATTTCAACGAGGAGGGGGGCGGCGCGATCGAGCACCTCGAGGCGATGGGCATGCGGGACGTGCTCGAGGACTTCGATCTCGGGACGACGTGGCGGTGGCCGACGGTGCTCGGAACGCTGACGATGCAGCTCGACCACGTGTTCTATCGAGGGGCGATGAGGCCGCTGAATGCGCGCGTGATCGAGGCGGGGCGGTCGGACCACCTGCCGATCGTGGTGGCGTTCGAGGGGGCCTGAGCTCAGCCCGAGGGGCTCGCCGCCTCCGCGGTCCGCCGCGCCGTGCCCTCCACGCGGGGGGCCGCGACGCGCACGACCGCGCGGCGGCCCAGCCCGAGGAAGAGCCTCGCGCGCACGGTGACGAGCAGCTCGTCATCCTGCCCCACCGACTCGAACGCCACGCCCTGGCCGTCGGCGGCCGGCGAGAGCGCCAGGGTCAATGCGCCCTTCACGTGCTCCACGGTCACGCGCCGGCCCGGCACGGCGAAATTGACGTCCTCGTCGATCGTCAACCGGACCAGGGGCCTCCCGCTCGCGTCCTGCCCGGCGGGCTCCCCGCGGATCGTCACCGAGATCGGCATATCCGGAAGCCCGAAGTCGCTGGGCGTCATCTCCCAGGCGAGCCCCGGCGGCTTCGACACGCGCCGGTCCTTCACCGCGAACGAGCCGCTCCGCACGAGCGGCGGATCGACCTCGTATTTCCCCGAGGTCGAGATCGTCAGCAGATCGCTCCTCCGCAGCTCCTCTATAAGGTCCACCGCGACGCTCCTCCCTGCAATCGATCCTGGTGCGGTGCGGTCGAGATCGGCAGTCCCATTTCACGGCAGAGAGGCGGGAAGACGCGGAGTTCCTTGCCCTCACCCCCGCCCGCCCCGGGCGCCGAGGAGGGGGCGGAGGCCGTTCAGACAGGCGGCGACGGCGGAGCCGTTGCTGGCGAGCGTGGCCACGACGGGGCTCATGAGCCCGGGGACCGCGAGCGCGTAGGCGACCACGTTGGCGGCGAGGATCATCGAGAAGCTCTGGCGAACCAGGCGCATCGCCCGGCGGGAGATGTCAATGGCCTCGACGAGGCCGCTCAGGTCGTCGTCGATGAGGACCACGCCGGCGGCCTCGCGGGCGATCTCGGCGCCGGCGGAGAGGGAGATGCCGACGTCGGCATAGGAGAGCGCGGGGGAGTCGTTGATGCCGTCGCCCACGACCGCGACGACCCGGCCCTCGCCCGTGAGGCTCCTCGTGATCTCCGCCTTGTCCTCCGGGAGCATCTCGGCGTGCACGGTCGAGATGCCGAGCTCCTCGGCCACGCGGCGGGCGACCGCGGGCGTGTCGCCGGTGAGCATGACGATCTCGCGGACGCCGCGGGCGCGGAGGGCGTCGACGGTGGCGCGGCTCTCGGGGCGGAGGGCGTCGCGGTGGGCGAGCGTGGCGACGTGCTCGCCGTCGACGGCGAGGAAGAGCAAGGAGCCGGCGGCGCCCTCGAGCGCGGCGCGATCGGCGCCGGACAGGGCGAAGGGGATGCCCTGCTCGGCGAGGAAGCGCGCGGCGCCGAGCTGGACGGCGCGGCCGCCGACGGTGGCCTCGACGCCGCGGCCGATATGATAGCGGGAGCCCTCTCGCTCGGGGATGTCGATGCCCCGGGCCTCCGCGAGGCGAATGACGGCCTGCGAGACGGGGTGCGTCTGGCGCGCGGAGACCGCGGCGGCGAGGGAGATGGCCTCGCGATCGGAGCGGCCGTCGTGCACGAGCACGTCGGTGATCTCCGGGGCGCCGCGCGTGAGGGTGCCGGTCTTGTCGAAGACGACGGTGGTGAGGGCGGCGAGCCTCTCCAGGTGCGCGCCGCCCTTGATGAGGATCCCGCGGCGCGCCGCGGCGCTCATCGAGGCGAGCACGGTGGTGGGCGCCGAGACGCGCGGGCCCGTGCCGAAATCGATGGTGAGGATCGCGGCGAGGCGGGTCACGTCGGCGGTCGCGGCGAGCGTGACGGCGGCGACGCCGAGCGTGGGCGCGACGAGGCGGTCGGCGAAGAGCTCGGCGTAGCTCTGCGCGCGCGTCTCCAGCGCCGGGGCGTCCTCGATCAGCCGGACGGCGCGCGCGGCCTTGGTGGCGTCGCCGACGCGCTCGGCGCGCACGTAGAGCTTGCCCTCACGGACGATCGTCGCGGCGAAGCAGGGGGCGCCGGGGCCCTTGTGCGCGGGGACCGACTCGCCGGTGAGGGATTGCTGGTCGACGATGGCCTCGCCCTCCACGACCTCGCCGTCGACGGGAATGGCCGATCCGGTGTACACGACGACGACGTCGCCGGGGGCGAGATCGGCGACCGGGATCTGGACCTTGGCGTCGCCGCGGACGACCCAGGCGAGGTCGCGCTGGTAATCGAGCAGATCGCGGATCGCGCGGCGCGCGCGGGCCTGGGTGTGGTCGCGGATGTGATCGCCGAGGCAGACGAGCCAGCTGATCCCGGCGGCGTTCACCACGTCGCCCGTGGCGATCGCGGCGACGATGGCGAGGGCGTCGAGCAGATCGACGTTGAGGCGGCGGCGGCGCGCGACGGAGGCCCAGGCGCGGCCGAAGATCGGCGCGGCGGTCGCCGCGACGAGCGGGAGCGACAGCGGCCAGGCGAGCGTGCCGCCGGCGAGCGCGAGGCCGATCGCGGCGCTCGAGAGGATCAGCGGGCGCCGGGAGGTCGCGGCCAGGGGCGCCTGCGCCGCGCCGCCGGCTCGGGGCGCCGCGGGGGCGCCATTGCAATGGATGATCGCCGCAGGCGGCGCCGCCGCGGCGCGGACGAGCGCGTGAACGTCGAGCGCGGCGGGATCGTGCTCGACGACCACACAGGAGGCGCCGCGGGCAATGCGGACGGCGGTGACGCCAGGGAGGGCGCGGAGGACGGCCGCGAGCGCTTCACCGAAGCGGGCGTCGTCGCGGAGGCGGCGCAGGCGGAGGCGCACCCGGCCGGGGATCGCGTGGATCACCGCCGGAGGCCGCGCGGCGGCGCTCACGACGGCGCGCCGCCGCCGCCCGCAGCGCGCGGCGCTCCGCCCGGCTCATCCGGCGCGCCGCCCGCGGCGAAGCTGCGTATCGCGCGCGCGTTGAGCACCACGAAGCTGTCGAATCCATATTTGATGAAGGTCAGCCAGCCCGGCGTCTGCGCGCCGCGCCCGAGCAGGACGGCGCCGATCCCGGCCAGGATCAGCGCGCCCGGGATGATCAGCCGGAGGTCGGTGCCCGGCGACGTCATCGACGCGGACGCCATGTTCAACCGCTCCGCCACGCGCAGCACGGCGGCCGCGGTCCGGCCCGGGTGCCCCGGCGCGCCCGGCCGGACGCGCGGCCGCGACAGGTCCTCGAGCCGGCGCCCGCACGCGGCGAGCCCGGGGATCCGCGAGAGCGCGGCGAGCACGCGCGTGATCGGGACGTCGGGGTCGTGCTCGACGACGAGGCTCGCGGCCCAGTGGCTCGCCCTCGCGGCGGCGACCCATGGCGCCGCGGCCGCCGCGCTGGCCAGCCGCTGCGCGGCCTCGGGGTCGCGGCGGATCGCCTCGATCCCGAGGCGCACCCGCCCCGGCACGCGGTGAATGATGAACACGGCGTCGCTCGACATGGCCCCTCCCGGCGGCGGGCGCGCGCGGCCGCGCGCCATGCCTCACGGTCTCAATGGCTGACCGGCTTCTCCGGCTTCGCGGGCGGGGAGGAGACCGGCCCGCTGGAGACCGGCCCGCTGTCGGGCTCGTCCCTCGCCGCCTCCGCCGCCCGCTCGTGCCGCACCTCGGCGAGCAGGTCCGAGAGCGTCTCCTCGCCCTCGTGGATCGCGTCCTGGATGCGCTCCGAGGCGCGGATGCCGGCCTTGATGGCGCCCTTCAGCGCCGGCCGGTACGACCGCTTCAGCGCGGCGAGGCCCAGTCCGATGAGGATCCCGAAGCCGATCTCTTCCATGGCAATACGCCCCCGTGGGTCAGGACATCACCGGCGCGCAGCCGTCGAACGCCGGGTCGCCGCGGCGCGGCGCCGGGTCCGCGCGCTGGACCGGCTGGGCGGAAGGCGCGCGCTCCGCCCGCTGCTCCATCTCGGCCGCCTCCTGCTCCGCCTCCGCGAGCAGGTCGGCGTACGCCTCCCGCGACTCCGCGGCGACGCGCAGCGCCTCGCTCCGGACGGCGAGGGCGCGCGCGAGCACCCGCCGCGCGATCGGGCGCAATGCAGGCCCGAGCGCGACCGAGGCGACCGGGACGGCCGCCGCCCCGACCGCGCCCATGGCAATGAACGATATCGGATACCTGGAGAGCAGCGCCGTGACGTCGCGAAGTAGCCCCATGGCGAAGGGGTAGCACCGCGACGTGCCGGCCCCACCGCCAATCGATATCCATTGGACACCCGAGGCGTACGCGCCCGGATCTCCGCCCATTTCGGATCCGCGCGCGGGCCGCGCCGGACGGCGCTGGTCATTCCGTTCCCGCGCGGCGGGCGCCGGAGCCTCCGGCGCGAACGCGGCCGCGCTGAGCAGAGGGTGGTCGTGGTGTCGCGGGGGTCCGGCGTCAGGTGAACGGCTGCGTGTCGGCCTTGACGCCGTCGGCGCCCTTGCCGGCCGCG
>CAYQYG010000195.1:0-15488 GCA_964421485.1 uncultured Polyangiaceae bacterium | reverse complement strand
CGGACGCGGGCGCGGCCGCCGCCGCGGCCTCAGCCGAGATCGAAGATCCCGACGTCGGGCGGAGCGAACGCGCGAATGGGGATCTCGACGCCGCCGACGCCCCGGGACACGAAGACGACGGCGCCGTCCAGCTCGTGGACGCCGTGCGGGAAGCGGTGGGACCAGGGGCCGCCGGGGATGATCATGGGATAGCCGCCGGGGAGCGCGACCTGGCCGCCGTGGGTGTGGCCGGAGAGGTAGAGGGCCACGCCCCGGCCCCGGGCGTGCGAGAGGCCGTCGGGGGCGTGGCAGGCCGCGATCGTGAGCGCGGCCCCGGCGGCGCCCGCGAAGGCGAGATCGCCGTCGGGGCGGCCGGTCCAGGGGTCGTCGAGGCCCACGACGGCGACGTCGTCGTGCGGCGGCGGCAGGCGCACCGACGCGTTCACGAGGACCGTGGCGCCGGCGCGCTCGAGCGCGGCCTCGAGCAGGTTGTGGTGCGTCCAGAGGTCGTGATTGCCGAGGACGGCGAGCTTGCAGCGCGCGGGCACGGCGCGGACGCGGGCCTCGAGGTCGCGGGCGAGCGCGGGGGTGGCGTCGAGGAAGACGTAATCGCCGCCGAGGATGAGGACGTCGGGCGCGGCGCCGGCGATGAGGCTGAACGCGGCGTCGAGGGTGCGCGCGGGGGTCGTGGGGCCGAGGTGGAGGTCCGAAGCGAAGGCGACGCGGAGGGGCGGGGCGCCGGGGCGCGGGGCGCGGAGGGGGACGCGACGGTGGACGACGCGGACGCCGGCGGCGCCGGGGACGCGCTCCCAGAGGCGGGCGGGCCAGGCAGAGGCGTACGCGCGGCGGAGCACGGACTCGACGAGGCCGCGGCGGGCGGTGTAGCGCAGGCCGCGGCCGTGGGCTGTGGTGCGGATGTCGAGCATGGGGGCCTCCGGGGGTCAGCGAGGACGAGGAGACCACGAGCGGCCGGCGGCGGCGGGGAGAGCCGGTGGGGGATACGTGAAGGTTCCGTGGTCCGCGCCCGCCGGGCCGGCTTGACGCCGCCGGGGAGCCGCCGGACAACACCGCCGCATCCACCGAAGTGCCGATTCCATGACCCGCCTGGCCGTACGCCGCGCTGCCCGCATCGCCGCCTGGTCGATCGGCGCGGCGGCGGCGCTCTCGGGCGCCGGCTACCTCGCGTACACGCACCGGCCGCAGCCCTTGCCGGAGCGGCGGGCGCTCTTCGTGGGCGTGACCTACGAGCGCGAGGTCGAAGGGCCGCCGCGGCCGCTCGTCACCCACGTCGTGGAGGTCGACCTCCGCGCGCCCGGCGTCCGGGTAATGGTCACGCCGGGGGATCCGGCGGCGCCGCGGCCGCTCGTCGGGCGGACCACGAGCGAGCTCCTCTCCGAGCTCCACGCGCAGGTCGCGATCAACGGCGATTTCTTCGACCCGTGGTGGTCGAATTCACCGTGGGATTATTACCCGCACACGGGAGACCCGGTGTCGGTCGACGGGCCCGCGGCGTCGAACGGGGTGGTCTATTCGACCCAGGCGAGGAACCGGCGGACGCGGACGCTCTATGTCACGCTCGATAACCGCGCGGCCTTCGATTCACCGCCGGGGGAGCCGTACAATGCGATCTCCGGGATCAGCCTGGTCGAGGGCGGCGAGGCGCGGACCGGGGGCGGCGATTTCGCGCGGGCGCTGCACCCGCGCAGCGCGGTCGCGATCGACCGGGAGGGGCGGCGAATGCTGCTCGTGGCGATCGATGGACGGCAGCCGGGGTACAGCGAGGGGGCGACGCTCGACGAGCTGGCGGAGGTGATCCTGCGGCACGGGGGGTTCGAGGCGGCGAACCTCGACGGCGGGGGATCGACGGCGCTCGTGGCGGAGAATGCGTCGGGGGAGCCGGAGGCGCTGAGCTGCCCGGTGCACACGCGGATCCCGGGGCGGGAGCGGCCGGTGGCCAATCACCTGGGGGTCTTCGCGGAGCGGCTCGGGCGCTGAGCGCCGCCCGGGCTGCGCGGCCCGCTCGCCGCCGAGGGATGATGGGTGGCCATGATCGGACCCCTCACCCGGCCGTCACGGCCTCCTCGAGCTGCTCCAGCGACGGCGGCTTCGCGAGGTGCCGGTCGAACCCGGCCTCGATCGCTCGCTGCCGGTCCTCCGGCGAGGCATATCCGGTGAGGGCGACCAGGAAGACACGCCCGTTGCTCGGATCCGATCGAACGGCGCGCGCCACCGCGTAGCCATCCGTGCCCGGCAGCCCGATGTCGCAGAGCACGACGTCCGGGCGCAGCGCGCGCACCTTCTCCAGGCCCGACAGCGCGTCGTTCGCTGTCTCGACCTCGTGCCCCCCCATGATCTCGAGCGCCTCCTTCAGCATCTCCGCGGCGTCCTCGCTGTCGTCGATGACCAGGATGCGCCGCCGCTTCGCCTCCGCCGCACTCCGCCGCGGGACCTCCGCCGGGGGCTGCTCCTCCTCGACGGGCAGCCGGACCGTGAACTCCGCCCCCTTGCCCGCGCCCTCGCTCGCCCCCGTCACGCTCCCGCCGTGCATGTCCACCAGCCCCTTGACCAGCGCGAGGCCGAGGCCGAGGCCCCCGCTGCTCCGGGCGAGGCTCACGTCCGCCTGCACGAACGGCTCGAACAGGCCCTGGAGCACGCCGGGCTCGATCCCGATGCCCGTGTCTCGAACTCGAATGACCGCCGAGGAGCGGGCGCCCTCTCGGTCGAGCGACAGCACCACCTCGCCGCCGGGGTCGGTGAACTTCACCGCGTTCCAGAGCAGGTTCCCGATGATCTGCTTCAGGCGCGCCGGATCCCCCCGCACGTGGAGGGGGTGACCGCGGAGCTCCGCGCCGAGTCGAACGCCCTTGTCGAGGAACAGGGAGCGGTGGTCCTCCGCCACCTGGAGGACCAGCTCCGAGAGCTCCAGGGTGGTCTTCTTGAGCTCGATCTTCCCGCGGGACAGCCGCGTGACGTCGAGCAGGTCGTCGACGAGGCGGGAGAGCTGCTGGACCTGACGCTCGAGCACGGAGAGGGCCCGCCCGGCCTGCTCCTCGGTGCGGCCCGCGCGCTTCAGGAGGTAGAGGCTGTAATGAATCGAGCTCAGGGGGTTGCGGAGCTCGTGCGACAGCACGGCGAGGAACTCGCTCTTGCGCCGATCGGCCTCGGCGAGGGCGTCGGCCGCCCGCTTGCGCTCCGTGATGTCCAGGAACGCCCCCACGGCCCCCCGCGGCTCCCCTCGCTCGTCCAGGAGCGGCGTGGCATTGCCCAGCAGATGCCGGGTGGTCCCGTCCTCGAAGACCAGATCCCACGCCCAGTCCCTGACCTCGGCGCCGGTGCGGGCCGCGACCTGGATCGCCATGTCCTCGGGCGGCACGTCGACGCCGTCACGCATCACCCGGACATGCTCGGGCCGCTCGCCCGTCGGCGCGCCCATGGACACGTTGGCGCGGGGTCTCACGCGCAGCATCTCCTCGGCGGCGCCGTTCGGATCGATCCGCTGCGCTCCCCGATCCCGCGCGATGAACACGACCGCCGGCACGGCGTCCAGCACCCCCTGGAGCTCGACGGCGCGGGCGCGCTCGCGCGCCTCCCGCTCCCGGAGCTCCGCCTCCATTTTCCTGCGCTGGGTCACGTCGTGCCCGACGAAGGCCGCGTGCGCCGGCCCCGCCCGGTATACCGAGATGCGATACCAGCGGTCGAGCGGCGCGACGTGCCGCTCCATGTGGCCCGGGCGACCCGAGGCGATCACGTCCCGCAGGGCCTCGATCCAGGTCATGGGGTCCTGACCGATCCAGGGCAGGACCTCGGTCACCCTGCGCCCTCCGGCCTGCTCGCCCCCCGGACCGAGCAGGGCCTGGAATGCGGGGTTGACGTCCTCGAGCACGAAATCCACGACATCGCCGCCGTCCAGCACCGCAGCGCAGACGACGAAGATGTCGTCCGTCTGCTCGAACACGGCCCGGCACCCCATATCACTCACGCGAGCGCCCCTTTCGTCCACGTACGTATCACAGGTCTCGCGGCGCGCCGCGGCGCGGGGAAGGATCTTCATGCCCCGCTCCCCGCTCGGGCTCCCCCGGCCGCGGCGCCCGGCGGCGGCTCCGCGGGGCGGCAGGTGCGCAGCAGCGAGAGGCCGAGCGCGAGCACCGCCGCCCCGCCGGCCACGGCGGGCCAGGGCATCCCGTCCTCGTTCATCGCCCGGATCCACTCGAAATCATGATAGAGCAGCGTGACCGCGATCCCGTTGTTGAGGGCGTGGATCACCATTCCGCTCGCAATCGATCCGGTGCGCCAGCGGGCATAACCCATCACGAGGCCCAGGGAGGCCGTCGGCAGCAGCCGGTAGACGGACCCGTGGGCCAGGCCGAAGAGCAGCGCCGAGGCCACGATCGCCGCCGCGGGGCCCACCCGGCGCAGGCCCGAGAAGAGCAACCCTCGGAACAGCAGCTCCTCGCAGATCGCCGGCAGCACGGCGGCGAGCAGCAGGACGACCCAGAGCGGCCGGCCCTCGAGCAGGACCAGGCGGCCCAGCTCCTTCGAGACCGATTCGGGCGGGGGGAGCAGGCGCGTGACCAGGCCGCCCGCGACCAGCCAGGCGGAGAGGCCGGCGAGCAGGGCGCCGGCGAGGCCCCGGAGCGGGGGCGGGCGGAGCGCGAAGGTCGCGCGGGGGGAGAAGCCGAACCCGAGGACGATCGCGAGCGTCGGGAGCAGGAACAGGCCGAGCTGGGTCGCGGCGAGCTGCGCGGCCAGGCCGAGGCGCTCGACGATCAGGCTGCCGTAGAAGAACACCACGAGCACCGCGCCGAGCGCGGCCATCGAGGAGCCCGCGCTCGGCTCGCCCCCGCGGCGGCGCGACAGGCCGAGCACGTCGGCCGCGCGCTCGTGGCCGCCCAGCAGCACCTGCTCGCGCTCGAAGACGCGCGCGGCGAGCAGCAGCGCGAGCGCGGCGTACAGCGCGGACGAGGAGAGCGCCATGAAGATCAGATCGATCGGGGCCTCGCCGAGGAAGAGGGCCTTGATCAGGACCGCGATGTTGAGGACCGGCGCGACCGCGGTCCAGCGGTCGAGCTGGATCACCGGGAGCGCGGCCACGCCGGCGAGCAGCGTGAGGGGGAGGTAGGCCGGCATCAGCGCGTTCTGGCCGTCCTTGAAGTCGCGCGCGAACACCGCGAGCGCGAGGAAGAGCGCCGCGAACAGGAACGTCACGGGGACCATCAGGCCGAAGCTGAGCGCGAAGACGCTCGGGGCGACGTGCACCACGTCGGGGAGCAGGCGGCGGACGGTGAAGGCGAGGCTGACGACGTTGGCCAGCGCGGTGAGCAGCGCGATCGCCCAGACCGCGAGGAACTTGCCGGCGATGATCTCGATCGCCAGGACGGGCGCGCAGAGCAGGGTCTGCATCGTGCCGCGCTCCTTCTCGCCCGCGGTGAGATCGATCGCGGGCAGGAAGCTGCCGAGCAGGGACATCAGGATCAGCATCATCGGCATCATCGCGCCGAGGAGGTGGCCGACCCGGCGGCTGTCGGGCGCGACGTTGCGGAGGAGCAGCTCGACGGGGGTGGAGAAGCCCTCCGGGAGGCCGCGCGCGGCCTCGCGATCGGCGCGGATCTGCTTCCTGGCCGTGCGGACGGCGCGCTCGATGCGGTCGCGGGCCGTCTGCGAGTCCTGGCGGACCGAGTCGAAGTAGACCGAGAGCACCCCGTGCGCGTGGCGCTCCATCGCGGGCGCGAACGCGGGCCAGGCGACGAGCACGGCGTCGGCCTCGCGGGCGTAGACGGCCGCGCGCGCGGCCAGGAGCACGGGGTTGTCGGGCTCCTCCCAGCGCGGGCGCTCGCGGCCCTCCTCGCGGGCCTCCTCCTCGCGCGCCTCCTCCTCCTCGGGATCGGGCGCGGGGGGCGGCTCGAGCGATGGCTCGCTCGAGGCGCGGCCCTCGCCGCCGAGGCCGCGCCGCACGTCGGGCGGCGCGCCGGCCCAGGGGACGAGCTCGATCTTGCCGGCGCCGGCGAGCAGGCGGCCGACGTCGGGCGGGAGCTCTCCCCAGACCGCGACGCGCGAGGGGCGGGCGGCGCGCGCGGCGGACTCGGAGCCGAGCAGCTTGCTGATGCCGAGCGCGAACAGCGGATAGAGCAGGACGGGGATGAGGATCAGCCGGACGAGCGTGCGCCGGTCGCGGAGCGCCTCGACGAGCTCCTTGCGGAGGATGGTCCAGACGATCGCGGGCCTCACGGCGCCTCGGGTGCGCGGCCGGGGTTTGGGGCCGCTCGCGGCCCCATCGTGGAAGCGCGGCCCTGCTCGACGTGGTGGAGGAACGCGTCGGTGAGGTTCGCCTGGCCGGAGCGCGCCAGGAGATCGGCGAGCGGGCCCTCGTCGACCACGCGGCCCTCGTGCAGGAGCACGATGCGATCGCAGAGGTACTCGGCCTCGCTCATCACGTGCGTGGAGAGCAGGATCGCGCGGCCGGCGGCGCGCTCGCGGCGGATCTGCTCGACGATGAAGCGGCCGCTCACGACGTCGAGCGCGTTCGTGGGCTCGTCCAGGATGAGCAGCTCGGGCTCGTGCAGGAACGCGCGGGCGATGTTGGCGCGCTGCTTCTGGCCCGCGGAGAGCGTGGAGCAGGGGCGGGAGGCGAAGGGCTCCATCTCGAGGTCGCGCACGAGCTCGCCCACGCGGCGGGCGAGGCGCGCGCGGTCCATGAGGTAGAGGCGGCCGAAGTACTCGAGGACCTCGCGCGGGGTGAGGCGCTGGTAGAGCTGGGTGTCGCCCGAGAGGAAGCCGATGCGCTGCTTGGCCTCGAGGGGGCGCGCGGCGAGGTCGATGCCGGCGACGAGCACGCGGCCCGACGTGGGCGGGAGGATGCCGGCGAGCATGCGCAGGGTGGTCGTCTTGCCCGCGCCGTTCGGGCCGAGCAGGCCGACCACCTCGCCGGCGCGCACGACGAGGTCCACGCCGCCGACCGCCGCGGTATCACCGAACCGCTTCACCAGGTGCTCGGCGACCAGCGCCTCCGACATCCGCGTGCTCCTCCCTCGGGTCTGGGAGACCCTGGTACCATGGGGCCCCGCGCGCGGCGATTGACGCTCGCCGGAGCGCCCTCGTACGCTCCCGCTCCTCCGACGTCTCGCCCGCGGACGCCGATGGAGCCACGCGCATGAACCCGGTCCGCCCGTTCCTCTCGTTCGCAGCCCTGACCTCGCTCTCCTCCGCGCTCGCGCTCGGCGCGATCGGGTGCGGCGACGACTCCGAGGAGGGCGGCACCCCCCAGAGCCCGAACGGCCCGTGGACCGTCAGCGGCGTGCTCACCTACGAGCGCGTCCCGTTCGACCCGGCGCAGCAGGGGCTCGACTACACGAAGATCGCGGTGTTCCCGATCCGCCACGCCTCGGTGCGCCTGATCAACGTGGAGGGCGGCGCGGAGATCGCGGCCGCGAGCTCGGGGGACGACGGGGCGTACACGTTCACGTACGAGGGCCCCGCGCGCGTCAAGCTGTGGATCTACTCGGAGACGACCGAGCCGGCGATCACGGTCGAGGACAACACGACGGACAACGCGGTCTACGTGCTCGAGAGCGCCGAGATCGACGCCTCGAAGACGGACAGGCTCGACGTGGTCGCGGCGACGGGCTGGGACGGCAACGCGTACGCCGGGCCGCGCCAGGCGGCGCCGTTCGCGGTGCTCGACTCGGCGTACGAGGCGGCGCGGCGCTTCCGCGCGGAGGTCACGCCGGCGCCCGACTTCCCGGCGCTCAAGCTGAACTGGAGCGCCAACAACCGCCCGGAGGACGGCCCCATCTCGACCGGGGCGATCGGGACCTCGTTCTGGGACGGGCAGGAGCTCTACATCCTCGGCAAGGACGGCGTGGACACCGACGAGTTCGACAGCCACGTGATCGTGCACGAGTGGGGGCACTACTTCGAGTCGACGCTCGCCCGGTCGGACAGCCCCGGCGGCCCGCACACGTACGGCGACTACCTCGATCCGAGGATCGCGCTCAGCGAGGGCTGGGGCAACGCGCTGAGCGCGATGATCCTGGATCCGGACACGCGCTACGCGGACTCCTACGGGCAGCGGCAGTCCCAGGGCTTCTCGTACGACCTCGAGGCGAACGACACGAGCCAGAACGCGGCGCCCGGGTGGTACTCGGAGTCGACGGTGGAGAGCGTCCTGTTCGACGTCTACGACCCCGCGAACGAGCCCTGGGATCAGGTCGCGCTCGGGCTGCCGGGCGTGTACGCGGCGATGACGGGGCCGGTGAGGGACACGGCGGCGATGACGACGCTCTTCGCGTTCGTGGCGGGGCTCAAGTCCCAGCAGCCGGCAGTGGCGGGGGCGCTCGACGCGCTCGTCACGCACCACACGTACGATCAGGCGCGCGGCGTGAGCCCGATCCAGGACGAGTGGGGCACCGGCGAGCAGCACACGGGCGGCTTCGTCGGCACGCTGCCCGTGGTGGTCGACGGCGACGCCGGCGGCGCGATCAACCTCGCGATGACGGGGGGCACGGACCCCAACAAGCTCGCGCAGAACCGCTTCATCAAGGTCACCGGCGCGGGCGGCCAGATCTCGGTCTCGTCGACCTGCGCGAGCGACGTGGACCTCTACGTGTACCGGAGCGGGGTCTTCATCGCGAGCGGCGCGACGCTGAGCGGCGACGAGCAGGTGACCTTCAGCGCGGCGAGCGGGACGACGTACGTGATCAACGTGCAGGGCTACGAGAACGCCCAGATGGACTACACCGCCGTCATCGACGTCACGAAGTGACGCGCGGATCTGGAAGGCTGGCCGGAGGCAGGCACATGAATCGAACGACGATGAGCCGGTTGGCATTGGCGCTGTGGGCAGTCGCGGGGCTGGCCGCGTGCGGCACGGACGCCGCGCAGCGCCCGAACGCGGATGCCGCGCACCCGGGCGCGGCCGGAGCGCCGGCCTCGCCGCAGGCGGTCGAGGGGGCCCCGGCGGGCAATGCGGCCCCGGCGGGCAATGCGGCCCCGGCGGGCAACGCGACCCCGGCGGGCAATGCGACCCCGGCGGGCGGCGACGCGCGGAGCGGGGAGGCGAAGACGGGGGCGCCGGTGGAGATCTCCGCGCAGGTCGCGGCGGGGTCCGCGACGGTGCGGGTCACGTTCCGCGCGGCGGTGACCGACGCGACCGTGAAGGTCTGGGGCGCTGACGGGCTGAAGGTGACGAGCGACGCGACGCCGGTCGCGGGGCGCGCGTTCGCGGCGGGCGATCACGTCGATCTCTCGGTTGCGTTCACGGCGCCGGCCGGGGCCTCGAGCCTGGCGGTGAGCGCGGGCGGGCAGTTCGGCCCGCGGAAGCTCTCCCGGGTCCAGTCGTTCACGGTGGGCGCCGCGGCGGCCCCTCAGGCCGGCCCCGGCGAGGTGCGCAAGGACGGCTCCGGCCGGCCCGTCCGCGTGATGAAATGAGCGCCGCGCGCCGGCTCGCCCGCCGCCGGCGCCGCAGGACATCCCGCGCGCGGCGGTGATGCGGCCGTCCGCGGACGCTGCATTCATCGGGCTCCGCCGCGGAGAGAGATCCAAACGCGAGGGCGGAAGCCCCGGATACGGAGATCCGGGTTTTTCACCTCTCGCCCTTGCGCCATGCCGGAGGAGAGGGGAAAGAGGGGGCACCGGCAGGCGGGAAGAGCGGGGCGTGGAGAGGATTTCCGAGAACCATTCTCTCTCTTCCTGCCTCCCAGCCTCCCTGTAATTTTATCTCTTCTTCTTCCTCACGATGCGCCAGTCGAAGATATTGAATGCGCCGGCGTGGATCACCCTCGGCTGGAGCCTGTGGACGCTGCTCGCCGCGAACCTGATCTTCATGCGGCCGGCGGCGTGCCTGAACCGGTGGGACGAGGGGTACATCGCCGCGTTCGCGGGCAGGATGCTGGACGGGCAGATGCTCCCGTACGTGGACGCCGTGAGCCAGCGCGGCCCGCTCCTCTACTGGCTCGCGGCGATCGCGGTGGGGCTCGGGGACCGGATGAGCTGGATGCCCATCCGGGTGTGCGCCCTCGCCAGCATGCTGATCACCGTGACGCTGACGTTCCTCGCGGCGCGGCGCGCGGGCCGGGCGACGGCGGGCGCGATCGCGGCGATCGGGGCGGTCGCGGCGTTCTTGCTCATGGTCGAGCCGCTGGACGGGCTGGCGTTCAACGGCGAGCACGCGCTGAACGTCTTCGCGGCGGCCTCGCTGCTCTGCGTGACGGCGGCGCTCGCGCGGGCGCGCCCGTCGGTGTGGCTCGTGTTCGCGGCGGGGGCGGCGGGCGCGGCGGGCGCGCTCTGCAAGCAGGTGGGGCTCTCGACGCTGGCGCCGGTCGGGCTCTGGATCGCGTGCGCGGCCGCGACCCGGCCGGGCCTCACGCGGCGGGCGCGGTGGGCGATCGCGCTCTCGTTCGCCGGCGGGGTGATCGTGCCGCCCCTCCTGACGATCGCGCGCTATGCGGCCGCGGGGGAGCTCGGGACGCTCTGGTACTGGCTCTACACGTACAACGCCGAAGTCTACATGCACCCGTTCCCGTGGCCGGCGCGGATCAAGGCGTACCGCCATTTCCTGGGCGAGCACGCGGGCCTCGCCGGGCTCGCGGCGGGGGGCGTGGCGTGGGGCCTGACGCGGCCTCTCCTCGCCGCGCGCGGCGTGCGCGACCTCGCCCGCGCCTACGACGAGGAGGGCTTCACCGCGACGGTCGCGCTCGGCGCGGCCGCCTCGATCGCCGCGGCGCTCTCGCCGATGCGGTTCTTCCTGCATTACTTCGTGCAGGTCGTGCCGTGGTGCGGCCTCCTGGCCGGGCTCCTGCTCGAGCGCGGGCTGGAGGAGGGCGGGCGCAGGCGGCCGCTGCTCGCGCGGATCGTGCTGCTCGGCGCGTGCGTGCTCCTCGTCTCGTTCGCCTGGCGGGAGCGCTCGCGGCGCCTCAAGGACTTCGCGCGCAGCCCCGCGATGATCCTGGACGGCGTGTCGCCGCCGGTGTGCGAGGAGATCGCCGCGCGATCGAAGCCCGGAGACGCGCTCTTCGTGTGGGGCTTCCAGCCGGACCTCTACGTGACGTGCCAGCGCCGCGCGGCGTCCCGCTACGTGTTCACGAGCATGGTGGCGGGGTTCGCGCCGTTCGTCCCGCAGCCGCGCAAGGTCGAGGAGTCGCTGGTCGTGCCCGGCTCGCGCGAGCTCCTGATCGCCGACCTGGAGCGATCCAGGCCGCCGGTGATCGTGGACGCGCCGAAGTCGCTCGGGGACAGGAGCATGATGCAATCGATCATGCTCGCGCGGTACGTGCGCGAGCATTACTGCCGCTGGAAGAAGGTCGACGATCTGTCGCTCTTCGTGCGGCGGGAGCCGGGCGAGGGGTGCCCGGACATGCCGGACGTCGGCGCGCTCGAGGGGGATTACCGGCCGCCGGTGAAGGCCGCGCCCTCTATCGGACCGGGCGACGGCGCGAACGAGCCGCGCTGACGCCGGCGCCCCGCCGATCAGAAGATCTCCGGGCACCACGGCGCGCGCGCGGCGCGGAAGAGGGCGTCGGCGCGGTCGGCGGCGCCGGGCGCGAGCTCCTCGATGCGGCCCGCGTCGGCGAGCCGGCGGAACGAGATCTGGCCCAGATAGACCGATCCGAGCGAGGCGATGTCGAGCCGGATCTCCGGGGCCGCGTCGGTGCGGGCGGCCCGGCGCGCGGCGCCGTCGAGCCGGTAACGGCCGGCGTTCCAGGGGCAGAGCGCGTCCTCGATATCGAACGTGATCGCACCGCCGCTCGCATAGCCGCGGGCCGCGAGCGCGCGCTCCACGTCGACGATGCGCACCCAGAGCGCGTCGCTGACGCTGGTGCGCAGCCGCCGCGGCTCGGCGAGCAGGAAGAGGAGCGGGTGATCGAGCGGCAGGAGGAGCGCCTCGATATGCACCATCAGATCCATGTCGAGCAGGTATCGCCACACGAGGCGCGTCGCCATGGGCGTCGCGCCGACGGCCTCGGTGACCAGGAGCTTGCCGGCCGGCAGGCTCGCCGCGTCGAACTTGTGGCTCACGCGGTACAGCGCGTACGCCTCGGGCCGGCCCTCGATCTCGATCACCGCGATCTGGAGCGGGCCGCCGCCCCGGTGCAATGGATCCCAGTCGTAGAGCCGCCGGGTCTCCCACCAGGTCGTCGAGCGGGTGAGCATCCCGGGCCTCTCGGCGCGGGCGCGCTCCCAGATCCCAGGGAAGACGGCGAGCGCCTCGGCGGGCGAGAGCAGGCGCGCGCGCCACGCGGGCTCGGGGCGCGGGACGAACGCCGCGCGGTCGCGCTCGATCGAGACCTCGCAGCACTGCGAGGCGAGGCCATAGCCGTAGCGGCCGTAGATCGTGCTCTCCGAGGCGAAGAGCGCGGCGATGGGCTGACCGCGGTCGCGGGCCTCGGCGAGCTGCCGGCGCATGAGGCGCGTCAGGACGCCGCGGCGCCGGTGCGTGGGCAGCACGCCGACCATGGTCACGCCCGCGGTCGGCACCTCGCCGCCCGGCACGGTCATCGCGAAATTGAAGACGCCCGTGCCGCCGACGAGCAGGTCGCCGTCGAAGGCCCCGAGGCGGAGGTCGAGCTCCGGGAGCCGCTTCATCTGCTCGACGCGCTCCGGCACGGGCGCGGCGCCGAACGCGGTGAGGATCGGGGCGACGAGATCGCCGTGGCGCTCCGGGCCAATGGCGCGGATGTCGATGTCCATGCGCGGGATGTAGATCACCACGGGCCGCGCATCCAGCCCGCAAGCGTCGCGCTCAGGGCGCGACCACGCGCACCCGCCCCCCCGCGGTCCGGCCGAAGGTCTCGGGCACGTACATCTCCTCGACCCGCGCCGGCGGCGCCTGGAACGTCCCGATCGTGGTCGCCCGCGCGAGATATCGATAGCGGGACACGCCCGCGGGGAGCGCGTCGATGAAGTAGACCACCCGGTCGTCGCGGAGCTCGCGCCGCGACGCGGGGCTCTGCTCGAGCGAGGCCATCCAGCTCCCGCCGGTCCTCAGCGCGAAGCTCACCGGCTCGAGGCCGCCGGGCAAGGGATCGTCGATCACCACGTACTGCCGCGGCGAGGGCGTCACGACCTCGATCTCGCAGAGCACCACCTGGCCCGCCTGGAAGCTCGGCTCGGCGGGCGCGGGCGCGCCGGGGGGCCCGCTCAGCGCGGTCACGGGGCGCATCGACTTCTGGATGAAGAAGCCGGCCTCCACGGGCTCCGCGGGCATCTCCGAGCGCGCGTAGCGGAGCTCGGCCTCGTAGAACAGGCGGCCGGTCCCTTCGACGGAGAACGTCAGCGGCTCGCCGCGGCCGGCGAGGAGCTTCGCGATCGGGACCTCCGCCTTCGCCCCGCGGGCCGGCGCGGCCGGATCGAACGAGGCCTCGGCGATCACGTCGTCGCCCAGGAACACGCGCGCCCCGAACGGCGTCGCGGGCGGGGGGTGCGCGCGCCGGTAGGCGTCGAGGGCGAGCAGCGCCCACGCCGCCTCGTGCGTCGATCGCCACGCGCCGCCGCGCCGATCCGCGAGCAGGCCCAGCGCGAGCGGGGTCGCGAGCGGGTGCGAGGGCGACGCGGCGAGCAGCGCCCGCAGCACCATCGCGCTCGTGCGCACCTCCGAGTCGAGCAGCGACGAGAGCGCGCCGGAGGCGCCGATCACCGCGCGCGCGTTCGGGCCGTCGGCGCGCACGATCGCCTCGAGCTCGCGGGTGAGCTCGCGGATCGCCTCGGGGTCCGGCTCCCCGATCGCGATCGCGTGCAGGAGGAGCGCCTTCGCGAACGGCGGCAGGCGCCCGCGCCGCTCGAAGAGCGCGCGCATGCGGTACGGATCGGCCGCGCCCTGCTCCGCGAGCAGATCCACCACGAACGCCGCGGTGGCGAGCTGCTCGTCGGACCCCGTGCCGTCCGGCGCCACGGCCACGAGATCGCGATCGAGGTACCGCACCGCTCGGTCGAGCGCTCCCTGCGGCACGGGCACGCCGCGCCGCTTCGCCTCGCCGAGGCCCCACAGCGCGTAGGCCGTGATCCACGGGCTGCTCCGGCTCGACTCGGGCCAGAGCCCGAACCCGCCGTCGGGCCGCTGGTTCGCCGCCACGCGCGCCGCGGCCGACGCGAGCGCCGCGGCGAGGTCGCCCGCGGGCTTCTCTTGATCCCCTCGATCGCCGGCCGGCAGCGCCACCCCGAGCGAGCGCGCGAGATCCCGCAGCGAGAGGAGCGGGACCATCCGGCTCACCGTCTGCTCGGTGCAGCCGTAGGGATACGTCATCAGCTGCTCGATCCCCGACGCGAGCCCGGCGAGCGGCGTCGACGACAGCGAGATCGACAGCCCACCCGTGTCCCGCCGCACGCCCGACAGATCCCCGAGCTGCTCCGCGATCGCCGCGCGCGTGTCCCCACGCACCGCGGCGGCCTCGGGCAAGATCGGCGCGGCGACCTCGCGCCTGAGCTCGATCCCGTCGGCCGCCCGCGGCCCGTCTCCGGTCGTCGCCGCGTCGAGCGCGAGCTGCACCTTGCCGATCCGGTCCGCGCGCACCGGGAAGCGCACCTCGGCGGGGACCTCCGGCGCGAGGTCCACGACGCGCTTCGTCGCGCCCGCGAGCGACAGCCCCTCGACCTTCGCGGTCACCGCCACGCGCGCCGGCGGCAGGTCCTTCGTCGAGACCACCACGGACGCCTCGAACGCGTCGCCCGCCCGGATCACGCGCGGCAGCGACGCCCGCGCCATCAGCGGCTTCGACGTCGTCACGCTCCCCTCCCCCGCGCCGCACCGATCGTCCTCGGCCACCGCGACCGCCATGAACCGGTACCGCGTCAGCCCGTCCGGCAGCCTCACGCGCCGCCGGACGTGCCCCGACGCGTCGGTCAGGAGGCGCGGCTCGTAGAACACCGTCTGCTTGAAATCGCCCCGCCGCCCGCTGATCGACGTCGCGCCCATGCGCACCTGCGGCGCCTTGGTCCGGTGCCTCCCCCACATGATCCGCACGAGGTCCTGCCGCGCGTCGGCCTCCTCGATCAGGACCGGCCGCCACTGGAAGATCCGGTGCTGCGGCTCCGGCGTGTTGTAGCGCGCGAGCTCCAGCGACCCCTCGTCCGCGGCCCAGAGCGTCACCTCCGCGCGCGCCGGCTTGCCCGCCGCGTCCTTCACCTCGACGTCCACGTCCACCTCGTCCCCCGGCGCGCGCGCGCCCGGCACGCCCACGCCGACGCGCAGCACGCGCGGCGCCGGATCGACCACCAGCTCGGCGTCCTCGCGCTGCGACTCCTCGCCCGAGATCGCGACCACGTGCACGAGCACGGCCGGGATCATCACCTCCGTGATCGGGATCTCGAGCACCGCCTGCGCGCCGTGCGGCGGCAGCGCCACGAGCCGGCGCGACAGGATCCCCTCGCGCTCCACGGTGACCAGCGCCCGCGAGGCCCGCGTGAACGGCGAGGAGATCGTGACGCGCGCCGTGTCGCCGACCTTGAGCTCGCGCTCCGCGGTCTCGACGCGCAGCCTCGGCGACGGCGGCGGCGGCGGCGGCGGCGGCGGCGGCGGCGGC
>CAYQYG010000194.1:10273-15575 GCA_964421485.1 uncultured Polyangiaceae bacterium | reverse complement strand
GGGGCCGGGGGGCGGGGCCGAGGAGCGGGAGATGCTCCGGTCCACGGGGGCGCTCATCGATCCGGCGCGGGACGAGGAGGAGGGGCTGAAGCGGCTCGCGGAGGGGCGATACGACGCGATCGTGTCGACCGGCGCCGGCGACGGGGCGGCGGCGCACGCGCGGCTGATCGCCGGAATGGAGGCGAGAGCGATCCGCCGGCCGGTGATCCTCTACGATTGCGAGCGCGGCGGGGAGGACGGAGCGCCGGCGGGGGTGTTCGCCGTCGCCGACCGCCCCGATGAGCTGCTCCATTGCGTGGCCGACGCCCTGGAGCGGGCCCGGCTCTGACGCGCGAGCGGCCCCGCCTCTCCAATCCGTCCTCTCGTGAATGCCACGTTTGCGCGGCGGACCTCCCACGGTCAGGCTTCCTCGGGGCGCTGGAGCGACGGCGCGGCGGTGAATGCACGGCGGGCGGTGCGCCCGCCGGCCAGCCCGGGGGAAAAGATATGTCGAGGAAGAGGTGGATTCTCGGCCTCTCGGCGGCGCTGAGCGCCGCGTGCTCGAGCTGCTGCGAGCCGGAGAATGGCGGAGCTGCCCCGCTCCACCCGGCGGAGGAGCTCGGCAAGAAGCTGTTCTTCGACGACACGCTCTCGACGCCTTCGGGCCAGGAATGCGCGGTGTGCCACGGAGAGGAGGTCGGCTGGACCGGGCCGGTGGGGGAGATCAACCTGCACGGCGCCGTCTATCCCGGGGCGGTCCCCGAGCGCTTCGGGAACCGGAAGGCCCCGGCGTCGGCCTACGCCGCGGAGGCCCCGCTGCTCGATTACGATCCGGCGACGGGCGAGCTCGCGGGCGGCAGCTTCTGGGACGGCCGGGCCACCGGCTGGGTGCTGGGCAACCCGGCGGCGGACCAGGCCATGGGCCCGTTCCTGAACCCGCTGGAGCAGAACAACCCGGACGCGCGGACCGTCTGCGAGAAGGTCGCCGCGTCCGGATATGCCCGCCTCTTCGAGCGCGTCTGGGGCCCCGGATCGCTCGATTGCAGCCCGGCCGGGGCGACGGAGGCGTTCCACGACATCGCCCGCGCGATCGCGATCTACGAGGATTCACGGGAGGTCAGCGCCTTCTCGTCCCGATATGACGGCTACCTGGCCGCGTGCGTGGCGGCGGGCAACGACCGGGACGCGTGCGCCGCCGGGCGCGGGGCGCGGGAGGAGATGGACTCCCGGGCAGCGCTGAGCGCTCTGGAGTGGGAGGGGCTCCAGCTGTTCGTCGCGAAGAACGATAATGACGGCGTCCTCCAGCCCGGCGAGGGGGGCAACTGCGCCTCCTGCCATTCCGTCGAGTCGAGCGGGGCGCCGGCGAGCGGCGTGCTGGGCAGCGGCGGCCGAGAGCTGTTGCGCGTGCCGCCGCTGTTCACCGATTTCACCTACGACAACGTCGGCGTCCCGCGGAACCCGGAGAACCCGTTCTACGACATGGACGAGGTGTTCATCCCCGTCAACGGTCAGCTCGTGCCGATCAACCCGCTGGGCGACGCCTGGATCGATCCGGGGCTGGGCGGGTTCCTGGAGGAGCTCGCCGCCGACGAGGCCTGGCGCCGCGAGGCGTTCGTCCCGGCGGCGATCCGGTCGCTCTCCGCCGCGGAGCTGTCCGCGCTCGCGGCGGAGAGCTTCGGCAGGCACAAGGTCCCGACGCTGCGGAACGTGGACAAGCGGCCCTACCCGGGGTTCGTGAAGGCGTATTTCCACAATGGCTCGTTCAAGTCCCTCGAGGACGTCGTCCACTTCTACAACACGCGGGACGTGCTGCCGCCGTGCGCCGCGCCGGGCGATGTCTCCGGCGTGAGCTGCTGGCCGGAGCCCGAGGTGAGCGCGAACCTCAACACGACCGAGCTGGGCAACCTCGGGCTCTCCGCGGCGCAGGAGGCCGCGATTGTTGCATTCATGCAGGCGCTCTCGGACCGCTGAGCGCCGGAGGCACGCTCCGCATCGGAGCGGGAATCGCAGATACCGGGGAGGAGGCACACGATGAAGATCTCGCGAAAACAGTTCCTGGAGTCGACCCTCGCGCTGGCCGGCGCCGCCCTGGGGGTCGCGGCGTGCGCGCCGCGCGGGACCGGCGCGCCGGGCGGGCCCTCGGGTGGCGTCAAGTCGTGCGGAGCGGAGGTGTCCGTCGCCGCGGGGCACAGGCACGCTGTGGACGTGCCGGCCTCCGACGTGAACGCCGGGGCGGCGAAGACGTACCGGACCAGCGTGGTGGACGGCCACTCGCACGAGGTGATGCTGAGCGCCGCCGAGATGGGGGACCTGGGAATGGGAGGGCGCGCGCGCATCGAGACGACGATGGTCGATGGGCACCGCCACACCGTCACGATAGGGTGCTCCTGAGGTCACGGGGCCTGCGCGCCGTCTCCGGACGGCGCGCGCCGCCTCGAACGATCGACCGGGCGCGCCCTAGCGCGCTTTCAGCTCCTGGTCACGAGCCATTGCCTGCGCCGCCCTATGCCGCGCGCCGGCGCGGGCGGGATCCTCCACGCGCGCGCTGCGCAGAGGGGAGAGAGCATGAAGCGAGGCATTCACCCATTGATCTTCCTTGCGGCGAGCCTGACCGCGGCGGCCGCATGCTCCACCGCGATCGGCCCGGGGCCGGCCTCGGAGGCGCAGAGCGCGCCGGCGCTCGGGCCGGCGCTCGGACCGCCGCCCGCGTCCAGGGCCGCGGGAGAGAGGGGAGAGAGCTACATGCCCGTGATCGTCGCGGAGCCCTTCGCCACGATCATGGCGCGGATGAAGGCCGAGAAGCCGGCCGTCATGCGGCGCCAGCTCGCGCTCCTCGAACAGCGATACGACCTCTCCGACCGGCCCGCGCGCGGGGTCACGATGTCCCGCGGCAAGCCCGTCCAGGAGGGGGTCCGGGTCAAGCTCCGGCGCGGCGTGACGTGGGCGTCGCTCGCCGCGATGAGCCCGACCGAGATCCGTGAGAGGGACCTGTGGCCCGCGGGGTTCTTGCCGCTGCCGCACCCCCACCACGAAGAGGGCGGGATGGTGTTCCCGCATTTCCAGATCGAGGAGATCAAGCGCCAGGAGGGGCGGGATCTGACCCGCTTCGATCTCGATTTCGACATCCCGGACCGCTTCCTCCCGGAGTTCCCGCCGCCGATCTTCCTCACGACGCGCAAGGACCTCGGGGACGTCTCGCGCGGCCAGCTCGTGACGAATCAGAACTTCTTCGAGCTCTTCAACGGGATCCTGAACCCGAAGCAGCTCGAGGGGCTCCGGCTGCTCCTGACGCCGTTCGCGCAGCAGCAGTTCAACCTGACGGACGACCGCCGCTCGGAGCGCCCGAGCCTGGGCGTCACCTGCTTCGATTGCCACGCGAACGGCCATTCGAACGGCGCGACCCACCTGGTCGGCGACATCCGCCCGCAGGCGCTCCGGCACCGGATCGATACGCCCTCGCTGCGCGGCGTGAACATGCAGCGCCTCTTCGGCTCGCAGCGCGCGCTCCGGAGCATCGAGGACTTCACCGAGTTCGAGCAGCGCGGCGCCTACTTCGACGGGGACACCGTGATCGCGCAGAAGAAGGGGGTCAACATCCTGGAGCGGGGCAGCCAGGTCCACGCGATGGCCGAATTCCAGGAGCTGCTCGATTTCCCGCCGGCCCCGAAGCTGCGCGTGACGGATCAGAAGCTCGACCCCGCCCGCGCCACGCCGGAGGAGCTCCGCGGGCAGGAGGTGTTCTTCGGCAAGGGCAGTTGCGCGACGTGCCACCCGCCGCCGATCTACTCCGACAACTTCATGCACGACCTCAGGACCGAGCGGTTCTTCAAGCCCCGCGAGATCAACGGGCGGCTGGCCAGGAACGACGGGCCGATCAAGACGTTCCCGCTGCGCGGCATCAAGGACTCGCCGCCGTACCTCCACGACGGGCGCCTGCTCACGCTGGAGGATACGGTCGAGTTCTTCAACCTGTCGCTCGAGCTCAAGCTGACGGCGCAGGAGAAGAAGGATCTGGTGGCGTTCCTGCGCGCGCTCTGAGCCCCTCCCCGCCCTCCCCGGCTCCCCCCTGTGAGCCCCCGCTCAGCGAAGGCGGGAAGGGGTCGGCCGCGGCCCGCTCGTCTCCGATCTTCCGGTCGAGCGCGTCAGATCTTTCCGATGTGCTCGGCCTCCTCGATCACCTCGCCGACGGATTTGCCCTTCCGGAGCACCTGCCAGGCGGCGTACCCGGCCGTGATGCCCAGAGTGAGCTCGCCGACGCCCACCGCGCTGGCCGCGGCGATGGTCAGGCCGCCGAGCGCGACGACGCCGACCGACGGCCGCCTCTTGAGCGCGCGCCACACGCGGGTGCCGCCGCGCTTGGCCCGGTCCTCCGCGCGCGCGCGCCACGTGCCCTCGGGGGCGCGGCGGAGCGCCAGCGTGCGATCGATATGGTCATAGACCCTGCGCCCGAGATCGCGCCGCTCCCGCGGGCGCTCGGCGGCCTGCTCGCCTGGCTGTGTCATGAGCCGTGATCATGCAATGAGAGCGCCACGGCGACGTGCGGGACGCCGTCACGGCGGAGCCGGAGCCCCGGCGCGCAGCGGGCCGCCCTACTGGGCAGCTTCGCGTCGATAGAGCCACCACGTGCCCACGTGATCGACGCGCTTGATCGTGGGATCCGCGGCGAAGAGGCGGTCGGGCGCGCTCCGGTTTCGGACGAGGAACCAGTCGAAGAAGGCGCCGTTGCGCTGGACGTCGAAGCGCTGGGGCGTCCATTCCCAGCGGAGCGGGACCGGCGGCGGTACGACCGCGCCCGGCTCGCCCTCCGCCCGATAGGCGAGCGGCGAGCTGACCAGGTTCGCGAAATGGAAGCTCAGCCAGCCGCCCCGCTCGGCCTGCACCCACGCCGGGAGGTGGATGAACGGCGTCGTGGTCCGCGTCGAGCCGCCGTGATCGAAGACGAGGTAGAGGAGCTTCGGGGCCTGCGGCAACGTTCGCGTGATCGCCTGGAAATCGGCCGTGGCAGCGTCGAATTGCCGGTAATTGTCCGCGGCCACGGTGCCCATCCCGATCGCCGCGGCCGCGAGCCCCACCACGACCGGCGCCCGGATCCAGCCCGAGGCCGGGAGATCCGGGAAGGCGCCCAGCGCGATGAACAGGGCCGTGACGATCTCCCGCGGGTAGACGTACCACCAGACGCCGATCTGCATCGGCAGCGCCAGGAAGGAGCCCAGGAACACCGCCGCGCACGCGACGGGCACGACCCCCGCGCCCAGCGCGAACCACCGCCGCCGCGCCGCCGAAGCCGATTCCGAAGCCGAGACCGGATCCGCTCCCGTTCCCG
>CAYQYG010000194.1:0-10173 GCA_964421485.1 uncultured Polyangiaceae bacterium | reverse complement strand
TCCCGTTCCCGCTCCCGCTTCCGTTCCCGCTCCCGTTCCCGCTCTCGTCCCGCGCTTCCATTCCCAGATCCGCGCCGCCGCGACGATCAGGGCCGCGGCCAGCAGCACCCGGCCGGCGCGCACCGCGGCGGCCTTCTCGGCCGCGTCGGTGAAGCTCGTGAACAGGAAATTGGGGATCTCCCGGAGGCGCTCCCAGTGGACGCCGAGCCGGGCGCGGTCGTCTTGCAGGGCGGGGGGCCACAGCTTCAGCCACAGCACGAACAGGAGGAGCGACGGGGCGATCGGCAGCGCGATCGGGCGCAGCCTCCGCGTCGCGGGGTAGACCATCACGGCCGCGCCGATCACCGCGCAGAGCGCGAACGGGAAGCGGAAGACGTGCGTGAAGAACAGGGCGAGGAGCGCGGCGGCGAGCGCTGCCTGGCGGCCGGGAGAGGGGCGCTCCACGAGCCGCAGGGCGAGGCCGACGCTCATCGCGAACAGGCCGATCGCGCCGACGAAATTCAGGAAGCCCCAGTGCGTGAGGTTGGACCAGACCACGCCGAGGCCGAGCACGCCGAGCAGGGGGCTCCGCTTCATCCCGTGGAACATCACGGCGAGGCCCGCAGGCAGGAGCGCGAGCATCACCGCGGCGGCGGCCTTCGCCGCGGCCACCGGGGGGAGGAACGTCATCAGCGCCGCGCCGATCACGTACATCGACAGGTAGGGCATCGCGAGCGGCTGGAGCTTGAATTGCTCGCGGAAGTGCCACTCGGGGTCCAGGTATTGCGCCAGGTTCGAGGTCTGCGCGGCGTGGAATGGCAGGTCGGTCATCGGCGGGTAGCGGACGACCGCGAGGGGGTAGGCGATGACGTAGAGGGCGGCGCCGATCACGGCGAGGGCGAGCGCCGCGTCGAGCGGGGCGCGGCGGATCCGGCGGGCGAGGCGGACGTACAGGCGCGCGGCCACGCGCGCGCGGCGCTTCCAGCAGGCCGGGATCGACGCGGCGGTCGGCAAGGTGGCGGGACGTTACCATCGTTCTCCCGCGGCCGGCGCCATCGGGTATAGGTGGCGCTCCGGTGCTCCCGCCCCGCCCCTCGCCCCTCGCCCTCGCCCGCGGAGAAGATGGCCTGCCCGTCGCGCCGCGGACCGAGCTCCAGGCGGCGCGCGCCGTGGTCGCGGTCGCGACCGCCTGGTTCGCGCTGGTCGCGGCGTGGGAGCTGTTCGGGCCCATCCTCGCGGGCCATTACGCGTCGTCGGCGAGCATGGGGATCATCGCGGAGAACATGATCCGCTGGAAGATCCTCGGGCCGGTGTGGGAGTACACCGCGGCCCGGCCCAGGCCGGAGATGTACTACTGCCATCATCCGTGGGGGATCTTCTGGACGACGGCGGCGTTCATGAAGGTCCTCGGGCGGCACGACTATGTGTGCCGGCTGCCGGCGGTGCTGCTCAGCGCGGCGACGCCGCCGCTGCTCTACGCGATCGGGCGGAGCGTGTGGCGGCCCGCCGCAGGCGCGGCGGCCGCGGCGGCGTTCACGGTGCTGCCGATCACGCTCGCGTTCGCCAGCTTCAACGCGCTCGAGGTGCCCGTGATGGCGTGGTCGCTGCTCGGGCTCTGGGGGTACGTGCGGCTCACGCAGACGTGGCGGCGGCGCTACGTGGCGGCGAGCGTGATCGGGCTCGCGGCGGCGATGAGCTGCGACTGGCCGGCGTTCGTGCTGGTGGGCGGGCTGCTCGGGTTCGGGGCGCTGCGGGGGCTGCTGCTGCCGCGCGGGGTCTTCGGGCCGGTGCGGGATCGGCGCTACGCGCAGTGGTGGGCGCTGCTCGCGGCGGCAGGGGCGATCACGGCGGGGCTGTTCCTCGCGCTCTTCCAGGCGAGCGGCAAGCTCGGCGATCTGCTCCAGAGCTACGGGCTGCGCTCCGCGGGGAACCAGGCGCCGCTCGCGAAGGTGCTCGAGTCGCGGCGGTACTGGATCGAGCTGTCGTTCACGCCGGTCGCGATCGCGCTCGGGAAGGCAGGCGCGATCGTGTGCGCGTGGCGGCTCGTCCGGCTGCGGCGCGAGCACGAGGCGCTGCCGCTGCTCTGCCTCGCGATGGCGGTGGTGCAGTACGTGGTGTTCCGGCAAGGGGCCGACATCCACGTGTTCTGGCCGCACTACTTCGGGGCGTACTTCGCGCTGGCGATGGGGGCGCTCACGGACAGCGTGGCCTCGCTGCTCGCGCGCGCCCGGCGCGCCCGGGCGATCGCGGGGCCGGCGGCGCTCGGCGCGGCGATGGTGCCGCTCGCGGCGGTGCTGCGCGACGGGGTGCCGGCGCTGCGGTACGCGCGGGAGACGGGGGGGCGCTTCAACGAGAAGGGGCTGCTGATCCACTCGGACGGGGACAAGACCGCGGCGCTGCGGTGGCTCGCGCCGCGGCTCGCCCCGGGCGCGCCGGTGGAGATGCACGAGGGGATGAAGACCACGTGGGCGCTGATCTGGGCGCTCGAGGGGCGCGTGGTCAGCGGGGGCAGGCCGATCCCCAAGGGGCCGCCGCGGGGCGCGTACGTGATCGATACGCGCTTCCTCGACGACGCCGCGCAGGCCGACGTGGCCCGGAGGTTCCACGTGCAGGCGGTGGGGCCGATCTGGATCCTGGATCAAGGCGCGGCGCCAGGGCTGGAAGCGTGGTCGTTCCGCGAGCGTGAGCCTTCACTCTTCGAGTGGTACTTCATCTCGGGGACGGAGCCGGTGCGGGAGGTCGCGGCGGATCCGTTCCTGACGTGGGAGCTCCGAACCCATTTCGGGCTCCCGGCGGAGCCTCCGGCGGAGGCGCCGGCGACGCTCGAGCAGAAGCGGATCGCGCACAACGTCGCGGTCGCGGCGGGCGACGCCGAGGGGGCGGCGAGGCTCGCGGCGGAGCTCGAGGCGGGGCTCCGGCCGATCCACGCGCGCTTCGAGGGGGGCACCGAGATCGTGGGCGCGGGCCTCTCGGGCGAGGCGCGGCCGGCGCTGACGATCCTCGTGCGCGCGGGGGGGCCGCTGCCGGCAGGGGTGACGCTCGCGGTGCGATCGAAGGTGATCGCGCGGGCGCCGCTGTCCACCACGATGCCCGATCCGGTCGAGCGCGAGGTCGGGCTGCCGACGCCGATCGCGCCGGAGCGCTGGCGCGCAGGCTTCCTCTACGCGGACCTCGTGCCGATCCAGAAGCGGCCCGGCACCGAGGTCTTCAAGGCGGCGTTCGTGGGGCGCGGGCGCGCCCCGGCGCGCGAGGGCGGCGGTCCCTCCGCGATCGAGGTGCTGCGGCTCCGCTGAGGACGGGCTCCGCCCGTGCTTCGCGGTGGACAGGGACCTGCGATCCGATCTTAGCTCTGCGCATGGACCTCCGACGCCTGTGCCTGCTCGTGATCCTCGCGCTCCCTCTCGGCTGCGGCGCCGCGGCCAAGGGCGCGCCGCCCGCCGACGCCTCGGCGGCCGAACCGCCGTCCTCGCCGCTGGCCGCGGCGGAGGCGGCGCCGCGCGGGGAGCCGGAAGCGCCCAAGCAGAAGAGCTCCGCGCCGGACGAGGGCGGCAAGGCGGTGGGGGCGGCGGCCGTGACCAGCGAGGCGCTCGGCGGCGGCCAGCTCACCCAGCAGGAGATCCGCGATATCGTCATGAAGAACGCGGAGCTCTTCGATCCCTGCTACACGCTGGGGGCCGGCAAATCGCAGCAGTTCGTGGCCACCGTGACCGTCAAGGCCACCATCGGTCCGAACGGCACGGTGAACGAGACGGAGATCAAGAGCTCGACCGCGAAGAACAAGAAGGTCGACGCCTGCGTCGCGGACGCGTTCAAGAAGATCAAGTTCCCCCCGCCGAAGGGGGCCGCCACGAGCGTCATCACCTTCCCGATGGAATTCAACGGCGCCGAGGAGATCCGGCAATAAGGCAATCGATCGCCTGCGGCGCCTCCGGCGCTCAGGCCGCGCGGGGCTGCTCGGCCTGCCGCGGGCCCACGAGGTCTTGGTAGAGGGCCTCGTACTGGGCGACCATGCTGTTCGCGCTGAAGCGCTCGCGGGCGCGGCGGGCGCAGGCGGCGCGATCGAAGCCGGCGAGGCCGCGCGCGATGCGCGCGAGGGCGTCGGCGTCGCCGTCGTCGGCGAGGTGGCCGGTCACGCCCTCGTCGACGATCTCCGGGAACGCGCCGCGCCGGAAGCCGAGGACCGGGGTGCCGCAGAGCATGGCCTCGACGGCGATGAGGCCGAACGGCTCCTCCCACCGGAGCGGGCAGACCAGGGCGCGCGCGCCGCGGAGGAGCGCAAGCTTGGCCTCCGGACCGGCCTCGCCGAGGTCCTGCACGCCGGGCTGGGCGAGGCGCGGGGCGACCTCCTCCTCGAAGTAGCGGAGGTCGGCGGGGTGCGCGCGGCCCGCCATGCGGATCGGCAGGCCCGCCGCGCGCGCGATGTCGATCGCGAGGTGCGTGCCCTTCTCGGGCGCATAGCGGCCGAGGTGCAGGAGATAGCCCTCGTCCCTGAGGCTCTGCGGGTAACGGCCCGGCGACAGGCCGTGGTAGATGACTCGCGCGTCGCGGAGCGGGACCTCGATTGAGAGCTGGCTCTCGCTGATCGCGACGTAAGAGATCTCCGGGTGCCTGGCGTAGAGGCGCGAGATCGCCTCGACGCGCGCGTGGTGGAGCGTGTGCACCACGGGCGCGCGGCAGGTGTGGGCGAACGTGACGCCGACGGGGCTGTTGAGCTGGACGACGTCGAAGCGCTCGTCGCGCGCGATCTCCGAGAAGGCCCACGAGACGTGGTTCACGTCGTCCTCCACGTACGGGGGCCACTGCGGGGCCGCGAAGAGCGCGCGCCGCCGGCACGTGACGACGGAGTCGCCGGTGGCGAACAGCGTCACGTCGTGGCCGCGCCAGGTCAGGCCCTCCGCGAGCTCGTAACAGAAGAGCTCGGTGCCCCCGTATCCGTGCGGCGGGACCCGGACGAAGGGCGTCGAGATGATCGCGATCCGCATGGTCGTGCTCCTCCCGCCCGGCGGCCGGCGGGTGGAGCCGGACGTGGACCGCGGGTGCAGTGAACGGAGCGCATCATTCACGGGACGTGCCACGCGCGAGCGTCCTGGCCGCGCGCTCCCGGGGGTGATGCCTTTCGCGGCGGGCGCCCGCGCCCGGAGGCCGCCGTGCGACCTCGGCGGGCTTTCAACGCGTGCACGGTCCGTCTAGGATGCGCTCCCATTGCTCACCGAGGCGGTGCGATCATGACGTCGAGATGGAGAGGGCTGGGGGCCGCGCTCGTTGTGGGCGCGGCGTGGATGACGCTGGCGGGCTGCGAGCTCATCGCGAAGCCGGATCGGAGCCTGATCACCGCAGGCGTGGGCGGCGCGGGCCAGGGTGGGAGCGGCGGCGCAGGCGGGAGCGGCGGCGGCTGCTCGACGCCCGCGGACTGCCCCACGCCGGCGCAGGAATGCAAGGTCGCGACCTGCGACAGCGGCGTCTGCGGCGAGGACGACGCGCCCGCCGGCACGCCGTCCGGCACGCAGACCGACGGCGACTGCAAGCTGCGCAGCTGCGACGGGACCGGGCCCGTCGAGGTCGACGACGACACGGACGTGCCCGTCGATCAGAACGATTGCACCGACGACGTCTGCGCCGCGGGCGTGCCCTCGAACCCGCCGCTCGGGAGCGGCACGCCGTGCGGCGCGGACCTCGTCTGCGACGGGAGTGGCAGCTGCGTCGGCTGCGTGACCCCGGACGACTGCCCCGGCCAGGACACCGAGTGCCAGGCGCGGACCTGCGATGCCTCCGGCGTGTGCGGCCTGTCGTTCACGGCGGCCGGCACGGTGCTCCAGGCGCAGACCGACGGCGACTGCAAGGAGGCACAGTGCGACGGCAACGGCGGCGTGACCGACGTCGACGACGACGCCGATCTGCCGGACGACGGGCTCGAGTGCACGGACGACGTCTGCGCCGCGGGCGCGCCCTCGAACCCGCCGCTCGCGTCGGGCACGGGCTGCACGCAGGGCGGCGGGCAATTCTGCAACGGCGCGGGCGCGTGCGTGGAGTGCGTCTCGGCGTCGACCTGCCCAGGCCAGGACACCGAGTGCCAGACGCGCACGTGCGTGCTGGGGGCGTGCGGCATCGCGTTCACCGCGGCGGGCACGCCGGTCGCCTCGCAGGCGTCCGGCGACTGCCAGGTGAACCAGTGCGACGGCGCGGGCGCGGTCGTGAGCGCGCCCGATGACGCCGACGTGCCAGTCGACGGCAACCAGTGCACGAGCGATGTCTGCACCGCGGGCGCGCCCTCGAACCCGCCGACCGCGTCCGGCGTGGGCTGCAACCAGGGCGGCGGCCAGTTTTGCGACGGCGCGGGCGCGTGCGTGGAGTGCGTGTCGGCGTCGACCTGTCCAGGCCAGGACACCGAGTGCCAGGCGCGGACGTGCGCCGCGAACGCGTGCGGCTTCTCCTACACGGCGGCCGGCTTCGTGGTCTCGACGCAGGCGCCGGGCGACTGCCAGGTGAACCAGTGCGACGGCGCGGGCGCGGTGGTCTCGGTGGCGGACGACGCCGACGTGCCGGCCGACGCCAACCAGTGCACCGACGATATCTGCGTCGCGGGCGTGCCCTCGAATCCGGACACGGCCGCCGGCGCGTCCTGCGATCAGAGCGGCGGCCACTACTGCGACGGCGCCGGGTCGTGCGTGGAGTGCCTCGACGCGGCGACCTGCCCCGGGCAGGACACCGAGTGCCAGCAGCGGACGTGCATCTCGAACGCGTGCGGCGTCGGCTTCACCGCGGCCGGCACGCCCGTCTCGTCGCAGACCGCGGGCGACTGCCACCGGAACGAGTGCGACGGCGCCGGCGCCGAGACGAACGCGATCGACGACAACGACGTGCCCGTGGACGGCAACGAGTGCACGGACGACGTCTGCTCGGCCGGCGCGGGGTCGAACCCGAACACGCCGGCCGGCGCGCCCTGCTCGCAGAGCAACGGCTCGGTCTGCGACGGGTCGGGCGCGTGCGTGCCGGTGATCCTCGCCTCGGCGAGCCCGCAGGTCATCGCGCACGGCGGGCGCGTGACGCTCACGGGGTTCGGCTTCACCGGCGCCGCCTCGGTGACGATCGGCGGCGCGACGCAGGCGTTCACGGTCGACTCCGACACGCAGATCACGGTCGGCCCGGTGGCGGACGCGACGCCGCTCGCCGCGCAGGACGTGGTCGTGACGAAGCCGAACGGGAGCTCGCCGCCGGTCAGCGCGACCGTCATCCACCTGGTCATCAACGAGCTCGACTCCGACACCCCGGCGGCCGACGTGCTCGAGTTCATCGAGATCAGCACGGGCGTGCCCGGCGTGAGCCTCGCCGCCTACACGCTGGTGTTCTGGAACGGGGCGACCGACGTGTCTTACCGCGCGATCGGGCTCAACGGGGCCGCCGACGCGAACGGGCTCCTGCTCGTGGGCAACGCCGGCGTGACGCCGGCGCCCGCCGTCACGTTCCCGAATGACACGCTGCAGAACGGGCAGGACGCGGTCGGCATCTACCAGGCGCTGCCGGCGGCGTTCCCGAACAACACGGCCGTGACCGCGAACGGCCTCATCGACGCGCTCGTCTACTCCACGGCGGATGCCACCGATGGAGCCCTGCTCGATACGCTGATCTCGTCCAGCCTGGTCAATCCGGCGCGGGTCCAGGTGGACGAGGGGGCCAACCCGACGTCGGAGTCGCAGTCGATCCAGCGCTGCGGCGCCCCGCGGCGGAACGGCAGCAAGTTCGCCGTCGGCAATCCGCCCACGCCCGGGGCGGCCAATAACGTGGCGCCCTGCCCGCCGTGAGTGATCTCGGGGTTTGGGGCGCAGGGCGCCGAAGGCGACCCGGAGCCCCAAATGTCGAACCCGGTCGATCAGCGCTGCGCCGCGGGCGCAGGCAGCGCGAGGTAGACGTCGAAGTCCTGGATCCGCACGGCCGCGTCGTAGCGGTCGGCGATCAGCTCCGAGAGCGCCGGGAACCGATCGAGCGTGTCGCGCGAGTCGATCGCTTCGCCGGTGACGCTGGGGAACACGTCGTAGCGCTCGACCACGATCGCCAGAGGGGGATGCGCGGTGAGGTCGCGCATCAGGTCCGCGCGCGCGTCGTCCTTGGCCCAGGCGACGCGCTGCGGGACGTTGTAGAGGTAGCGGGTCGCCGGGGGTCGATCGGCGAGGTCATAGATCACGGGCTCGAACCCCCACACGAAGACGGGCGCGCCCGGCGGGACGCGCTCGCGCAGGAAGGCCGCGACGGCGCGGTTGGCGCCGGCGTTCACGTCGGCGACCGAGGCGAGGCGATCGAGCTCGGCCACGTCGCGGCCGCCCTTCGCGAGGATGGCGAGGCGGGCAAGGCAGCGCTCGATGTAGCTGTCAGGCACGTCCTTGGTGGCGGAGCGGGCCAGCGCCGCGAGCGAGAAGCCGACCACGAGCAGGCCGGCGGACAAGGGCCCGCGGCGGACGGCCCACGCCCAGGCCTTCCAGAGGCCGAGCGCGGCGAGCATGGAGGCGACGGGCCAGCTCGCCCCGTAATGGTACGGGAAGAACTTCGCCTGCATCACGACGCCCGCGAGCTGCACGGCGATGATCAGGAGGATGACGGCGACGCCGCGGCGCTCGCCGGTCTCCGGGTGCAGGGCGAGCAGGCAGCCGAGGCCGAGCGCGACGGGCCCCGAATAATGGAGCAGCCACTCCGCGGTGCCATACCAGCTCAGCCCGAGCACGGTGACGCCGCGCCAGCCGAGCGCGGTGTACGGCGGCGTGAAGACGAAGAGGACCTCCAGCATGTCGCGCAGGGCGCCCCGCGCGGCGAACCAGGCGACGCACGCGGCGACGGGCAATGCGCCGCCGAGCGCGATGAGGGCCGCCGGGCGCAGGGCCGCGAGCAGCGCTCCGGCGCGGGACGGCGCGGCTCGGCCGGGTTGATCCTCGGGGCTCCGGGTCGCCTCCCGGCGCGCTGCGCCCCGAGCGAAGAGCAGGCGCAAAGACGGCCAGGCGAGGACGAGCGCGAGCGCGGCGCCGCCGCCCGCGAGCGGCGGCTTGAGCAGGCCGGCCATGCCGAAGAGGGCGCCCGCGAGGACCATCCGCCGCGGCGAGGGCAGGGCCGGCTCGCCGAGCCGCCGTTCGTGGGCGGTGCCCGGCGGCGTCGCGGCGAGCAGGCCGAAGACGGTGAGCATGCCGCCGAAGGACTCGGGCTGGGACGTGTGCCAGAAGTCGAGCTGGGCGTGCACGAGCACGGCGAGCCCCGCGGCCACGGCGCCGATGCGGCGGTCGCCCCACCACCGCTCCGCGAGCCGCGTCATCGCGACCGCCGTCGCGACGAGGCCCGCGACCTCCACGACCCGGATGCCCCACTGCGCGGATCCGAAGAGGACGCGCGCGAGGGCGAAGATCACGAAGATGCCCGGCGGCTTGAAATCGAAGGCGTCGCGATAGGGCATGCCCCCGTCGAGCAGGATGCGGGCGACCATCGCATAGATGCCCTGATCGCGGCCGTACCCGTACGTGAGGATCTGGATCAGGAAGAATCCAGCCGAGACGAGCCCGATCTTGGCGAGGACGCTTCCGCCGGGGACATCGGTCGACCCAGGGGTGGCGCGCGTGTCTGCCGGGCTCGCCTGCGCGCCTGCGGGCTCCACCACGAAGGGGCTCGCCTGCGCGGAGCCTTCGTCGTTCTGTTCAGCTTCTGCGCTCTTGGGCACGGGCGCCTTGTAACATCCCCGCGGCGGCGCTTGGGGCGAAGGGCGCCGGAGGCGGCCCGGAGCCTCCAATGTCGCCATACGAGCGCGCGGACGCCCGGGTGGGCGGCGTTGCCCTCGAGGCGAGGGCGGCGTATACGAGCGCGCCGCCCCGCGCAGGGGCGCGGCGTCAAGGAGCCCAGGACGACTGATGATCGACGTGCGCATGCCCCAGCTCGGCGAGAGCGTCGCCGAGGGCACCGTGTCCAGGTGGCTCGTGCGCGAGGGGGACCTCGTGAAGCGCGAGCAGCCGCTCCTGGAGGTCGCGACCGACAAGGCCGATACGGAGATCCCCGCACCCGTCGCCGGCCGCGTGGTCTCGCTCGCCGTGACCGAGGGGACCGTCGTCGCGAAGGAGGGCCTGCTCTGCCGCATCGACGAGACGGCCACCGAAGCGACCGCAGCCGCGCCCGCGCCCGCGCCCGCGCCCGCGCCCGCGCCCGCTACCGCGCCCGTTGCCGCGCCCG
>CAYQYG010000193.1:9465-15655 GCA_964421485.1 uncultured Polyangiaceae bacterium | reverse complement strand
CGCCCCCCGGCGCCGGCATCCGGGGCCCCGGGTCGCGCTCGCGCGCCCCGCGCCCCAGACCCCGCGCCGGGCCGAGGGCTCACCGGCGCGCGGGCGCGGGCGATGCCGCGCGCTCGCCGACCTTGATCAGGTCGGCGGCGGACCGGCCGAAGACCTCGGGCGTGTACATCTCCTCGGCGCGCGTCGGCGGGAGGACGAACGATCCGAGCGTGGTCGCGCGCGCGAGGTAGCGGTAGCGGTACATGCCCGCGGCCATGTGATCGACGGCGAAGAGCACGCGGTCGTCGCGGATCTCGCGGATGAACCGGCTCGGGTTGTAGGCGCGGCCCATGGCGCGCTCGTCGTCGTCCTCCTCGCCCTCGTCGCCGCCGCCGTCGTGGCGATCGTCGCCGCGGTCCACGTCGAGCGAGCGCGCGGTGGTCGCGAGGCGCGCGTCGACCGCCTCGAAGCCGGCGGGCAGCGGATCGTCGATGACGACGAACTCGCGCGGCGAGGGCGTCACGACGACGACCTCGGCGAGCACGAGGTCGCCGCCGGAGAAGCGGGTGGCGCCGGCCCGCGCGGTGGTGGCGAGGCGCGCGTCGACCGCCTCGAGCTCCTCGGGGCGGACGGCGCGGAGCGTCTTCTGCACGAAGAAGCCGCGCTCGAGCGGCTTCGCCGGGAGCTCCTTGCGCGCGTAGCGGAGGCGCGCCTGGTAGAAGAGCCGGCCCGCGCCGTCGACGGAGAACGCGAGGGGCGCGCCCGCCGCCGCGGCGAGGCCCGCCGCGGGCAGGGTGGTCCTGGCCTGATCCAGGCTCCGCCCGTGGAAGGGCGCGGAGAAGATCTCCGTCTGGCCGAGGAACACCTTCGCGTCGAAGTCCGGCGCGGCCTTCTCCTGCACCTTCCGGTACTGGTCGAGCGCGAGGAGCGCCCAGGCCGTCTCCTGCGTCGAGCGCCAGGTGCCGCCGCGGCGATCCGCGAGCAGCCCGGCGGCGAGGCGCGCGGCGAGCGGGTGGGACGGCCTCGCCGCGAGCAGCGCGCGCAGCACGAGCGCCGACGTGCGGGCCTCGGAGTCCATCAGCACGGCGTACCGGTCGCCCTCGTTCGCCGCCGCGCGCGCGGCCGGGCCGTCGAGGCGCAGCGAGGACTCGAGCTCGCCCACGAGCTGCTCGATCGAGGGGCGATCGCCCTTGCCGATCACCATCGCGTGCGCGAGGAGGGCCTTCGAGAAGAGCGGGAGCTCCGCGCGCCGCTCGAAGACGCGGCTCGCGTAGCCCGGATCGGGCTCGCCGCCCTCGGCGAGCACGTCGAGGATGAACGGCGCCGTGGCCTCGAGGTAGGGGTCCTTGTCGAACCGCTCGAGCGAGCGGCGGAGCTGCTTCCTCGCGCGCTCGAGCGCGCCGGCGGGGATCGCCACGCCGCGGCGCTTCGCCTCCTGCAGGCCCCAGAGCGCGTACGCGGTGACCCACGGGTGCGACTCGGGCGACTCGGCCCAGGGGCCGAAGCCGCCGTCGCCGCGCTGGCGCGAGAGGATCTCGGCGACGGTCTTGCCGACCGTGCCGTCGACGTCCTGCGGCAGCGCGATCTTGAAGTCGCGCGCGAGGTCCCTGAGGGGCAGGAGCGGCACGAGGCGGCTCGTGAGCTGCTCGGTGCAGCCGTAGGGGTACTCGATGAGCTGCTCGACGCCCGCGCCGAGCCCGACCAGCGCGGTCGAGGCGAGGCTCACCTCGAGGCCGCCGGTGTCGTCACGGATCGCGGACAGGTCGCCGAGCTTCTCCGCGCTCGCCTCGGCCGTGTCGCCGTGGAGCGCCGCGGCCTCGAGCGACAGCGGCGCCTTCACGTCGCGCGTGACCTCGACGACGTCCTCGGCGCCGCCGCCCTGCGCCTTGAAGCGGAGCTTCGCCCGGCCGACGCGGGGCGCCTCGAGCGTGAACCGCACCTCCTTCGACTGCCCCGGATCGAGGTCGATCGATCGCCGCGCGTCGCCGCGCAGGGTGAGGCCCTCGGCCGCGAGGTCGACGTCGATCTTGACGCGGCCCCTGCCGAGGCCCTTCGACGAGACGACCACGCCGGCGTCGATGGCGTCGCCGGCGCGCAGGAACCGCGGCAGCGCGGGCCGCGCCATCAGCGGGCGGCTGGTCGTGATGCGCGCGTCGCCATAGCCGAAGCGATCGTCCTCGGCCGCGGTGACGGCCATCAGCCGGTACGTGGTCAGCGAGTCCGGCAGCTTGAAGGTCGCGTGCACCTGCCCGCGCTCGTCGGTGACGAGCGAGGGGTTGTAGTAGGCGTTCGCGCGGAAATCGCGGCGGACGCCCATCGAGGACGCGGCGCCGCCGCCGCCGTCCTTGCCCTTGTCGGCGCCGAGATCGGCGTACGGGTTCCGGACGCGGGCGAGCGCCTCGCGGGTCTCGATCGTCGCGACCTTGAGGCTCCGCGGCGCGCCGAAGACCGGGATGGGATCCGGGGTCTCGTAGCCGATCAGCGAGAGCACGCCCTCGTCGACCGCGTAGAGCGTGACCTCGGCGCGCGCAGGCTTGCCGCTCCGGTCCTTCACGTCGACGTCGACCGTGATCGGCTCGCCGGGGCGGTAGTCGGCCTTGTTCGATCGCACCGTCACCTTGAGCCGGCGCGCCTCCGGGTTGATGCGGAGCGGCGCGTAGCCGAGCCGGAACGCGGGGGCGCCGACGTCGGGCCTGGCCTTCGCGCCCTTCGCGGGCGGGGGCCCCGTCCGGCCGCGCACGAGCAGCACCGACACGAACGCGTTCGGCCGGAGGTCGTCGGTGATCGGCACGTCGATCGTGGGCATGGCGCCCGCGAGGGTCACGCGGCGCCGCGTGTACACGCCCGCGCGCTCCACCGTGACGAGCGCCTCCGCCGAGGGGAACGGCGACTTCACGAGCACGCGCGCCGTCTGCCCGACCTCGTAGCTCTTCCGGTCGGGCACGAGCTCCACCTCGAGCTGGTCGCTGTCGCCCCAGCCCACGACGCCCTCGCCGGTCGCGTAGATCGAGGTCGCGGCCCCCACCGGGTTCTTCCGCCGGTCCGTCGCGGTCGCGTGGAGGATGAAGTAGCCCGCGCCCGGCGTGCGGAGCTCGCACGCCTGCGGCGCCTGCGCCGTCGTCACGGCGCAGCTCGCGGCGACCTTGTCCACCGGCGACGACACCGTCCGGTACCCGCCGCCGCTCGCCTGCCGCGCCACGGTCCACGTGCGCTGGACGAGATCGACCTTCACGGGCACGCCGGGCACGCGCCCGCCCCTCGGATCGACGGCGAGGATCTCGGGCCTCACCGCGTCGCCCGCCTTCACGAAGAGCTCGGGGTCCTTGATCGCGACGTAGATCTCGGCCGGGTGCACGAGCGCGGTCGAGCTCGAGCTCAGCGACTGGCGCGCGACGTCGGTGATCTCGGCCTCGGCGGTCACGATCTCGGCCCCGCGCTGGCCCGGCATCGCGAGCGCCGCGGAGACCGAGGTCTGGCCCTGGTCGTCGAGCTTCGCCTCCTTGCGCTCGACCTCGTAGCTCCGCTGCGAGGCCTCGGGCAGCGCCTCGAAGTACGCCCTCTCCTCGACGACGAAGCCCTCGAGGCCCGGCGGCGTGAAGGAGGTCTCCGCGCGCGTCACCGAGATCCGCGCCCCGGCGCCCGACATCGGCGCGCCGAACAGGTAATCGCCGCGCGCGATCCAGCTCGCCCTGTCGCCGCGCACGTACGCCGGCCGGTCGCTCTCCACGGCGACCTTGAACTCCGCGGGCCGGTACTCCGCCACCTCGACGCTCGCCGACGCGTCGGCCCACCCGCGGGGGCTGCCCTGCACCGTCGCGCTCACGCCGTACGTGCCGAGCCGCCCCGTCTCCGGGATCTTCACGTCGGCCGAGAAGGTCCCGAACGCGCTGAGCGCCGGCGAGAGCTTCACGAGCTCCTCGCCGTCGGGGCCGTCCACCGTGACGTCCACCGTGCGCCCCACAGGCGTCCTCGTCCCGCGGCTCGACTCCTGGCGGAAGATACCCTTGAGCCTCACGGTGTCGCCGGGCCGGTAGATGCCGCGATCCGAGAACACCATGCCGAACGGCCCGTCCTCGGAGAGGTCGACCTGGGCGCCGAACCGCCAGCCGTCCACGCTGTCGCCCACGCGCCGGTAGGTCCAGTCGTCCCCGGCGCGCGCGAAGATGACGCCCCGCTCCGGCCCGCCGCGCGAGGGCTGGAAGGCGGACTCCGGGATCACCGCGAACCCGCCCGCGTCGGTCACGACCGCCGCCGGCGCCGGCGCGCTCGGCGTCCGGATCGTCACGCTCGCGCCGCCCACCGGCGCGCCGGTCGAGAGCCGCGTCACCCACACGACCGACCCGTACGGCGAGACCTTCGCGCTGATCGCGAGATCGGTCACCTGCGCGATCACCGCCTCCGACTCGGCCCGCGCCGAGCGCGTGCCCGGCCGCGCCGTGTAGCTGATCCCGATCGCGACCGGCCCGCGCCTGCCCTTGCCGCCGAGCGCCTCCTCGGTCCTCACGATCTCCGTCGCGGGCCGGTTCGCCGCGGCCGAGGGCCTCACCGTGGATCGCTTGCCTCCAGGCAGCGCCGCGATCTCCGCCATGCGCGGGCTGCGCCCGGGGCTGTGCGGGTCGGCCTCGAGCGCGAGCACCGCGTCCTCGGTCATCGCCCCGACCGCGAGCTCGAGCTCGCGCACGTTGATCGATCCCACCGGGATGTCGCGCCGCTGCCCCGGCTCGAGCACGCTCCCGACGAGCCCGATCCGCGCCTCGGGCCAGAGGTCATCCATCGCGAGCGCCGACGAGAACGCGGCCGAGAGCGGCTGCCCGTGCTCGTCCTTGAGCCCCGCGGCGCTCACCTTCACGCGGTACGCCTGCCCCGGCGAGAAGCGCCCGTGGATCGAGACGCTGCTGGTCAGGTCCTCGTCGTCGAGCCAATCCGGCCAGCGGAGCTTCACGGCCGGCTCGATCGAGATCGCCTTCTTGGCGTCCGCGAGCTTCACCCGGTTCGTGAACGAGAGCGAGAACCCCCCGTCCGCCGCGCACCGCCCGTGCGGCGTGTCCGTGTCGCACTCCATCCGGTCGACGCGCAGCGGCCCGTACGTCCGGTACTCGAACCGCTGCTCCTCCCCCGCGGTGAGCGGCCCCTCGCGCCCGCGCAGCCCCTCGGACACGATGACGAGGACCTCGCTGTCCCGCGGCAGCGGCGCCCTCGGGACGAGCTCCGCGAGCAGCTCGTTCTTCGGGTCCGGCCTCCGGACGTCGAACGCGACGTTCGCGCGCCGCTCGCCGGCCGTGATCGTCACCGCGCGCGAGAGCTCCGCTTCGGCGATGGGCTGGTTGAAGCGCACCTCGAACTTCGCATCCGGCGTCAGGTCGTCCTTCCCGGACCAGGGCTCGATGCGCGCCACGGCCGGCCGCTCGGTGCGGAACGAGAGCCTGTAGGGCACCGCGAGCGCGCTCCCGTCGAGCGCCTTCGTCCCCGCGGGCACATCGACGGTGAACGCCGTCGCGCGCGGCAGGCGGTCCTCCGGCACGAACGAGAGCGCCGTGGTCCCGACCCAGCTCCACCGCCCGCGCACCGCGGGCTGGAGGATCGCGGGCGCCGCCGCCTCCTGCCCCGCGAGGTCCAGCGGCCGCATGGGCCTGTCGAACACGAGGCTGATCTCCGGCGGGCTCGTCGTCTGCCCCTTCGGGGCCCCGAAGACGACCGCGAGCGGCCCCACCGCCGGCGCCGCCGGATCCCCCTCCTCCGGCGCGAGCGTGCCGCGCGTCGGGACCTCCGGCGCCCGCGCCCCCTGGACGCAGGCGAGGCTGAGCGTGAAAGCAGCGAGCGCGACCGGCGCGAGCCGGCAGCGAGCGAGTCCTCGGAGGGCACCCATGCGCCGGGACTGAGCACCCGCGCGGCGGCGGCCGCAAGGGGGCTCAGGGGAGGAGAACGAGAGACCGCAAGGGCGCAAGGGGCGCAAGGATGCAGGAGATGTTCCTTTCAAGATCCCTGCGTCCCTCTCTCCTTGCGCCCCTTGCGCCCTTGCGGTCTCGCTCTCTGCGGCTGTCCGCGGCCACCCCCCCGGCAGTCCACGGCCACCTGCCCGGCAGTCCACGGCCTCGCCGAGCCCTTCGACTGCCTCACCCCCGGCCGTCGACTGCCTCCCCGAGCCCTTCGACAGCTTCACCCCCGGCCGTCGACTGCCTCCCCGAGCCCTTCGACTGCCTCACCCCCGGCC
>CAYQYG010000193.1:0-9365 GCA_964421485.1 uncultured Polyangiaceae bacterium | reverse complement strand
GAGCCCTTCGACTGCCTCACCCCCGGCCGTCGACTGCCTCCCCGAGCCCTTCGACTGCCTCACCCCCGGCCGTCGACTGCCTCCCCGAGCCCTTCGACTGCCTCACCCCCGGCCGTCGACTGCCTCCCCGAGCCCTTCGACTGCCTCACCCCCGGCCGTCGACTGCCTCCCCGAGCCCGTCATCGCGGCCTGCCGGAGAAGCTCTGCCGGAGATCGAGAGAGAGAAATTTACAGGGAGGCAGGGAGGCGGGGAGGGAGAGAGAAGAGAGAATTCTCGAAATTTCTCATCTCCCCGCCTCCCTGTGATCCCTCTCTCCTCTCTCTTCTCCGATCGCCGGCAGGACTTCTGGCAGGTGGCGCAAGGAATGATTTTCCCGTCGCCCTGTTGTAAGGGGCCGCTGGCGTCCGGGACCGCCGCTCCTCCGCGGCGATCCCGCGCCGTGGCGGGCAACTCCTCTTCCCATGGAGGGAGCGCGGCCGGTGATCGAGATCAGCGACCTCTACAAATATTACGGCGACCGGAAAGCCATAGGCCCCCTCACCTTCTCCATCGAGGCGGGTGAGGTCGTCGGCCTCCTGGGCCTCAACGGCGCGGGCAAGACCACCACCCTCCGCATCCTCGCGTGCGATCTCCTGCCCTCCTCGGGCCGCGTCGTCGTCGACGGGTTCGACGTCGTGGACGACCCGCACGAGGTCCGATCACGCATCGGCTACCTGCCGGACAGGCCGCCGCTCTACGACGAGATGACCGTCCGCGCGTACCTCCACTTCGCCGCGCGCCTCCGCGGCCTCGACGCCGCCGCGGCGGACGCCCGCGTGCCCGAGGCGATCGAGATCACCCAGCTCAAGGACGTCGCCGGCGAGCCGATCACCTCGCTCTCGCACGGCTTCAAGCAGCGCGTCGGCATCGCCCAGGCCATCGTCCACAGGCCACGCCTGCTCGTGCTCGACGAGCCGATCAGCGGGCTCGATCCGGTGCAGATCGTCGAGATGCGCGAGCTCCTGAAGGGCCTCAAGGGCGATCACACCATCCTGCTCTCCAGCCACATCCTCTCGGAGATCAGCGAGACCTGCGACCGCATCCTCGTCATCCGCGACGGCGAGATCGGCGCGCAGGGCACGCCCGAGGAGCTCTCGAAGAGCTACCTGCAGGGCGTCCGCTTCGAGATCACCGTGCGCGGCGGCGCGGCCGAGGACGCCGAGGCCGCGCTGCGCGGCGTCGAGGGCGTGGACGCCATCGAGCCGCTCCCGGCCGCGGAGCCGGACGGCGCGCTGACGTTCGGGATCGAGGCGACCCGCGATGTCCGCGCCGAGGTCTGCGCCGGGCTCGTGCAGAAGGGGCTCAGCGTGCTCGAGCTCCGGCGCTCCGAGCGCGAGCTCGAGTCGGTCTTCCTCCGGCTCGCGGGCAGCTCGGGCGGCGCGCTCGCCGCCAGGAAGGCAGGATCGAAGGCCGCGAGGGGCGCCAGGGCCGCGAAGGCCGCCGCGGCGCCGGCCGAGGGGGCCGGCGAGGCCGAGCACCAGGAGGAGACCGACTCATGACGCGGGTGCTGCTCGTGGCGCGGAGGGAGATGTCCGCGTACCTCCGCTCGCCCCTCGGCTACATGGTCGCGGCGGCGGCGATCCTGATCGAGGGCCTGATCTACATGGCCGTGCTCGGCTCGGGCCAGCGGCTCTCGTCCGACGTCCTCCGCTGGTTCTTCGACGTGGCGAGCTGGACGACGATGATCGTCTCGCTGATCCTCTCGATGCGGCTCATCGCCGGCGAGCGCGAGCACGGCACGCTCGTCCTGATGCGCACCGCGCCGATCCACGACGGCGAGATCATCGCCGGCAAGTTCCTCGCGGCGCTCGGCCTGCTCGCGATCATCACGGCGCTGACCGTGCACATGCCGCTCCTCATCTTCGTGAACGGCAAGGTCTCGATCGGGCACATCCTGGTCGGCTACTCGGGCGTGCTCCTGCTCGGCGCCGCGTCGCTCGCGGTCGGCCTCTTCGCCTCGGCGCTCGCGTCGAGCCAGATCATCGCGGTCATCCTCGGCGCGGCGATCCTCGGGACGCTGCTCGTGCTCTGGCAGGTCGCCAAGGTGGCCGAGCCGCCGATCAACGGGTTCCTGAACGCGATGGCGCTCATCTACCCGTCGAACCAGGCGGGCTTCATGAAGGGCGTGCTCCGGCTGGAGAACGTCGTCTACTACGTCGCGATCACCTACTTCTTCCTGCTCGCGGCGACCCACACCCTGAGGGCCCGGAGGTGGCGGTGAAGGACGCGAAGGACACTCCCGGGAAGGCCGAGCCGCGGCCCGTGCCCGTCGGCGCGTGGATGGTGCCCGCGTACGCCGCGGCGCTCGCGCTCGTCTTCATCGGCGAGCGCGTGGTCCCGACGATCGACGGCGCGCGCTACGCGCTCTCCGGCGCGGGCGTCCTGGGGCTCGCCGTGGTGACGGCCCTGCGCTTCGTGACCGTGGCGCGCGCGGACGGGGGTCGGGGCGAAGGGCGCCGAACGGCGACCCGGAGCCCCGAGCGACCGGACGAGAGGCGCCGCGTCGAGCGGGCGCTCGCGATCCTCTCGGCGCTCGGGCTCGCCGCGGTCGCGGCGTACTTCACGACCACGGACACGGGGCGCGGCCTGCTCGGCGTCGCGAAGGCGGCCGCGGAGACCCGGGCGCGCATCGACGCCGCGACCACCGCCTTCTGGATCGCGCTGCTCGTCGTCGCCACGATCCCGCTCTTCTTCGGCGAGCTCGCGCTCGCGCCGATGCGCAGCGCCCCGCGGATCGAGGGCCGGCGCGTGCGCGCCGCGACGATCTCCGGCCTCTCGCTGGGCCTCGCCGCGGTCTACGCCTCGCTCTTCGTGTACGCGGCGGGCGAGCTCGACGTGAAGGCCGACTTCTCGTTCTTCCGCACCGCGCGCCCGAGCGACTCCACGAAGCGCGTCGCCGAGGGCCTGACCGAGCCGATCAAGGTCACCGCCTTCTTCCCGCAGATCAACGACGTCGGCGGCGAGGTGGCCGGCTACCTGCGCGAGGTCGCCGCGGCCACGCCGAACGTCACGGTGGAGCTCCAGGATCGGCTGCTCGTCCCGGCGATCGCGAAGGAGGCGAAGGTCTCGCAGGACGGCGTGGTCGTGCTCTCGCGCGGCTCGTCGCGCGAGGCGCTCACCATCGGCGCCGACATGAAGACCGCCGCCGCGAAGCTCAAGAGCCTCGACGCCGACTTCCAGAAGGCGCTGCTCAAGGTGATGCGCGCGCAGCGCGTCGCCTACATCACCGTCGGCCACGGCGAGCTGAACGAGGCGGCCGGCGACGCCGCCAAGGAGGGCCGCAGCGCGAAGGGCCTGCGCAAGCTGCTCGAGTCGCAGAACTACAGCGTGAAGGACCTCGGCCTCGCGCAGGGCCTCGGCACGGAGATCCCGAAGGACGCCTACCTCGTGGTCGTGCTCGGCCCCGCGAAGGCGCTCCTGCCCGAGGAGGTGGACACGCTCAGGCGCTACGCCGAGGGCGGCGGGCACCTCCTGCTCGGGCTCGATCCGGACGCCAAGGCCGACATGGATCCGCTCGCCGGGGTCGTCGGGCTCGCGTGGAAGCCCGAGATCCTCGCGAACGACAAGGTCTACGTGCGGCGGCGCTACAACAACTCCGACCGGACGATCCTGGTCACGACGCGCTACTCGTCGCACGCGTCGGTCTCGACGCTGAGCCGCAACGCGCAGCGCGCGCCGGTCCTCTTCCCGGGGGCGTCCTCGCTCGACAAGCGCGACGGCGCGACCGAGAAGATCGATTTCGCGATCAAGTCGCTCGCCGAGACCTTCGCGGACCTCGACGGCGACTTCGAGAGGGACGCGGGCAGCGAGAAGAGCAGCGCGTACAACCTCGCCGCGGCCGTGTCGAAGGACCTCGGCGGCGACGAGAAGGACAAGAAGGAGATGCGCGCGTTCGTGCTCGCGGACGCCGACGCGCTCAGCGACGCGGCGTTCGGCAACGAGCCGAACATCTACCTCGCCGCCGACGCGCTCCGCTGGCTCGGCGGCGAGGAGAGCTTCGCGGGCGCGGTCACCACGACCGAGGACGTCCGCATCGAGCACACGAAGGAGAAGGACCAGCTCTGGTTCTACGGGACGATCCTGCTCGCGCCCTCCCTGGTGCTCGGGCTCGGGTTCGTCGTGATGCGCCGCGCGCGGCGCGCGGGCGGGAGGCGCGGATGAGGTCGGATCGCTCAATCCTCGTGCACCTCGGCCTGGTCGTGGTGGCGGCCCTCTTCGCGGTCTTCGTCTGGACGCGCGACAAGAAGGCGGCCTCGCCCACGGCCCAGACCGACGTGACCGTGTGGCAGGGCCGCGCCGCGGACGTCGAGCGGATCGCGTTCGAGGGCAAGCGCCGGAGGGTCACGCTCGAGGCGAAGCAGGACAAGGCCGGGCGCTACTTCGTCGGCAGCACCGAGCGCGACGCCCCGCCCCCCGCCGGGGACGCGGGGGCCGAGGCGCCGGCGCCGGCGGCGAAGTCGGCGACGTTCGTCTCGGTGGGCGGCGCCAACAAGCTGGCCGAGGTGCTCGCGCCGCTCAAGGCGCTCCGCGCGATCGGCAAGCTCGGCGACGACCGCGCCGGCGAGTTCGGGCTCGACGATCCGGAGGGCACGCTCACGGTCACGCTGCGCGGCGCCGAGCGGAAGCTCGTCTTCGGCGGCCCGACGCCCGGCGGCGGCGACCGCTACGCGAAGGATCCGGCCTCGGGCGAGGTCTACGCGATCAAGGGCGACGTCTACCGCGACCTCGACGCGGCGGACTCGCGCCTGCTCGAGCGCGACCTGCACGAGTGGAAGGACGCCGAGGTCACGCGCGCGAAGATCCTCGCCGGCGGCAAGGCGCGCGAGCTCACCCGCGGCGGCGCCGAGGGCAAGAAGTTCTGGGCCGATCCGGCGAGCCCCGATCAGAACGACGAGACCGCGGGCAACTGGATGAGCAAGCTGGATCGGCTCCGCCCGACCGAGTACGCCGCGGCCGCGCCCTCGTCGTCGGAGACCGTCGCGCGCGTCGAGTACGCCGGCGCGGACGGGGAGCTCGGCTTCCTCGAGCTCGTGAAGGGCCCGCCCGGATCGAGCGGCAAGCCCGACTATTACCTGGTCACCGAGCGGACCCGCCTCCACGGCAAGGTGCCGGCGACCCTCGGGGAGCAGGTCGAGCAGGACGTCGGCGCCGTCGTCAAGTAGCAAGCGCGGCGCGCCCCCCTCCTCACCCCTCCTTACCCCCCCCGCGCCCCCCCGGTCCGACCGAAAACCCACCCCTCCCGGTGGGCTCGGTAGCTCTTTACTTGCAGCGCCGGTCCCGGTTCTGCAACGCTCGCGTCGCGATGATCTCCCGACAAAGGACCCTCCTCCCGCTCGCCGCCCTCGCGGCGCTCGCCGCAGCGTGCAGCTCGACCCCCAAGAAGCCCATCTACGCCGATCCCGCGCCGACGGCGGAAGCTCCGAAGCCGGAGCCGCCCAAGAAGAAGCCGTGCAAGGCGCTCGACGAGAAGTGCGAGGCCAAGGCGAGCACCAAGGCCAAGATCGCGAAGAGCGAGCTCACGTTCAAGCCGGCCAAGGGCTGGTTCTACGCGCAAGGCGAGGCCGTGACGGTGGCGCAGGCCGCGGACGACGGACCCGCGGTGGCGATCGCGCAGGCCGAGTACGAGCCGAAGAAGGAGGCCGAGGCGCGCGAGGCCGCGATCGCGGAGCTGGCGAAGGAGATCAACGTCACGCTCCCCAAGAAGAAGGTCAACTGGAAGAAGCCCGACGACACCAAGGAGATCGGCGCGATCAAGCTCGGCCTCTGGCAGGTCGACGGGGGCGCGCGCGGGGACAAGAAGGGGCCGGTGCTCTTCTTCTCGGCGCCGGTCGAGGATGGCAAGATGCTGCTCGGCGTCAGCTTCGTCCCCTCCGACGACAGCACGAGCGCCGACGCGGCGATCCTGGAGTCCATCGAGTCGATCGCGGCCGCGGAGAAGTGACGCCGTGACAGCGCCGAACTTCGCACCCGGGACCGCCGTCGCGGGCAAGTTCTCGGTCCGCTCGCTCCTCGGCTACGGGGGCGCGTCGGCGACGTTCCGCGCCGTGTCCCAGCAGGGGCGCGACGTCGCGCTGAAGGCCTACTCCCCCGCGATCGGCCAGCGGCGCGACGTGATGGACCAGCTCCAGCGCTACGTCGCGGAGACGAACGCGCTGCCGCAGGACCTCGTCGCGCCGATCCTCGAGGCGGGCTACGACCCGGCGACCGCGACCCCGTTCACGATCACCGACTTCATCTCGACGCCCTCGGTCGCCCAGCTCGTCATGCACCGGCCGATGGCGATCGAGGAGGTCGGCGCGATGCTGCGCACGCTCGCGGCGGTGCTCGACGCGGCGCACGCCCGCGAGGTGTTCCACCTCGCGCTCAAGCCGACGAACCTCTTCATCGACCCGAACGCGCCGGGCAACCTCCGGGTGATCGACTTCGGCGTGGGCCTCGCCCGGGCCGTCGCGCCGACGCAGGAGGGCTACGTCGTGGCGGCGCCCTGGATGGCCCCGGAGCAGATGCAGCAGGGCGCGCAGCCCGGCGCCGCCGCCGACGTCTTCTCGGCCGCGCTCGTCGCGTTCTTCGCGCTCACCGGCCGCTCGTTCTGGCGCTCCTGCCAGGGCGCGCCGGACCTCAACGGGTGGCAGCGGGAGATCTCCGGCCCGCGCCCCGCCGCGTCGGCGCGCGCCGCCGAGCTCGGGGCGCAGCTCAACCCCTCGCTCGACGCCGCCTTCGCCCGCGCGCTCGCGGTCGATCCCCGCGAGCGCTTCCGCAGCGTGGGTGAGCTCGCCGCGGCGCTCGGCGGCTTCCCCTCCGCCGCCGGGCGGGCGCCGCAGAACCACACGATCGCGCTCGGCGACGCCTACGCCGCGGTCGATCCAGGCCCGCCGCGCGCGCCGGCAGAGCAGCCCGGCTACGGCGCGGGCTATCCGCCGCTCGATCAGGCGCTCCCGGTGCAGACGGCCCCGGCGCAGCCCGCGCAGGAGTCGCCCTCCGGCGCGGCCACCCACATCCCGCAGCCGACCATGGCGCAGCTCCCCGCCGGGGCCACGCGCACGCCGTCGGGCAAGGCGGCGCCCGTCGTGGTGGGCGTCGTCGCGGTGCTGCTGCTCGGCGGGGCCGCCGCCGCGTGGTTCCTGCTCGGCAAGTCCTCGAGCCCGGAGGCGCCGGGCCCGATCGCGTCGGCCTCGACCAGCGCGGCGCCGCCGGCCAGCGAGAGCGCGCCGCCGCCCACGCCGCCGCCCCCCGACTCGGCCGTCGCCGCCGGCGACACGCCCGACGCGGGCCCCGCCGAGGCCGCCGACGCCGCGCCCGAAGACGCGCCGGTGAAGATCACCTGCTCGCCCGAGGCGTGCGACTCGATCCTGATCGACGACAAGGCCGTCGCGAACCCGGACGACATCCGCCTCAAGCCGGGCAAGCACAAGGTCTCGGTGAGGCGGACCGGCTTCCTCCCGCAGACGGACATGATCACCGTCGAGGCCGGCAAGCCGTTCGAGAAGGACTACGCGCTGCAGAAGGTGGCGGCGTCCTCGCCCGGCCCCCGCCCCACGCCGAAGCGCGACTGCAGCAAGCTCAAGCTGCTCGAGCGGCAGCGCTGCGAGCGCGGCCAGTAGGGCTCCCTGACATTCGGGGCTCCGGGTCGCGCTCCACGTGGCGCGCCCTGCGCCCCGAACCTCTCGATCCGTGGCCCGCCCCGCGCGCAGGCTCAGGCGCGCGGGTGGGCCCGCCGGTACGCCGCGCGCACGTGGTCGTCGGCGAGGTGCGTGTAGATCTCGGTCGTCGACACGTCCGCGTGGCCGAGCAGCGCCTGCACGCTGCGCAGGTCCGCGCCGCCCTCGAGCAGGTGCGTCGCGAACGAGTGCCTCAGCTTGTGGGGCGAGCTCGGCTTGTCGATGCCGACGGCGCGGGCGTAGCCGGTGAGCAGCTTCCAGACGGCCTGGCGCGTGAGCGGCCCGCCGCGGGGCGACAGGAAGAGCGCCGAGCTCTTGCCCGCCCGCCCCGCGGCCGCCCCGATCCATGCCGCGCGCGCCTCCAGGTAGGCGTCGAGCGCGGCGAGCGCCGGCTCCCCGAGCGGAACGAGGCGCCGCTTCCCGCCCTTGCCGAACGCGGCGACGATCCCCTTCTTCGGGTCGAGATCCGCCACCTTGAGGCCGACGACCTCGCTCACGCGGAGGCCCGCCGCGTACATCACGTGCAGCATCGCCCGGTCCCGGAGGCCGCGGAACGTGCCCTGCTCCGGCGCATCGAGCAGCCGCGCGATCTCCTCGAACGACAGCACCTTGGGCAGCCGCCGCCCGACCCTCGGCCGATCGATGAGGGAGCAGGGATCCTTGTCGATCGCCCGCTCGCGGACGAGGAACCGCGCGAAGCCGCGCACTGCCGAGAGGTGGCGCGCAGCCGAGCGCGCGCCGAGGCCCTCCTTGCCGAGCGACACGAGGAACGTGCCCACGAGCGCCGCGTCGAGCCCCTCCACCCCGGTCACGCCGCTCGCCTCGGCGTGCGCGACCAGCCTGGCGAGGTCGTGCCCGTACGCCTCCAGCGTCAGCGCCGCGAGCGCGCGCTCCACCCGGAGGTGGTCCAGGTAGGCATCAACCCAGCTGGAAAGGTCCACCCGCGACAGGCTAACTGCGCGCCGGACCGCACGCCAGAAAGCGGCATCCAGGCCCCTCCCGACCGGCTGGCTCCGCCCCAAATTCAGTCCGGCATCCGGGGCTCCGCCCCGAACCCCCTCCCCGGCCGGCGGAGGAATGGGTAAGAGTGCGCTTGTGGTGCAGGCCTTCGACGTGATCGAGCCCCGCGGCGAGGAGAGCCCGGTCGTGGTCGAGGTCCCGCACGCGGGCGTGCACGTGGATCCCGAGTCGCTGGCGTGGACGATCGCGCCCGCGCGCAGCATCGGTCGAGACGCAGACCTCTACGTGGACGCGCTCTTCCAGGACGCGCCCGCCGAGGGGGCGACGCTCGTCACGGCCCGCCTCAGCCGCTTCGTGGTCGACCTCAACCGCAGCGAGGCCGACTGCGACGCCGAGGCCGTGGAGGGCGGCGGCTCCACCCCTTGGCCCCGCGGCCTCATCTGGCGGCTCACCACGGACGGAGCGCCCGTGCTCGCGGGCCGGCTCCCGCGCCGCGAGCTGCACCGCCGCCTGGAGAGCGTCTACCGGCCCTACCACGCGGCCCTCCATGCGCTGCTCGCCCGGAAGCTCGAGCGCTTCGGCGCGGCCGTGCTCCTCTGCGCCCACTCGATGCCCAGCACGTCCCGCCAGGGCTTCGGCGCCCCCACCCCCCGCCCGGCCGGCGACAGGCCGCTCGACCGCCCCGCCCCCGCGCCCCCGCTGATCCC
>CAYQYG010000192.1:1358-15810 GCA_964421485.1 uncultured Polyangiaceae bacterium | reverse complement strand
AGGCGAGCCGCGCTCCGCCTGCGGCGCATCGAGGCCACGCTCTCCCATTTCAAGGCCCACGGCCAGGAGCACGACGCGCTCACGAAGACGGCGGCCGACATCAACCCCGACGCGATCGTGCTCTACGGGGACGAGGGCACCATCAAGTATGCCAACCCGGCGGCCCGCGATCTCTTCTTCGACGGCGCGCCGGCGGAGGGCAAGGACTTCCTGGCGATGGTCGACAAGGCCACGCCCGCGCTGCGCGCGGCGCTGCTCGGCGAGGCGGATTCGCTCGTCACGCTGGAGGTGGGGGGGCAATCCGAGACGCACCACATCACCCGCCGCCCCTACAACCTGGGCGGGCGGCCGAACACGTTGATCATCGTCAAGCACCTGACGCGCGAGATCGCGCGCCGCGAGGTCGAGACGCTGAAGAGGGTCGTGCGCGTCATCAGCCACGAGGTCAACAACTCGCTCGCTCCGATCGCGTCGCTCGTCGGCTCGGCGCGGCTCCTGGTCGACCGGCCCGACGGCCGCGACAAGCTCGCCCGCGCGTTCGACACCATCGAGGAGCGCGCCCAGCACCTGCGCGGCTTCCTCGACGGCTACGCCCGGCTCGCCCGCCTGCCCGCGCCGAGCCCGCGCGAGGTCGCGTGGGCCGCGCTCCTCGAGCGGCTGCGCAGCCTGCACCCGCAGGCGCGGCTCCCCGCTGCGCCGATCGGATCCGGGTGGTTCGACGCCGCGCAGATCGAGCAGGCGCTCATCAACCTGTTCAAGAACGCCGCCGAGGCCGGCAGCGCGCCGGAGGCGATCGAGCTCGCGATCGAGATCGGCGCCGACGGGAGCCAGCGCCTCGAGGTGCGCGACCGCGGGCGCGGCTTCTCGCGCGAGGCCCTCGCGAGCGCGCTCATGCCGTTCTACACGACCAAGGAAAAGGGCAGCGGCCTCGGCCTCCCGCTGTGCCGCGAGATCGTCGAGGCCCACGGCGGCAGCCTGAGCCTCGCCGAGCGCGACGGGGGCGGGGCGGTCGTGACGCTCGTCCTGCCCGGCAATCACCCGGGCGCCGCCAGGTCGAGGGCGAAGCTGACGCTGGCGGAGGCCCGAGAGCCCCCCTCTCAAGGCCACAGCGGACCTCCCACAGGACGCGAGGAGCGAGCATGAGCGACATCGCAGGGCTGGCGCCGATCCACCATCCGCCCGAAGGCATGGTCATGAGTGAGCTCTGGCAGCCGGTGATGACCTGGGCCCAGGTCATCCCGGTGCTGCTCGTCGTCTGGTTCGCCTTCCGCCGCTGGCTGCCGAAGGAGCCGGGCCTCGTCCTCGCGTGCCTCGCGGGAGGCGGCCTCGCGACGCTCCTCGAGCCCATGGTCGAGCACCTCGCGCTCGTCTGGTTCGCGCCCGTGGGGATGTGGGAGATGTTCCGCCTCTTCGGCCGGCCGATGCCGTGGTTCATCCTCCCCTGCTACGTGTGGTACGTCGGCGGCCAGGCCATGCTGACGCTCGCGGTGCTGCGCCGGGGTATCGATCTTCGCGGGCTCTTCCTGCTGTACGGCGCGTACGTCCTGTCCAATCTGGCGATGGAGGTGCCCGCGATCGCGGCCGGCATCTATTCGTATTACGGACCTCAGCCGTTCCAGGTCGCCGGCCTCCCGCTGTGGTTCCAGTCGATCAACGCGGCGAGCCCGATCGTCGCCGCGGCCGTGATACATCGGCTCGGATCGCGCCCCGGCTGGCACCCGGCGATGGCGATCGCCGTCGTCCCCGGGGCGCATGCGCTGAGCAACGCGGTCGCGGGCTGGCCGATGTGGGCCGCGCTGAACACGACGAGCAGCCTCGCCGTGACCCATGTGACCGGGCTCGTGACGATCGGCCTCGCGGTGCTGCTCACGTACCTCGTCGCGCTGGCGGTGGCGGAGCCTCGGACCGCGGCCGCGAAGGAGGCAGCGGCCGGCGCCGAGCCGTGCGCGGCCGGCGCGCCGCGGCAGGGCTCAGGGCGGTAGCCTGCGGTGCGCGCAGGTCCTCTTTTCGACCGAGCTCTCGGCCACGCCGTACGCCTTTCCGTCGAATGCGATGCGCACGTGGCGTATCTCCTCGCAGCAATGGATCGGACAGCCGCTCGTCGCCTCTAGGACGCGGAGCCCGGCGGCGAAGCGCGGCGTGGCGCGCGGCGCGCCGTCGATCTCGACGAAGCCGGCGGGGTAGCCGCAGCCGCCGCGCATCACGTAGAGCCCGTACGTGGTCGTCATCCCGGCCGCCCCGAGGAAGAGCACCTCGTCAGGCGCGCCGTCGCCGTCGAGATCGATCGGGGCCGTCGTGACGCCCTGGATCAGGGACTCGGCCACCTCGAGCGAGGTCTCGAGCGTGGCCGCCGCGTGGAGGTGCGTCCGGACGCACGGTCCCGCGAGCTTGCCGCCTCTCGGCAAGGGCAGATCGCCCGGACGAACCAGCGCCTCCGCCAGCATCTGCGCCTTCTCCGCAGGTGGCAGCGCGGGAGGGGCCTCGCCGTCCACGGGCGCCGGGGCCTCGGGGGCGCTCTTCACCTCCACGCTCGCGGCGGGGATCGCGGAAGAGGCGGAAGAGGGGACAGACGCGGGCGCGGGCACGGGCACGGGCGCGGGCGCGGACGCAGGCGCGGGCGCGGCGCAGCTCGCGAGGAGGGCCAGGGGAAGCAGGAGCCTGGGCATGTGCACCGGCGCAGGATACACGGACGCGCGCCGGATCCGTGACCTCGAACGGGGTGGCCCTCAGCCCACGTCCTTCCGCGCGACGCAGCCGTGGATGAACACCGGCCCGGCCTCTTCGCCGTCATCTCGTCCCCAGCGATCGGCCGGCCGGATGCCGCCGGCGACGAGCTGCCAGGGGTGGAGCACCGCGGCCTGCTCCTCGGGCGTGCGCGGGTAGATCGGGTTACCCATCCTCGCGTAGACCTCCAGGCCGGCAGCGTGGATGCGGGCGTCGCTGCCCACGAACGAGACGGCCAGGTGGCTCCCGGGCGCCGCCCACTCGTGGAGCGCCGCGAAGATCCGGCGCAGCGGCTCGTCCGGGAAGAAATAGGCGATGCCGATGAACACGATCCCCATCGGCGCGCTCGGGCCGAAGAGCTCGTCCAGGAGCTCGCGGCTCAGATCGGGCAGGCGCGCGGCGTCGGCCTGCACGTACCTCGCCCGGGGGGTGTGCTCGAGCAGCCGCCGCCCATGCTCGATCGTCGTGGGGCTGACGTCCGTGTACAGGACGCGGGCGCCCGGCGCGGCCTCGTGGACGTTGCCGCACGTCGGCAGGCCGGCGCCGGCCACCACGAAGCGGTCGATCCCGGCTTCGCCTGCCAGGTAGGCCACCGCGCGCTGAAGGAACCCGCGCTGCACCCGCGCCCACGCCGGGGCGCTGGGCTCGATCGCCGCGATCCGATCGGCGGCGCGGCGATCCACCTCGTGGTGGTGGTCGCCGCCCAGCCAGTAGTCGACCATGCGTCCGGTGTCCGGCCTGTCGAACACAGGCTCGTCGCTCTCGATCATCGATGTTCCTTCGCTCGAAGGGGTGGCGCCGCGGAGGGGCAGAGGGTCAGTTGCAGCTCGGCTCGGAGTCGCCGCCGAACACGTTGGTCCAGTAGACGCCGTATTGACCGCCGCCGGTGGCGCGGCCGATGCCGATCATCGTGAAGCTCGAGCCGAGCATGTTGGCGTTGTGACCGGGGGAGTTCTGCCACTGGGTGAAGGTGGCCTGAGCGCCGGAGTTGCCGGCCGCGATGTTCTCGGCCATCGCGGTCTGGGGGCCGCACCCGAGCTCGTAGCAGGCGTCGCAGGCGCGCTCCCACGGCGAGGAGCCGTTGAGGCCGGTGTGCGAGAAGTAATCGTTGTCGCGCATGTCCTCGCTGTGGCCCTGGGCCGCGCGGTTCAGGGAGGTGCAGGCGCTGAGCGCGCCGAGCCCGTTCTGGGCGCGGTACTGGTTGATGAGGACGAGGAAGGCCTGCTCTTCGGCGTCGAGGGGGGTGGTCGCGTCGCCCGCGCCCTGGCACGTGGCGCAGGCGCCGCAGTCGCTGGCGCACGTGTCGCAGGTCTCGCCCGCGTCGCAGGCGCCGTTGCCGCAGGGGTCGCACCCGCCGCAATCGGCCGCGCAGGTCGCGCAGGTCTCGGTCCCGTTGCAGGCGCCGTCGCCGCAGCTGGGGCCGCAGGAGCCGCAATCGCCCGGGCAGTCGCCGCAGGTCTCGGCGCCGTTGCAGGCGCCGTCGCCGCACACCGCGCTGCCCGTGGAGCCCGAGCCGCCCGTGGAGCCCGCGCCGGCGCCGGCGCCGCCGCCGCCCGCGCCACCCTGGGACGTCCCGGCGCCCTGCCCCGAGGCGCCCTGTCCGGAGGAGCCGCCGCCGCTCCCCCCGTCGCCCTCGATCTCGAGGTCTTCGGCGCCCGTGATGAGGTTGCACGCCGCGCCGCAAGCGACGGCGACGAGGGCACCGAGCCCCAGGACGCTGCGCACAAGGGAAGGCCTCATGAGCTGGAGGATACCGATCCTGCCCGGCGCGGGAACATCAAAGTGAGGTGACCCGGTGTTTCGCGGCCGGGCGAAAAATGCCGCCGGGATGCGCGGGGAGGCTCGATGCTTCGCTCAGCGCGGCCGCGCCGATGGAGGGCGCGCGGCCGGCCGGTGCGCCGCCCGCGCGACCTCCTGATCCGAGAATCGCCGCCGCGCCCCGCCGATCACCTGCTCTGCCTCGTGCCCCTTCCCGGCGATCACGATCACGTCGTCTTCGCCCGCCCCGCGCACCGCCTCCGCAATGGCCCTCGCCCGGTCGATCTCGATTTCCACGCCGGCGTGGCCCCCGAGCCCCTCGCGGATCGCCGCGGCGATCGCCGCGGGATCCTCGCTCCTCGGGTTGTCGCTCGTCAGCACGATCCGGTCCGCCGCCGCGGCGGCCGCGCCCATCATCGGCCGCTTCGCCCGGTCCCGGTCCCCGCCCGCGCCGAACACCACCCATAGCCTGCCCGCGCACAGCCGCCGCGCCGACGCCAGCGTCCTCGCCAGCGCGTCGGGGGTGTGCGCGTAATCGACCACGACGTGAGGGCGCTCCGCGACCACCTCGAACCGGCCCGGCGGCGGCGCCGCGGCCGCGATCGCCTGCGCCGCCTCGCCCGCCGGCACCCCGCCCGCCACCGCGGCCGCCAGGGCGGCCAGCGCGTCCTCCGCGAACACCTCGCCGATCGCGCGCGTCGTGATCTCTCCCGGCAGATCGCCGAGCCGCCCGCTCGATCCGATCGCGACGCGCGTCCCGCCCCAGCCGATCTCCACCTCGCGCGCCTCCACGTCGAGCGGCAGGGCCGCGCTCCCCCCGGCGCGCCCGGAGCCACGGGCCCCGTAGCGCACCACGCGCGCGCCCGCGGGCACCACCTCGGCGATCAGCGCCGAGGCCGGATCGCAGCCGTTCAGCACCGCCGCGCCGCCCTCGGGCAGGTGCACGAAGAGCTGCGCCTTGCTCGCCAGGTAATGCTCGGCGCTGCCGTGCGCGTCGAGGTGATCGCGCGTGAGGTTCGTGAACACGCCGACGCGGCAGGGCCACGCGGTCGCGAAGCCCAGCGCCAGCGCCTCGCTCGTCAGCTCGATCGCGGCGAGGCGGCCGCCCCCGTCGCGGCAGCGCTCCATCGCCGCGAGGAAGCCGCGGTAGTCGAGCGGCACGCCGAGGCGCTCGTCGTCCACGAAGCAGCCGAGCGTGGTCACGCGCGCGACGGGGCGGGCGACGCGCGCGAGCGCGGCGGCGATCAGCGTGGTCGTGGTGGTCTTGCCGTTGGTGCCGGTCACTCCGATCGTGGCGATGCCGGCGGCCCAGGGCGGGGCGGGGGGCGGCGGGCGCACGCGGCGTCAGAAGCGCAGGCCGGAGATGCAGACGTAGAGGCCGCCGTAGGCGGGATCGCAGCTCACGCCGTCGCCGGCGCACACCGCCACGGCGGCGCGGCCCTCCTCCGTCAGGCCGTCGATCAGGGCGTGGCACTCCGAGACCCAGGCCGGATCGTCGGCGGCCGCGCCGCACAGCGGGGCGAGCGCGGCGCAGTCGTCGTCCGCGGTCTCGTCGGCGCAGGCCGCGGCGAGGCCGGCGCGGATGCAGCCCTCGACGTCGGCCTCGGCGCAGAGCGTCTGATCGAGCGCGTTCAGGCACGTCGCCACGTTTTCCATCACCCGGGGCTTGAGATCGCCCTCGAGCGGCGTGCAGGAGTCGAAGCCCTCGCAGGCCGAGGCGCACTCGGGCGATCCGACCGAGTCGTCGCACGCGGCCGCGCCGCCCGCGCCGCCGGTGTTATCGCCGCCCGAGCCCCCCGAGCCGGTCGCGCCGCCCGAGCCGCCGGAGCCGCCGGAGCCGCCGGAGCCATCGTCGGCGGCCTTGGTGCAAGCCGACGCCGCGGCGATCGCGGTGACGAGGAGAAGGAACCTGGTCCGATCGAAGATCATGCGAAGCCTCCATGCGCCCGGCCGCGATACCATGCCGGGGCCCCACGCGGACGCGCCGCGCGGGGCCCGGGAGGCCGCCGGGCGAATCCACTCTTACCACGGCGCGGCGCCGGGCGAGCGATGGTTGTTGCGCGCACGTCCCCACATCGGCGATGTTCCCGAGGTCCGCGCCGACGGACGCCCCATGGAGCTCATCGAAGGTCGAGTGATCGCCGGAAAATTCCGGCTGGAGAGGCGCATCGGCCAGGGCGCGATGGGCGAGGTCTGGGGCGCGCGGCACCTCGCGCTCGACGCGCCCGTGGCCCTCAAGTTCATGAGCCCGGAGCTCGTCGCGTCGGCGCAGGCGGTCGCCCGCTTCGAGCGGGAGGCCGTCGCCGCCGCGCGGCTCCGGTCGCCGCACGTCGTGCAGGTCCTGGATCACGGCGTCGACGAGGGGACGCCGTTCATCGCGATGGAGTGGCTCGAGGGCGAGGACCTGGCGCACCGGCTGCGGCGGCTCGGGCGCCTGTCGCTGCGCGAGGCGTCCGCCGTCGCCACGCAGGTGGCGAAGGCGCTGAGCGCGGCGCAGCGGGAGGGCATCGTTCACCGCGATCTCAAGCCGAGCAACGTCTTCCTCGCCAGCGTGCACGGCGAGGAGATCGTGAAGCTGCTCGATTTCGGCGTGGCCAAGGTGCGGTCGCCCGACGGCGAGCCGTCGGCCGCCGCGACCGCGACGGGCGCGCTCGTCGGGACGCCGCACTACATGAGCCCCGAGCAGATCAAGGGGAGCAAGGACGTCGATCACCGGAGCGACGTGTGGTCGCTGGGCGTCATCCTCTACCACGCGATCACCGGCAGGATGCCGTTCACCGGCGACACGATGGGCGACGTGCTGGTGAAGGTCTGCACGCAGCCGCTGGAGCCGCCGACGTGCGTGGTCTTCGATCTCGCGCCCGCCGTGGACTGGTTCTTCCAGCGGGCCTGCGCGCGCGATCCCGCGCAGCGCTACCAGACGGCGACGGAGCTCGCGGCCGCGTTCGCGGCCCTGGCCGAAGGGCGCGCGGCGCCGGGCGCGCTCGGGCCGGCGGCCCAGGGGGCGGGCGCGCAGCGGCCGCGCGGGGGGTCGGTCTATTTCGTGCCGAACCCGTCGCCGGCGCCGCGCAAGGGCACGCCCATGTGGGTCATCCTGTTCGCGCTGCTCATGGTCCTGGTCCTCGCGCTCGCGTTCGGCCAGGTCTTCGAGCGAGCGGTCAAGACGATCATGGAAGGGATATAGGCCCCCCTCCTCCGGATGACGTATAAGGGGCTCCACCGGAGCCCGCCTTGTCCACCACGACCGCCCCGCCCGCGGCCTTCGCCGATCTCGTCGACCTCGCGTCGGACGCGACCGGCGCGTTCGCCGTCCACGCCACCGACGACTACTTCGCCGAGAAGGAGAGCCTGCTCCGCCCCTCCGCGCCGGAATGGATCGAGGGCAGGTACACGGACAGGGGCAAATGGATGGACGGCTGGGAATCGCAGCGGCGCCGCGAGCCCGGCCACGACGCCGCGATCATCCGCCTCGGCACGCCCGGCGAGGTCCGCGGCGCGCTCGTCGACACGACGCACTTCAAGGGCAACGCCCCCGAGGAGGTCTCGCTCGAGGGCATCGAGGCGCCCGACACGGCGACGGCGCGCGCGCTGCTCGAGGATCCCGGCTGGATCGAGCTCCTGCCGCGCACCCGCGTGAAGCCCGATTTCCCGAACGCGCTGCCCCTCCCCTCGCCCTCGGGCCGCGTCACCCACGTGAGGCTCCGCATCCACCCCGACGGCGGGGTCGCGCGGCTCCGGGTCTACGGCGTCGTGCGGCCCGAGCCGCGGGTTTTCTGGCGGCCCGGCTCGATCGACCTCGCCGCGATCGAGCACGGGGGCACGATCGCCGCCGCCAGCGATCAGTTCTTCGGTCCGCCCTCGAACCTGCTCCTGCCCGGCCGCGGGGTGAACATGGGCGACGGCTGGGAGACGAAGCGCCGGAGGACCCCCGGCTCCGACTGGTGCGTGATCCGGCTCGGCCGCCGCGGCGTGGTCGAGCGCGTCGAGCTCGACACCCATTTCTTCAAGGGCAACGCGCCGCAGGCGACGCTCATCGAGGCCCTGGACGAGGCCGCGCTGGAGCCCGGCGCGCTGGAGGCGCTCCTCCGCGCCCCCTCCGGCTGGCGGACGCTGCTTTCGAAGACCCCGATCGTGCAGCACCGCCGGCACGTGCTGGAGCCCGACCGGCCGATGGCGGCCACGCACCTGCGCGTGCACATCTTCCCGCACGGCGGCGTCAATCGCCTCCGGGTCTTCGGCCACGCGCTCGACACCCCCGAGGAGCGCCGCGCCCTCGACCTCCTCGACTCGATGCCCGAGCCCGACGCCCGCGCGCTGCTCCTCTCGTTCAACGGCGCCGGCGCGTTCGCGGCTCGAATGCTCGCGCGCCGGCCGTTCCCCTCGGTGCGCGCGCTCTTCCAGGCCGCCGAGGACGCGTGGTGGACGCTCGCCGAGGAGGACTGGCTCGAGGCGTTCGCCGCGCACCCCCGCCTCGGCCAGCCGAGGGCGGCCGCGACGCAGACCGCGCGCTCCGCCGAGTGGTCGAGGGGCGAGCAATCGGCGATGTCGGGCGCCGCCGAGGACGTCGGCGCGCGGCTCGCGTCCTTGAACGAGCGCTATCACGAGAAGTTCGGGTTCATCTTCATCCTGTTCGCCTCGGGCCGGACGGCCCCCGAGGTGCTCGAGCGGCTCCTGTCGCGCATCGAGAACGACCGGGCCGCCGAGATCGAGAACGCGGCCCGGGAGCAGGCGAAGATCACGCGCCTGCGCATCGGCAAGTGGCTGCTCGCGCATTGAGGATCCCATGGGAATCAGCACGCACATCCTGGACACGACCCGCGGCCGCCCCGCGAGCGGCGTCGAGGTCACGCTCGAGCGCCGCGAGGCGCCCGGCTGGGCCGCGATCGGCCGCGGCGCGACCGACGCCGACGGCCGGGTGAAGGGCCTCCTCGCGGAGAGCCCCGAGCCCGGGACCTACCGGATCACGTTCCTCGTGGGTCCCTATTTCGAGCGCCTCGCCGTCGACTCGTTCTATCCCGAGGTCTCGATCACGTTCCTCGTGCGCGCCGCCGGCGAGCATTACCACGTCCCGCTGCTGCTCAACCCGTTCGGGTTCACGACGTACCGTGGATCGTGATCGATCCAGGGTCCGCGAGGTGCGCGCCGCACCGCTGACTCCGGAGGCCTTCGCGCCGTTCGGCGACGTGGTGTCCGCGGGCCTGCGCGATGGAGCGCCGGCGAACCAGGGCACGGCGGTGCGCTTCGACCGGTGCGCCGCGCTCGAGAGCTCGCGGCCGGAGGCGAGGCCGAACCTGGCGGTGTTCCGCTCCCTGGCGAGGTCATTGCCGATCGAGCTGCGCCTCCTGGAGAGGCACCCCTGCTCCAGCCAGACGTTCCTGCCCATGGTGTGCGCGCGCTTCCTGGTCTGCGTGGCCCCGGCGCTCGAGGACGGGAGGCCCGACGCGGGGGGGATCCTCGCCTTCGCCTGCGGCCCCGGGCAGGGGGTGAGCTACCGGCGCGGCGTCTGGCACCACCCGATCCTGGCGCTCGACGCGCCCGCCGAGCTGGCGATGCTGGCCTGGGAGGACGGCGGGCCGCTCGATTGCGTCGAGTATGCGCTGGAGGATCCGGTGCGGGTGGTCTGAAGCCGCCGGGGGCGCCCGCTCACGGCCGCAGGGCGGCGCCGCGCGCCGCACGCGCCGCTTGCGCCCGCCGGCGCTGCCCCGTAGCATCGCGGGCTCGGCCGGCCGAAGGGGGCGCCCCGCGATGGACTGGACGACGAAGGTCAGCAGCCTCTTCCGGCGGCGGCGCACGGACGCGCCGGCGCAGGCGCGCATGGTCGGGTGGTATGATCCGGACCAGCTCGTCGTGACCGCGCTCCGCGTCGTCCTCTCCGACGTCTTCGCCGCGCGCGCCGATTACCGGGTCGTCCAGGCGATCGGCGCGGAGCTGGGCCGCCGCGGCTGCGCCGCCGCGGACGACGCGCCGCGCTACGACGACCGCGAGGCGATATGGCTCGATTACGTCTCCGACATGGGCGACGGGTTCGCGTCGATGTATACGATCGCGTGGCTGCTCGGGCGGGAGCGGATCCGCGCCGCGAGGAGGATCTCGGACACGCAGGCCGAGGCCGTGGAGCTCCCGCGCGGCGACGTGCTGATCATGGGCGGGGACGAGGTCTACCCGACGCCCACGCCGCAGGCGTACGAGGAGCGGCTCGTCGCGCCCTACACGGCCGCGTTCGAGCGCGGCGGCGGCGCGGCGAGGCCGGACCTCTATGCCATCCCCGGCAACCACGACTGGTACGACGGGCTCCAGAGCTTCACCGACGTGTTCTGCGCCGAGGAGGACCTCGGCGCGTGGCGCACCCGGCAGTCGAGGAGCTACTTCGCGCTGAAGCTCCGCCCCAAGGTCTGGCTGCTCGGGGTCGACGTGCAGCTCGCCTCCGACATCGACAAGATGCAGATCGATTACTTCAGGTCGCAGGACATCCGCCCCGGCGATCAGATCATCCTCTGCAACGCCGAGCCGGACTGGGTCTACCAGGCGATCTTCGCGCCCCGGGATCCGGAGCGCCCGCCGAGGGAGCCCGCCCTGGCGAGGAAGAACCTCGCCCGGCTCGAGGCGATGCTCGCCGAGAGGCAGGCCGAGATCGTGCTCAAGATCGCCGGGGACCAGCACCATTACCGGCGGCACACGGTGATCGGCGAGGACGGCGCCCCCGGCGACCGCCACCTCGTGACGGCCGGCGGCGGCGGGGCGTTCCTGCACCCGACGCACACGCACGACGTCCACGAGATCTGCCTCGGGAGCGGGGAGCGCGCCGCCACCTACGCGCTGAAGAAGGAGTACCCGGACCGCTCGACGTCGAGGCGGCTCGGGCTCAGGAACCTCCTGTTCCCGCTGATCAACCCCAGGTTCGGCCTGGCGACCGCGCTCGCGTACACGATCCTGTCCTGGGTGATGCCGCTGCCGCGGGCGCAGCCCCGCTTCTTCGCGACGCTGGCCGACATGAGCCTCGGCGCCGCGGAGGCGCTCGCGACGTCGCCGTCCAGCCTGGTCTGGGTGCTCGCGATCGTGGGGCTCGTCGTGGCGTTCACCGACGCGCACCGGCCCATCTATCGATACGTGGGCGGCCTCCTGCACGCGCTCGCGCACCTGTTCACCGCGTTCCTCCTGTCCGCGGGCGCGGTCTGCATCCTGCACCCGGAGGGCCTCGCCGAGGGCGCGCCGCCGCCCCCGGCCAGCGAGCGGCTGCTGCTCTCGCTGATGCAGCTCGCGGGCGGCTACGTGCTCGGCGCGGTGATCATGGGCCTCTACCTGCTCGTGTCCGTGGTCCTGTTCGACATGCACGGCAACGAGGCGTTCTCGTCGCTGCGGATCGAGGGGTACAAGAACTTCCTGCGAATGCGGCTCGACAAGGGCGGCATCCGGCTGTGGGCGATCGGGGTCGAGTCCGTGCCGGCCCGCGAGGACTGGGAATGGAAGCCCGGCGAGGGCGGGCAGCCGGGGACCTGGGTATTGAGGGCCGGGGCGCCGGAGATCAAGCCGGTCGTGATCGACGAATTGCATATACCGGCGCCGGGAAAGGGAGCGTGACGGAGCCCGTTTCCGGAGCCGTTTCCGTTGCCGTTTCCGTTTCTGTTTCCGCTGCCGCTGCGGCTGCCGATTCCGATTCCGATTCCGATTCCGCTGCTGCCTCACCCGGCGCGCGGGGATCGGGGCGATCGTCGCGTTCCCGCTGCGATGGCGGCGAGGATCGCCGCGAGCCCCGCGACGCTCCCGAGCCTGCCGGCCCACTCGATCCACGAGCGCTCGAACCGGAGATCGACGCATCGCCTCCGCGTGAAGGTGAGCTGGAACGTCGGGGTCGCCATGTACACCGGCTCCCCTTCGAGGTTCGTCCAGCTTGGGAAATACCCTTGCCGGATCCAGATCGGCACCGGCCGATCCGGCTCCCGATCGAGCGTGACGGCGGCGCGGTCGCCGTCGAGCTCGGCGAAGGTCACGGACGGCGCGCCCCGGAGCGGCTCCCGGACGGCGTCGATCGCGTCCAGCAGGCCCGCCGACGCGTCCCGCGCCCATCGAAGGCGGCCGGCCTTCGTCGCCGGCGGCGGAGCGGGCGGATCGATGACGTGGATGGTAGGCCGCGCGAGCGCCGCCAGCGCTGCGACCAGCGGATCCCCGGACGAGAGGACGACGAGGTGCCGATCGCGGGTGAAGCGCTCGAGCGCGTCGAGGGCGCGCCCCATGTCGCGATAGCGCGGCTCGATCAGCAGCGCCGTCCGGAATCGGTCCCAGTCGTCGCACTCCTCGAGGCGCTCGCACATCGAGAGCGCGAGCGGGACGTCGAGCCTGCCCGCGGCCAGCATCTCCTCGCCCAGGCGCGCGAAATCGAGGCCGTCGTCCGGGCGCGGCTTGACGCTGAAGCCGGCGAACGTGAGCACCGGCTCGAACGCGGGCACGACCGCATGGCCGGGCGCCGGGGCCTCGAGCGCGTAGAGCTCCCACTCGCCTTCCGGCGACGCGCGGCGCACGCCGGGGAAGCGCTGGAGCCTCGCCTTGACATCGTCCGACTGCGCCGCGAAGTAGCGCACGTTGAAGAGCCGGAGCCGCGCGAGGTGGCGCTCGGGAGGATCACCGGCCATGTCGGCGCCGTCGATCTTGTGGTCCACGCCGAACGCCTCCGGCGAGGCCGAGAAGCTGTTGCGCAGCGGCACGGCGAAGAGCACGTTCAGCGCCGACTCGCGGAACACCGTGGTCAGGGCGTGCGCGCCCGACGCGCCGGCGAGCGCCTGGAGCGCGAACGGCTCGCTGATCACCCCGGTCCCCATCTCGACGAGCACCCGGCCGTCGTGCCGGCCCGCGAGGGCGCGCAAGACGCCGTCGTACGACGCGACCTGCGCGTCCGTGACGTTGCCTCCGGCCTCGTCTCGATCTTGAAATGCCAGAAGAACACGGCAGCGCAGGCGAGCCCCGCCGCGAGCGTGGCATTCGGGCGGCGGACGATGTCGCGGACAGCGCTCACGAGATAGCCCACGAGGACCGGCATCAGGAACGCGAATGGAATGACGATGCGCAGCGGCTGGAGCGCGAGGTCGTCGAGCGCGAGCCAGCGCGCGGAGGGCAGGACGGTGAAGGCGAGCAGGAGCGCGAGGCCCGCGGCGAGGGCGATCGCGCGCGGATCCCGCCTCTGCCAGGCGGCGAGCGCGCCGAAGAGGAGATAGCCGCCGAGCCGCAGGAAGGCGAACGCGACGGCGCCGGGGGGCGCGGGCGGCATGGCCTGCGTGGGGACGAAGCGGAGGGTGGTGATCATCGGCAGCACCCACGCGGCGGAGACGAGGACGGCGGCCGCGCCGATCGCGGCGTGGAGGACGATCGCGCGCCGGCGATCCGGCATGGATCGCGCGGAGAGGACGCGCGCGGCGGCGAGCGGGACGAACAGGAGCGCCGCGGCCCAGACCATGTGCACGTTGGTGACGACGACGAGACCGAAGCAGAGCGCCGCGATCGCCGCCGAGGCGCGGCGGCGGTCCGCCCGGAGGAGCGAATGATAGAAGAGCAGCAGAAGACAGTGCCCCAGCAGCTGCGTCGAGAGCCCCGCGTCGAACGTGGACGGCAGGCTGATGCCGGCGCGCCAGAGCGGGTTGTGGTCGACCATGGCGCCGGTCGTGAGGGCGCCGGCGACGAGCCCCGCGATCCGGGACCGGGCGATCCTGCGCGCGCAGAGGTACGTGAGGAGCGGGACGGCGGCGGAGGCGACGGTCTGGACGCCCAGGAACGCGGCGCGCGTGGACAGGCCGATCCTGGTCAGGCCGGCGACGAGGAGATAGAACGTCGGGGGATAGAAATTATGAAATGGCATACCCGCGAAGTATTCGGGCATCCAGCCGGAGAGCGCCGGGAAGAGGCGGCGCGCATAGAGCTCGGCGATGGCGTAATGGGGGACGCCGTCCCAGCCGCCGGGCAGGGCGGTCTCGTGGACGCGGGC
>CAYQYG010000192.1:0-1258 GCA_964421485.1 uncultured Polyangiaceae bacterium | reverse complement strand
GGCCGCCCGCGAGGACGCGGAAGGCGACGCCGGGCGGCGGATCGAGCGAGGTCCGCTCGGAATAGGCGCCGTCGAACGTGAAATCGACGCCGCCGGAGGGCTTGCAGAACACGCGCTGCGGGGAGTAGACGCCGCAGTAATAGGACCACTTGTAGGGGATGGCGCGCGCGTGCGATGGGTCGAGCAGGGTCACGCCGGTGCGGTACGGCGCCACCGGGATGAGGAAGAGGTGCAGGTTGGTCTGGGCCCAGTCGAGGATCGGAGCGCGGGTGTCGATCTCGACGGACACCCCGCCGCCGGATCGCACGAGGCGAACGCGCTCGAGGACGTGCGAGTCCGGATCGAGCGTCGGATACTCGGCGGGCGCCGGATCGCCGCCGCGCGCCGTCACCGCCCCGCCATCGGCGAGGCCGGTCGCGGTCGCCTGGTCGATGAAGCCGACGTAATCCCGCGCGGTGGCCACGGTGACGCCGAGATCGGGCGGGATCGGCTCGCCGCGCTCCTCGTAATAGCGGCGCACCGGGATCTCCAGGTGGACGCGGGAGCCCTCGACGCGCTGGACGATGCCGGAGCCCTCCCCGGCGGCGAACCCCGTGGTCCGCGCGTCGCGCAGGTAGACCTGGGGCGAGTAGCCCCCGGCGCTCACGGACATGACGCCGATGCGGACGTCATTGCGGTGCGGGAACGAGACGGCGCCACGGACCTCGTAGCCGACGCCCTCGAAGAACGCCGGATCTCCGCTGAGCGCGTACGTGACCGACCCGGGCGCGCCGGCGGGCCCGCCGAGGAAGAGGTAGATGTTCTGGTCCGGGTCGTGGAAGAACCTCCCCGTGAGGTCGATGTCGGCCGCGAGGCCGTCACCCGCGCGGCGGACCTCGACGGACCGGATGTGGAGCTCGCGGCTGTCCGATGTCGTGGGGCGATCGACGAGCTGCCTGTCGACATTCGCGCAGTCGGTGACCGCTCGCCGGAAGTCGAAGATGCAGTCCAGGCCGAAGTCTTCGCCGGGCATCTCGCGCTCGACGCAGCCCGCCGCGGCCGCGGCGACGAGCGCCGCGGGCAGCGTCCTCAACCGCACCACGGCGTCGGGGTATACGGGACCTGCGGGGATGGGCACCAGAACGCGGACTCGTAACAGAGGAAGCTGTAGGTGCGGCCGAGGTCGTTGGTCGTCGTCACCGTCTGGCCAGCCTGTGGCCCGGCGCAATAGGTCGTCACGACGGCCTCGTAGTCGTGCAATCGCCCGTAGACCTTGTAA
>CAYQYG010000191.1:0-15951 GCA_964421485.1 uncultured Polyangiaceae bacterium | reverse complement strand
GGCGTGGCGGCGTCGGACTCCTGCGACGTGGCACGCGTACAGCCCGTGGCGGCGCTGGAACGGGGCGTGGCGGCGTCGGAATCCTGCGACGTGGTCCGCGCGCAACCCCGTCGTCGCACCGGAACCGGGCGTCGTGGCGCCGGACCGGTCCAACGTGGCGGCGGCGCAGAGCGTCTGCGCGCCGGACCGGTCCAACGTGGCGGCGGCGCAGAGCGTCTGCGCGCCGGACCGGTCCATCGTGGCGGCGGCGCAGGCCCTCGTGGGCGTCGGCGCAGGCGATCGTGGCGGAGGTGGGCGCTCCACCTGGTTGGTCTGCTGCCGGGTTGGGTCTGTCCCGACGAGGAGCGAGACGGCGATGGGCGTCGGGAGGGCGGCGGGGACCGGAAGGTGGAGCGGCGACGGCGACGACGGGGATCAGCGGCGGGACGGGGTGAGGCGCCGGTCCCCGGTGCCCGCCATCGCTGCCCATGTCGAGCACAACCGAAACCACCTTGGCATGCGCAGCGGCCTTCCCTCCGACCACCATCCGGCGAGATTGTCGCCCGACGCAATCCGACCTTGACAGCCGTCCGGTCCCTGCCGTTACATCCATCCACGGTGGGGAAGCGTACAGTCGATAAAAGGACAGGGGGCATCGCCTCTACCGCACGGCGGCTGAGCCCCGTGCGGAGGGGAGGGCGGCGGGTTGAGCCACTGCCCCAGCCGGCACGGAGCACCACCGCGGAACGGGAGCGCCGCGCCCTGAGCAGCACCGCTCATACCCTGGATCGGGCCAGAGCGCGGCTGGCGACCAAGCGGCCGACGTGGATACGTAGCAGGCTGGCTAGCCGCCGGATGGACAGCCTGCTGGCTAGCCAGCCGGGTTACGTAGATGGACTGCAAGCGTCCGATCGAGATGTTCGGCGGCGGAGCCAGAGCGCAGGAGGGGCGGAGCGCCGCTCCGACCCGGCTTCACCCCAGCCGTGGCCGGCTCCGCCTGGGTAGATTGGGACGACCGTGGCCGGTGCGACGGGGTACGATGGCACCCGTGATCAAGGAGCGTGAACTTTGACGGATACGAAGGATCTGGATCGCGGTCGCTACGCGATCGTCGGCGTGCTCGGCCGCAGCCCGTACGCGACCGTCTACGAGGCGCACGACCGGACGCGTGGCGACCGCGTCGCCGTGAAGGTACTCTCCCTCGCGGGGTCGCACCGTGAGATCGTCGAGGCGATGTTCCGCAAGGAAGTCGACTCGCTCGACGGTTTCGAGCACCCTGCCGTCGTTCGACTGCGTGGCCGGTTCACCGAGCCCGATCGGTTGGGCATCGTCTTGGAGCTCGTTCCGGGAGGACGAACGCTCGAGCAGGTCATCGCCGACGTTCGCGCCGGCAAGGAGGCGCGCCGGCCGTTGCGGTGGCGCATCGACCAACTTCGACGGCTCCTCGACGCGCTTGAAGCGGCGCACCGGCGGAACGTGATCCACCGCGACGTCAAGCCGGCGAACATCCTCGTCGATCGGGACACCGACGAGTTGAAGCTCGCCGACTTCGGCATCGCCCGGCTCCTTGAGCACTACGGACAAGGCGTTGAAGGAGCCACGCTCCGTCAGTTCTACACGCGTCCATTCGCGGCGCCTGAACAAGTGCTGCGCGGCGAGGCAACCTTCGCGTCCGACCTCCACGCGTTTGGTCTCGTCGCCGCAGCTCTGCTTAGCGGCGAGCTTCCCGGGGCTGATTTTAGACCCGAGCAGCTTCCGACGCTGCTAGAGCCGCTACGCTCTGAGATCCGCGAGGCGCCGGTTCACCAAGCCCTCGTTGACGTCTTGTCTGGCTTGCTGCGCGCGGACCCATCGCTCCGCCCACGCGTGCCGGCGATCGAGCGAGTGCTCGCGGAGCTGAACGAACGGGCCACGGACCGCGCGGCGGTGCCGATGCGGATCACGACCAGCGCCCGGACGAAAGCGTCAGCCGCGGGGTGCGCGAATGATACCGCCATCTTGGTCGATCTGAACGACGGACTACGCGCCCGTTACGAACCGGGCGTCGACCGGCGCACTGGCCAGGAGTCCTTCACGATCAAGTGCTACGGACGCGGGATTTGGGCAATGCTCAAGCCCGACGACGCGTCGCCCGAGCAGCTCGTGCTCGTGGACCTCGGACGAAACCCCGGGCCACTCCATGCGCGGCAACGCGAATCGGCGGCCAGTGTACCGTTTCGGTTGTGTGAGGGGCGCGGCAGCGCAGAAATTTTCATCGCCGCGCTCTTTCAGACGTTCGAGGTAGAGCGTCGTCGCGACGAAGAGCAGCGGAAAAAGAAGAGCCTGCTCGCGGTCGCCGAGTTCGTGCTCGCGCGACAACGTGAGCGCCTCATGCGGCTTCGGGTCTCGTACCGCGTCGCAGACGCGGAAGGCGGACGCCGAAGCGCGTTTGGCGACAAACTCGCCGCCGCCGTCGGTGCGACGGCGCCCTCCCCGTCCGCACAGCATGAGGCGCGCGGCAGCTATCTGCGGGTCGAGGTGCTGGACGTTGCGCCGTGGGAGGATGGCGCGGAGCCGTCGGACGAGCTGATGAAGAACTGGACCGAGGGGTTGGATAGGAAGACGCCGTTCCTCCTCAACGGTATCGTCTTCGCGACGTACCACGCCTACGACGTCGAGAAGCGGACATTGAGCCTCCGTCTCAAGTCGCCGCGGAAGATTCCACGCGAGGGCAGTCTAGAATGCAAGGACATCGCGCTCGACGCGGCACTTAAGCGGCAAGAGAGCGCGATCGACCACTTCGTCGAGGATGCGTGCGTCAACCCGCAACTCGGTCGTCTGCTCCTCTACCCCGAGGAAAACCGGCTCGCCGAAGTCGCGCCGCGTGACCTAATACAGGCACTCGAACCGCGCGTCGAGATGCAGTCGCTCGTCGAGCGAGCGCTTGCGACGGAGGACTTTTTCTTCGTCCAGGGGCCCCCGGGCACGGGAAAGACCACGGTCATCGCCGAGATCATGGGACAGATTCTTGAAGCGGACCCGAACGCGCGCATCCTCCTTACATCGCAAGCCAACGAGGCGGTGAACAACGCGCTTGATGCACTCCGGGCGTTGGGCAACGAACGGAAGGCGTCATGGCGCCTGCTCCGCGACGTTTCTGCCGAGCGAACAGATCGAGATCAAGGTGGTTTCGAGACGCTGTTCAGCGAGTGGGTGGCTGCCACCCGGGAGCGCAGCCGGAAGGCCTTCGCAGCTTTCGCCGCTGCGGCGCCGCCGAACCTCGAAGCCGCGCGTGCGGTGCTCGCGAAATGGAGTGAACGCATCGATCGCGCGGAGGACGTGCGTCAGGATTACGCTGAGTCGGTGCAGGTGTTTGGTGTCACATGCCTTCGTGTGCCGACGCTCTGGCGCTTTCTCCGCGAGGTGCGGTTCGACTGGGTAATCGTTGACGAGGCAGCGAAGGCTACGCCCGCCGAGGTGCTCGTTTCCCTGGTCGTCGGCCGGCGATTCGTGATGGTCGGGGACCATCGGCAGCTCCCGCCGTTCCTCGACATCGAGACTGAGCGAGACGTGCAGGCCGCAGGGCTCGACGTCGCACGCGCTCGACGCTCGCTGTTCGAGGAGCTATTCGACAAGGTGCCTGACACAAATCGGCATCTGATGCGTCGCCAGTTTCGGATGCACCGATCGATCGGGAGCTTCGTCGGCGATCTCTTTTACGACGATCTGGGCGGTCTGGAGACCGGCGTCAGAGACGAGGACCGGCCGGTGGACCTCGGGCGCTTCGATCGTCCTCACCGCGTGTTTTGGCTCGATGTGGTAGGCGAGGAAAAGCCGCAGGGCAAGAGCTGGTGGAACCAGCGGGAGGTGGATCTCGTCGTGAAGCTGCTCCGCGACTTCGACCAGGAGCTTGCCGCGCGAAACCGGCGATACACTGTCGGCGTAATCGCCGCCTACGCCGCGCAGGTCGAGCGGCTACGAGCCGCGATCGTACCCGGCGCGAAGTCGTGGCGCGCGGTCGACCCGCGCGTTGATACCGTCGATGCCTTTCAGGGAAAACAGGTCGACGTCCTCGTGTACTCGCTCGTTCGCGTCGGAGAGAAGGAGAACCCCTTTCTCGCCGATCGTCGACGTCTGAACGTCGCGTTCTCGCGCGGCAAACGCTTGCTGCTCATCGTCGGTCATCGCGAAAGCGCGGAGCACAGCCCACGCCTGAGCCGTGCACTTCAGCTCATTCCGCGCGACAACCTTCTCGACCTCGGAGCGCTACCGTGAGTTCACGTGCACCCGACCTTGCCGCTGATGGCTTTGAGAGGATCGGCGTATTTCCGGCCGCCGTCCCGCACTTCGTCTGGAAGGTCGACCTCGACGTCGAGTTCGATCGAGACCTCCGGCTCGTGGAAGAGACCGTGCTCGGGCTCGTCGCCGCCGACGTCGGAAGCCCGACGCAGATCGCGGAGCTGATGGGCTTGGACGACGGTCGCATCGTGCCCGCGACGATCGTTGACCTCCTTCGCAAAGGAGCGCTCGTCCACCGAGACGGGACGCTTTCAGCTGGACCGCTCGGAGAGGATATGCTGAAGCGCGCGGCCTCGCGTGAGGTGCGTCGCTACACAGACGTGGAGCTGCGCCACGATCCATACCACGATGAACTTCGGTGGTCGTTCGACGAGACGGAGTTGAAGGAGAAAGACGTTCGCGACAACTCGCTCCGCGCGCTCCCTGCGCCATCAGCTCTCGGCGCGACGACGCTAGAGTCACGCTACCGCGACGTTCAGGCGCTCCTCGAACGCGAAGGACTCCCCTTCGACAGCCCCGACGAGAAGGAGGCGAACGAGAAGCGACGCAGAGAGATCGTGCGCGTGATCTCTGTGAAGCACTACGTGGCCTACAGAGAGGCGGAACTCGAGGTCTGGTACCGCGCCGACCGCGATGAGTGGCGTTGGAGGCTGCTGCGCGGTGGCGGGGAGGAGGCAGAGGTCTCGGCGAAGCTCGCGGAACTCGAATCTGAGGGGCACGAGATCATCCCGCTTGAGGAGCGACGCGAGCTGACTCTCGGGCCTAGGGCGGCCGAGGTACACGCCACAGCAGAACAGGTCAGGCAGTCACCGACGGCCGGCGTGCTCGAGACGCGCCAACATCGCGAGGCGCTGCGTGATGCGATCCTCGAAGCCCGTCGCGAATTGATCATCATCTCGCCGTGGCTGCGCACGGCAGCCATCGATCATGAACTGCTCGGGTGGCTTGGAACGAGCCTCGACAGGAACAAGGAGCTCCGCATCACGGTCGGCTACGGTATTGAGCGCACTGCCGCGGTGAAGAGGCAGGATTCCGCGGTGCGCGACCAGGAAGAGGCGCTTGGCCGTCTCCGGGAGATGGGCGCGCGCGCACATGGTCGGCTCCGTGTCGTCGAAGTTGGGAACACGCACGAGAAGCTGGTCATCTGCGATGACCAGTACGTCATCCTGACGAGCTTCAACTTCCTGTCCTTCAACCCCAAGCCCGGGAAGGGGTTGCGGCGGGAGATGGGCTACCGAATCACCGATGTCACGATGGTAAAGGAGGTACGCGCGCGGATCGGGAAAGCGCTTACAAGCTGAACACCGGCCGCCGAGGTGTGTAGCGACTCGAGTTGAACGACCTGCCGTGAGAGCCGCCGAACAAGACAATGCAGCCGACGGGCGACAGGTGCGGGGCTCTGCCCGGCACCTGTCGCCCGCGGCTGATTGCCATGTTGGGCGGGCCTCGGCCACTCGATCAGATCGGAGGCGCACGGATCAGGGTGCCACGATCATGTCGAGCGAGAATGTTCAGCGCTGCTGCTGTGTGTGGCTTTGAATGAAGGAGGTGAGCGTGGGCTTCTGGGACTCAATGCGAACCGCCGTCGATCGTGTGACCGGCTCGGCGGCCACTGTCGCGCTCGAAATGGAGCCGCAATTCGTCGTTTCTGGGCAAATAATTTCGGTGCAGATTGCCATCAAGAACGGTCCTGCTGCTCTCGACGTGCGTGCCGTACTCCTTGAGGTCGAATCCGTTGAGCGGATCGAGCTGCCGCGGAGCGCAAACTGGGCGAACGTTCTGGTAGACGCCGTCGCGTCGAGCTCCCGCTCACAGAAGCAGCGGCGAGATCCTGCAGAAGTAGCCAGGCATGACGAAGTGACGTTCGAGTCGAAAGTCAATGTGGCACCGGGAATGAACCTGTCACCCGGCGAGGAGCGGAAGTTCAAGGGTACGTTTCGGTTGCCCGCGGGCGTGCAACCGAGCTACGAAGGGAAGTACGCGAAGCACATCTGGCGATTGCGTGCGCGTCTCGACGTGCTCGGCGTCGATCCGGGAACCGGGTGGCTCACCTTTCGCGTGGGGATGCCTGCCTGAAATTGAGGGCATGAAGACGGTCGTGAACAGTGTGATGCACAAGCACATCCGCAACACGCCGCTGCTGCCGACGGTCCGCGCAGCCGCGCTTTGTGTGGAAATGGTTGCTGCCGCACTCGGCCGCGACCGCTCGCCAGACTCTGGCAGGCGCTCGGCAGAACGCTGAACGCTGAGATCGCCCACTTGTCCGGATGCTCTTGACAAGGTTACGGTTCTGACCATAATTCTGGTCTGATGTACGCGATCGAGATCTCGCGCGCCGCCCTGGCGGATCTGGCCACTCTACGGGTGTACGACCGAGCCCGGATTCTCGACGTGATCAAGTCCGAGCTTTCCCGCACGCCCACGGTCGTTGCTGGCCACCGGAAGATGCTCCAGGATCTCCGGCCCGAGTGGGAGCATGTGCCTCCGCTCTGGCAGGTGCGGGTTGGCGATTACAGAGTGTTTTACGACGCCGACGAAGCTGGACGTGTCGTCTACATTCGCCGAGTGATTCGCAAAGGTACGAAGACAACAGGAGAGATCGTATGAAGTTGGTCGCAATGCACGAGGCGAAGGCGAAGCTCAGCGAGTATGTCGCGCAGTCGCAGAAGGACCGGGTCCTCATCACCAGCCACGGCAAGCCAGTAGCCCTCGTCATCGGGGTGGAGGGCGAGGACCTGGAAGACCTCCTGACGCGGTCGGATCGGAAGTTCTGGGATATGATCGAGCGGATCCGCCAGCAGCCGACTGTACCCATCGAGGAGGCCCAGTCGTACTTCGATGCTGCGGATGCATTCGAGGCGAAGCGCGGCCGACCGATGACGTCCGCGGAGGCGCGGAGCCTGCTCGTCAAGAAGACGAGGCCGGCGCCGTCCAGCAAGGCGAAGCAGCCGACGCGTGCGCAGCCTCGCTCCGCTCGGCAGCGCACACGCGGCTGATCGCCTGCGCGTGGGGCCGGCGCGGCGTGATGGACGCGCAGCCGAACCTCGTGCGGCACCGCGTGTCCAGAGATTGTGGCAACCTGGATGACGAAAGGACTGCGATGACCCTTGCGCTCACACCGCTGATCTCGCCGAGCCGTGGCCTCCTGGCCCTGGCGATGGCCCTCTGCGCCTGCTCCGGAAGGCCGATCTCGGCGGAGTCGGCCGATCTTGCGCCATCGAGCGCTCCGACCGCCTTCGAGCCCATCGCGATGCCCGGCACGCCGCCGGGCATCGGCTTCGATGAGCTGCGCTTCTCCGCGGATCTCGGCGCCGTGCTCGTGCCGGCGGGGCGCACGGGGAACATCGCGGTCATCGAGACCTCGTCCACCAGGGTGACCGCGATCGGCGGCTTCAGCGCCGCGGCCACGCACGGCGGTGGACAGGACTTCGGCGTGACCTCCGTCGACCACGGCTTCGACGGCCTCTTCGCGACGGACCGCACGTCGCGGAGACTCCACCTCCTGGACCCCGACACGAAGAAAGTCGTGGGCTCGGCCTCCCTCGACTCGATTCCCGGTCACGTACGCTACTTCGTCCCGTTCCGCGAAGTGTGGGTGACCGAGCCGGACAAGGAGCGGATCGAGCTCTTCGCCATGCCCGAGATCGGCGGGCCCACGGCGGCCTCCGCGGGCGGGGGGGCGCCTGTACATCAGGCCTTCATTCCCACGCAGGGAGGCCCCGTGTCGCTGGCCCTGGACGTCACCCGCGGCCGCGCGTACACACATCTCCGGTCTGGCTTCACGGTCGCCATCGACGCCGCCGATCGGAAGATCGTCGCCACGTGGCCCAACGGGTGCCGCACCCCGCGCGGCATCGATCTGGACGAGGAGCGCGGACAGATCTTCGTGGGCTGTGCGGAAGGCAAGGCCGTGGTGGTCGACGCGAGCACGGGCGCCCAGCTCGGCAGCCTCGCGAGCGGCGAGGGGGTGGACGGCATCGCGTTCGCCAAGGGGCTCAAGCACCTGTATCTCCCCGGCGCCACCAGTCAGACCATGGCCATCCTCGGCGTCTCCGCGAAGGGGGCCCTGTCCCTGCTCGGGACCGTGCCCATCCCGGCGGGCGCCCGCTGCGTCGCCGCCGACACGAGCGGCAACGCCTACGTTTGCGACCCTGACCGGGGCCGAGTCCTGAAGATCAAGGACCCTTATCCCGCGACGCCATGAGCGGGACGGGCACGAGCCACGGAGCAGCCCAGCAGGCCGCCGGTGCCGCGGTCCGGGCTGCCGAGCGGAGCGAGGAGAGGCTCCACGCCCTGCTCCGGATCTCGACGAACGGGACGATCCTCGTGCCGGATGCGTGTACGGGTGGCGCGGACGGTGCATGCCATAGCGATGGAAACCAGCAGCGCCGCCGGCGGATGATCTCGCCCGCCGAGATCGAGGGCGCGATCACCGCCGGCGAGCTGGTCGAGGACTAGCCGGAAGACGTGCGCGGCCGCATCTGCCTCCTCCTCGGCTCGGGGGACGGTGGCCGCCCGATCCACGTCGTCTGTGCACCGAAACCGGACCACCTGGCCATCATCACCGCCTACATTCCTCATCCGATCAATGGTCCACCGATTTCAAGAACAGGAAGTGATCATGCAATGCACGTTTTGTAGAGGAGAGATGAAGCGCTCCCATGCCCCGTTCAGCGTAGATCGGGACGGCTATCACGTGCACTGGGACGCTCTGCCCGCGTGGGTATGTGTTCAGTGCGGCGAGCCGTACTTCGAGTCAGCCGAGGTCGCGCGCATCCAGCGCGCCCTCGCCGCGCTCGACCGCGAGACAGAGGCGGCATGACCGGACGGTAAGGCTCGGCCCAACAGGCGACCAGGCGGAACGGCCTCGCATGTCGGGCGCGCGTATGGTAAGATGTATACATGAAGGTCGTGCGGGTCGCGGAGGCGAAGAAGGAGCTGGGGCACCACTTGGAGTATGTCAAGCGCGGCGGAACCATCCGCATCGTCGACCGCGACCGGCCGGTCGCCGACATCGTGCCCATCCGGGCCGGCAATGACGGCGACGATGAAGCCCTGCTCGATCGCCTGGAGAAGCGTGGGTTGGTCCGGCGCGGCAAGGGCGGCCCCGTTCCGGCCGACCTCCTTCGCCCTGGTCCCGCTGGCCGCGACGCCGGCGTACTGAACGCGCTCGTCGAGGATCGGCGGAGCTCTCGGTGAAGTTCTGGGACAGCTCGGCGCTCGTGCCGCTCATCATTGAGGAGCGCCACAGCAAGGCGTGTCGCCAGCTGTTGCGTACCGATCCGACTCAGATCGTCTTCTGCTTCACGCGGACGGAGATCCTGTCCGCGCTCTGCCGGAGGCAGCGCGAAGGTCTGCTGGACGCCGCCGACGTGCGGATCGCTGAGGCGAGGTTGGACAAGCTGGCTGACCATTGGACCGAGGTTAACTCGGTCATGCCGGTCCGGGACGCCGCCGAGCAACTCCTTCGGGTGCACCCGCTGCGCGCGGCGGATTCGCTTCAGCTCGGAGCGTGCATCGTCGTTTTCGGCAAGCAGCGGCGAGACCGAGAGCTCGTGGTCCTGGACGATCTGCTCGCCGAGGCCGCGCGGCAAGAGGGCTTCAAGGTGGTCGTGCCGCGGGCCCGATGAGTTGGACAACGCGGGCTAGCCGGGACGACGCCGCCCAACTCAGGCTTGGTGCTGACGTTCACCAGACCGGTCAGTTGCGCGTCTTTGCCGCGCCTGATCCGAGTCGGCTGCGGTAACCTTCGCCAGGGTAAGCGGATGCGGATGAACCACGCCTCGTGAGGCGCCCGCCCTCACCCCGGCGGCGCGGCGCCGCGCAGGCGCGAGACCACCTCGACGAGGGACCCGAGGTCGATGGGCTTCACGAGGTGCGCGTCGAAGCCGGCATTGCGGCTGCGCTCGCGGTCCGACTCCTGGCCGTAGCCGGTCACCGCGACGAGCTGGATGGCCCGCCCGAGCCGCTCCCGCAGGCGGGCGCCGAGCTCGTAGCCGCTCATGACCGGGAGGCCGATATCCACGATCGCCACCTCCGCCGCGAAATCATTCAAGGCCCGGAGCGCCGCGACGGGATCGGTCTCGACGCGGGCGTCGTGCCCGAGATCGGACAGCGCGTCGGCGAGCAGATCCGCGGCGTCGCGGTTGTCGTCGACGATCAGGATCCGCCGGCCGGCGATCGGCGGCCCGACGTCACCGCCCGCTCCCGGCGCGGCGGGCGCCGGGGCGATCTGTCCGTCGGCCAGGAGCGGGAGGACGATCTCGAACACGCTGCCCTGCCCGGGCCCCTCGCTGCGCGCGTGGACGCGGCCGCCGTGCAGGTCCACCAGGCTGCGCACGAGCGCGAGGCCCAGGCCGAGGCCCCCGTCGGCCCGGTCGATCGACCGCTCGCCCTGCACGAAGGGCTCGAACAGGATCGGCAGGAGATCCGGGGCGATCCCGGCCCCGTTGTCGCGCACGGAGACGGCGGCCTCGCCGCCGCGCCGCTCCGCGACGACCTCGATGCGGCCGCCCGGCGCGGTGTAGCGGGCCGCGTTGACGAGCAGGTTCGAGAGCACCTGGGTGATCCGCGCGGGGTCGGCGAGGACCGCGAGCCCCGCCGCCGGCGCATTGACGACGAGCTCGTGGCGGCGCTGCGCGATGAGCGTGCTCGTGGTCTCCACGGCGGCGGCCACGAGCGTGGAGATCTCGACCGGCGCCCGCTCCAGCGTGATCTTGCCGCGGGTGATGCGCGAGACGTCGAGCAGGTCGTCCACCAGGCGGACGAGGTGGCGGCCCTGCCGCTCGATGATGCCGACCTCGCGGTGCCCGGACGCCACGCCCCGCATGCGCAGGAGCTCGGCGGCGGTGAGGATGGGCGCGAGGGGGTTGCGCAGCTCGTGGCCGAGCATGGCGAGGAACTCGTCCTTCCGGCGATCCGCCTCGCGCGCGCTCTCCAGCGCCCGGCGCACCTCGGCCTCCTGCCCGCGCAGCGCGGCCACGGTCGCCTCCAGCCTGGCGTTCGTCTCCTCGAGCGAGGCGCGCGCCTGCCGCTCGGACTCGTACAGGCGCGCGCGATCGAGCGCGTGGGCGCAGATGCGCGCGATCGCGAGGATGAACTCGCGGTCGTCGGCGGAGAAGGTCTGGTCGTCGCGGAAGCCGAACGCGCACGCGCCGAGGACGCGCTCGCCCGCGAGCAGCGGGACCGCGGCGATGGCGCGCGGCCGCGTCTGGGCGCTCGCGTACACCTCCGGGTACTCGCGCGCGTACTGGGCCTCGGACTCGACCCAGATCGCGCGGCGCTCCCGCGCGCTCTCGCTCAGCGGGTACGGCGCGGTGAGCGGCAGGCGCCGCAGCGCCTCGAACCTCTCCCGCGACATCCAGTCGACCTCGAGCAGCTCCAGCGCCGCCCCGTCGCCGGCGACGAGCCCGATGACGCCCCAGGCGGCGCCGATCGGCTCCGTGCCGAGGCGGAGCACCTCGCGCCCGATCTGGGCGGAGTCGGCGGCGCCCGCGAGCGCGGCGGTGGCCCGCTGGAGGCGCGCCGTGCGGCTCGCGGCCTGCTGGGCGCGGGCGCGCGCGGCGCGCTCGGCCTCGAACAGGCGGCAGCGCTCGAACGCGAGGGAGGCCTGCGACGCCATGACGGTGAGCAGCACCTGATCCTCGGCGGTGAAGGGCCGCTCGTGCGAGAACGAGAGCCCCACGCCGCCGATGCCGCGGCCGTCGAGCATGAGCGGCACCACCGCCGTGGATCGGTACGGGCTGGGGCCGCCGCGGGCCGTGAGGGGGTAGCGCGCGATCATGTCCTCCTGCGTCGTGAAGACGAGCGGGGAGCCGGTGCGGGCGACGTCGCGCACCGGCAGGTCCAGCGCCGCGGAGAAGCGCTCGTAGAGCCGGATCCGCGCGCCGCCGTCTCCCTCGCCGCTGACGAGCTCGAACTCCTCTCCGTCCGGCGTGAGGAGCCAGACGAAGCTCGCCGCGGCGCCGACGGCGGCGCGACCGGCGCGAGCGAGGGCGCTCGCGACCTCCTCGACGGTCACGGCGCCCGAGAGCGCTTCTGTCAGCCGGAGGATTCGTTCCATGGGCTCCGCGGCGGCCTCCTGCCGGGTCTCGAGGATCCCGGGCGCGCCCGCGCGGGCCCGCGGCCGCAGTCTAGGCTGCTTCGGCGGATCCACAAAGCACGCCGCTCGAATTCGTTCGGGGCATCTGCGCCTCGACCATTGATTGAATGAAATCTCCATGGCCGATTGATGCAATATCAGCGGCGATGCCTCTCCCTGGCTCCTCGATCCCGAGCGCGCCCGGGAGGTCGCGCCGCTCGGCCTCGCGCGGCCGGCGGCGGCGGCCGCGACCCTGGGGCGGGCCTGCCCGAGGCGCGCGCCGGGGCGCCGGGCGCTCTCCAGGGTTGACGCGGGGGCGCCGGGCCCTATCCTGCCGCGCCGCCGTGTCCGATCCGATGCTCACCAGGGAGATCGCCCGCCGCAAGACGTTCGCGATCATCTCGCACCCCGACGCGGGGAAGACGACGCTCACCGAGAAGCTCCTGCTCTACGGCGGCGCGATCCAGCTCGCCGGCGCCGTGAAGGCGAAGCGCGCCCGCGCGCACGCGGTCAGCGACTGGATGGAGATGGAGCGCGAGCGCGGCATCTCGATCGCCTCGAGCGTCCTCCAGTTCCCCTATGCAGGGCGCCTGCTGAGCCTGGTCGATACCCCCGGCCACGCCGACTTCAGCGAGGACACCTACCGGGCGCTGATGGCCACGGACGCGGCGATCATGCTGCTCGACAGCGCGAAGGGCGTGGAGGCGCAGACGCGCAAGCTCTTCCGGGTCTGCAAGCTCCGCCGGATGCCCATCTTCACGTTCGTGAACAAGATGGACCGCCCCGGCCGCGAGCCCTTCGAGCTCATCGGCGAGGTGGAGGACGTGCTCGGCATCGGCGTCTATCCGGTCACCTGGCCCATCAGCTCGGCCGGCCGCTTCCGGGGCGTCTATCACCGGGAGAAGAAGCAGGTCTTCCTGTTCGAGCTCGTGGCCCACGGCGCGGAGATCGCCCCGATGGAAGCGGTGTCCCTCGAGGCCCCGCACCTCGTCGAGGCGCTCGGCGAGGAGGCCGTCCGCCAGCTCCGCGACGACATCGAGCTCATCGAGGCGGCCGGCGATGCGCTCGACCGCCGCCGCCTGGCTCACGGCGAGGTGACCCCGATGTTCTTCGGCAGCGCCCTCACGAACTTCGGCCTCCCGCAGTTCCTGGACGCGTTCGTGGAGCTCATGCCCCCGCCTGCTCCTCGCGAGAGCGACAAGGGCCCCATCGAGCCCGACGACGATCGCTTCACCGCGTTCGTCTTCAAGATCCAGGCGAACATGGACCGCGCCCACCGCGACCGGATCGCGTTCCTCCGCGTCTGCTCCGGCCGCTACGAGCGCGGGATGAAGGTCCGCCACGTGCGCCTCGGCCGCGACATCCGCCTCGCGAACCCCGTCCAGTTCCTCGCCCAGGAGCGCACGCTCGTGGAGGACGGCTTCGCCGGCGACATCATCGGCGTCTTCGATCCGGGCCTGTTCCTGATCGGCGACACGATCTGCACCGGCTCCCCGGTCCGCTACGCCCCCCTGCCGCAGTTCCCCCCCGAGCAGTTCGGCCGCGTGGTGATGCTCGATCCGATGAAGCGAAAGCAGCTCAAGAAGGGCCTGGAGCAGCTCGCCCAGGAGGGCTCGATCCAGCTCTTCCGCCCCCCCGAGGGCCGCGAGGGCGAATCGATCGTGGGCGCGGTCGGAGAGCTCCAGTTCGACGTGGTGAAGCACCGCCTGGCCGCCGAATACAGCGTCGACGTCCGCCTCGAGCGCCTGAGCTTCACCCTGGCGCGCTGGGTCGAGGGTGATCCGGTGCCGCTGGCCGAGCTGGAGTCCAACCTCTACGGTTATGGCGCGCTCGACGTGCACGGCAATGCGGTCGTGCTCTTCAAGGGCGACTGGCAGCTCGAGACGTGCGCGAAGGCCTTCCCGAAATCGCGCTTCGTCGAGCTCGGCGGGTCCGTCACGCCGGTCTGAGGGCTGCTCTATCGAGTAGCCCCGCTCACGCGCCGGCGCCCCACTTCTCGCTTCCACTCGCCTCCATCTTGCCGTAGGGTGATAGAATGGCCAGCTGGACCCGGAGGACGCGGCTGAGCAGGTTGACCAAGAGACGCAGGCAACGCCTCCACCGGCGCGCCCTCGGGGCGCGGCCGGCGGCCGCGGAGTCCCACGCCGCCATTCTCGCGGCCTACGACAGCCTGCCACATCCGCTGACGCTGTTCCGGACGGACGGCGTTCTGGTCGCGATCAACAGGGCCAACGAGGCGATCATCGGCGCCTCCCGGGAGGATCTGATCGGGAAGTACAACACCTTCCTGGATCCCGAATCGGAGCGCCACGGATACAACGATCATATCCGGAGGGCGGCGCGCGGAGAGGTGGCCGTCATGCCGCCCACCCCGTACAACCCCGCCAAGGCAGGGACCGGGAGCCGCGAGACGGATCTCTGGGCGGAGACCACCTATTTCCCCATCCTCACGAGCGACGGGCGATTGTCGTTCGTCGGGGAGCTCTACCTCGACGTCACCGAGCTCAAGTCGGCGCAGGAAGCGCTGAAGAGGGCGCACGAGGACCTGAAGAAGGTGAACGAGGAGCTGGAGAGGCGGATCGAGGAGCGCACCGCCGATCTCCTCCGGATCAACCACTCGCTGGAGCTGGAGATCGCCGAGCGCGCCAGGATGGAGAACGAGCGCTCGGAGCTCCTGGAGCGCGAGCGGCGGGCGCGTGAGGAGGCGGAGGTGGCCAACCGGGCCAAGGATCAGTTCCTCGCCATCCTCTCGCACGAGCTCCGGACGCCGCTCACCACGATCGTGACCTGGGCCCAGCTCCTCAAGGCGAAGAAGCTCGACGAGGCCAAGACGAGAAAAGCCATCGACATGATCGAGCGCAGCTCCCTGGTCCAGGCGCAGGTGGTGGACGATCTCCTGGACATATCGAGGATCATCGCGGGGAAGCTGTCCCTCGAGGTCGCCGAGGTCGACCCCCTCGCCGTGATACACGACTCCGTCGAGTCGATACGAGGGATGGCGGAGGCGAAGTCGTTGCGCCTCGAGACGGACCTGGATTCGAGCGTGCGGCGCGTCCTCGCCGATCCCATCCGCCTCCAGCAGGTCCTGTGGAACCTCCTCACGAACGCGCTGAAGTTCACCGATCCGGGCGGCGTCCTGCGAATTCGGCTGGATTCGGTCGAGGGCCAGGTGCGATTCCAGGTGAGCGACAGCGGGAGGGGGATTCCTCCCGAGTATCTCTCGCGGATCTTCGAGCGCTTCACGCAGGTCGACAGCTCGACGACGCGGGCCCACGGTGGGTTGGGGCTCGGCCTCGCGATCTCGCGGAGCCTGGTGGTGATGATGGGTGGACGGATAGAGGCGGAGAGCCCCGGCCCCGAGGGGGGCGCGATGTTCACGGTCCTGCTTCCGCAGGGGCCATCTCGGGCGGCGTAGAGAAGCCTGGGGCAGACCGGGGCAGCGTCCCGACCCTTCGGCCCACCTGAAGCCGGGGCGGCTGGGTGAGGTGCCCCCCGAGACTGGGCCGATCCCCCCGCGCGCGACGTCGCGGCCCGGCACAAGGCGTGCGCACCGGAACGGTAGCCCCGACCAAGTCCGCCGCGGCGGGGTTCGGGGCGTAGGGCGCCGAAGGCGA
>CAYQYG010000190.1:3695-16029 GCA_964421485.1 uncultured Polyangiaceae bacterium | reverse complement strand
GCCGCGGAGGCGCGGGGGCCGAGGGCAGGGGGCGCGCCGCGGGCGCGTCGCCGGCGGGGGCGTCAGGCGAGGGAGCGGCGCCGGGCCACGGGGCGGGTCTGGGCAGTCCGCCGGTCGTCACGCCCCATCTGTATCACACGCGCCGCGCGGCGGATCGCCCGGGATCGAAGCCGCTCCGCGGCGCGAGGGCGTCGCCCGGCCCCGCCCTCGCCACACAGGGAGCAGATGAATTCAATCCCGCTGAAACCCCCGCTCGACGGCCTCGCCGGGGCGCGCCGTCCATGGACATGTGAGGGGGAACGCCATAGGATCCGGCGCTCGCGGACAGACCGAGACTTCGTTAAAGGAGGAAGAGGTACGCCATGTCGAATCAAGAGATCGCCTCCATGGCCGAGAACTGGGAGATCACGCACGGGCAGATCGCGTACTCGGCGATGGACTGCTCGCATTTCGTGGTCGCCGTCCTGCAGGCGGCGGTGGACAAGAGCTTCCCCTACATGGTCGCGAATGACTTCCGGCACTCACATTACTTCTACAAGGTGGACGCGCCGGAGCGCGGAGACATCATCCACTGGCAGCACAGCCCGCACGGGCACGTGGGCGTCGTGCTGGATCCGGTGTCGCAGGAGTTCATCGGATCGCAGAGCTCGACCGGCGTCGCCAAGGCGAAGTACGGGAGCGGGTACTGGGCGAAGCACGGCAGCATCACCTTCCTCCGCTACCAGGGCTGAGCCCGCCCGGGCGCGGCCCGAGCCCCTCGGCGCCGCGCCCCGCCCCTCCCCCGCGACGAGACCGATCCGGATCAGTCCTTTCCGTGCCCGGGCCCGAGGATCAGCTTGATCTTCGCGGCCGCGTCGAAGCCCTCCACGTGCGGGGGGTGGTGGCATTGCGAGACGCAGCTCTCGGGCTTGGGGGCGAGCACGATCAGGTCCTTCTTGCCGGGGTCCTTCGCGTGGAGCGAGCCGGGGCCGTGGCACTCCTCGCACTGCACGGCCTGGAGCTTCGCGTTGTGGGTCACGGTCGAGCCGCCGGGCTTGCCGTAGCCGGTGACGTGGCAGCTCACGCAGTCCAGGTTGTACTGCTTGAAGTCCTCCTCGAGCGTCGCGTAGGCGTGGGAGTGCGGCGTCCCGTCCCAGACCTTGCGCTCCTCGTCGTGGCAGTCGGTGCAGGCGTCGACGCCGATGTAGCCGGCCTGGCCCGCGGGGACCGGCGCGGGGACGCGGTCCTTGAACGCCTCCTTGTTGTGGGCGTTCACGCGCTTGTAATAGGCGAGCATGCGGTCGGCGACGGCCTTCTCGCTGCCGTACTTCTCGCGGACCTCGACGGCCTTGTAGCGGAAGAAGCTGCCCCTGGGCGGCGGGCCCTCGGCCTCGAGCCTGGCCTTGTCGGCGCGGAGCTTCTCGAGGTCGGCCTTGCGATCGGCGAGGTCCTTCTCGCTCACGGTGCGGTCGCGCTCCCAGGAGTTGACGCGGTTCTCGAGGTCGCGGATCCGGCCGCTCAGGCTGATGAGCTCCTCGGCGCGGGCGACGCCGCCGGCGTCGGCGAAGACGAGCGGCTCGCGGTCGCCATCGCGCACGTAGAGGTCCACGACGGCGACGGTCTGGAGGTGGTTCGACGTCTCGACGACGAGGGTGCTGCCGATGATCTGCGGGGCCTTGAGAGCGTCGTTGGCGTGGCCGATCTCGCTGGGCTTGCCGATCGCGAGCACGTGCAGCTCGGGGACCGCGTCGGCGAGGCGGAGGGCCTCGCCGCGGGGCAGGGCGGCGAGGCCGACGAGCACCTTCGCGCCCTGCCGCTTCGCCTCCTCGACGCCGGCCTTCATGGCCTCGAGCGGGGGCGTGGGCCTCACGCCCTCGGGGTAGGCGCCGGTGCGGTCCTTGGGATCGCTGACGCCCACGATGCCGACCTTCACGCCCGCGACGTCGCGCACGGCGACGCCCTCGACGCCGGGCACGCCGTCGAGGTTCTTCGCGAGGAGCTTGGCGCCGGCGGCCTCGCGGTAGCGGCCGAGCGCGGACTGGCCCATCGCCCAGTCGTTGCGGCCGGGGGCCCACGCGGCGAGGCCGATGTCCTTGACGGCGAGCGCGATCGCCTCGGCCTTCCAGTCGTCCTGCGCGGTCTCGTCGCCCTTCACGACGGGGTCGATGAAGAGCATCGGACCCGCGCCGAGCACGAGGCTCGCGGGCGCCTCGGCCTTCTGGCCGTCGATGAACGCGGCGAGGTGATCGACGCCGCCGAGCTGGTCCTTCGTGCAGCCGCACGGCTCCATCGCGCCGGCGACGGAGCTGAGCACGTAGAGCCGCACGGTGGGCGTGGGCGGCGCGTCGGCCGTGACCGCGGGCTGCGGCGGGACCTGGCAGCCCTGGCAGGCCGCGACGCCGAGCGCGGCGGCGAGGGTGACGAGCAGGGCGACCGTGGAGACGGAAGGCGCGCGCCTCATGCCGGGCCCTATAGCACACGTCGATCGTGGGACATCGACTCGCAACTGAAGCGACGAGCGAGTCCATCGTCCGCCATGCCTCAGCTCCTCGGGGTGGCGACCATCGGGAGCGCAGGGGCGAAGCCCCTCATGGGCCGGGGCCCTGCCCCCTAGAAGCTCGCGGGCGCGAAGGGCAGGATGGTCTTGAGGTCGTGGTCGGTGAAGCGGAGCTGCAGGCCGACGAAGTAGTCGCGCCGGTCGCCGTTCAGGATGTCGTCGACGCCGCCGAGCAGCCAGAGCTTGCGGATGAACTCGTACGCGAGCGCGACGCGCCAGCGCGGGGAGAGCTCCTCGCCGAAGCCGAAGAGGTCCTGCCGGAGCTCGAAGCGATCGTCGAGCAGGTGCAGGTCGAGGCCGAGGCCGCCCGTCGACTCCTTGATGCCGAACCGGCCGGTGAACGGGCCCATCCGCTTCGCGAACTGGAACGAGAACCGGAAGGCGTTCGTGGTGATGGTGCGGATCTCGCGGTAGTGCGGCGGATCGTTCGGGTTCGTGGTGTCGACGTCGATCTGCTCGAAGCTCGTCTTGCCGCGCGGGTCGTTGACGATCTCGATCGAGTAGTACTTGTCCTCGGCCGGCTGCAGGCGGAGCTCGACGTAGCTCTTGATGGTGTTCGCGAGGAAGTTGTAGTCGGTCCGGAGGCCGACCACGGTCTGCACGCGGCTGATGCCGCCGACCAGCTCGCTCACGTCGTCGACGACGCCCTCGACCTCGTTGATGAGCGTCTCGTCCTTGCTGAGGCGGCCGAGCGTGCCCTCGCCGCGATCGATGCGGGCCGCGACGTTGTCGGCGTGCTGAAGCGTCGACTCGAGGCTGGCGCTCGCGCGGTTGATCCGCTCGACGGTGCTGCGGATGTCGCCGGGCTTGCCGTCCTGCCCGGGGGCGTCCGCCGCGCCCGTCATCTTCTTGATGTCGTCGGTGACCCTCTGGACGTTCTCGAGGATCTGGCGGATGCGCGGGCCCGAGTCGCCCGTGATCTGGTTGAAGTTGTTGATCGTCTGCGTGACGCCCGCGCGGTTCTCCTTGACCGTCTCGTTGAGCTGCTCGGTGATCTCGGCGAGGTTCTCGAGGATCCTGTCGATCCGCTCCTGGCCCCTGTCCGAGCCGACCGTGTTCTTGAGGCTCTCGGTGACGGTCTTGACGTCCTTCAGGATGTCCGAGATCTGGCCCTGCAGGGACTGGATCGTGGGCTCGTCGATGTAATAGAGGATGCGGCCCTCGTCGGGGATGCGCTCCTTGCCCTCGGTGCCGGGGGCGAGCACGATGAACGACTCGCCGATGAGGCTCGTGGCGCGCTTGCCGATGGCCGCGTCCTTGTAGAGCGGCACGTCGGGGTTCATCTTGATGTCGATCCGCGCCTCGCCCTGGTAGAGCGAGATCCTGTCGACCACGCCGACCTGGATGCCCGAGATCATCACGCGGGACTTGGGGGCGACGCCCGTCACGTCGGGCAGCGTGGCCCACACGCGGTAGCCGCCCGCGGTGCCGGTCTCGCGCGAGATGAACCGGTAGCCGCCGTACGCCGCGCTCGCGAGCGCGATCGTCATGATACCGACCTTGGCGGCCTTGCTGACATCGGCCATAGGGAAGCGCTCGTCAACGTAGCACGAGGCGGCCTTTCACCTCTCGGTTCTTTCGCGGGCGGGGCGGGCGGGAGCCCGGATCCGGGCGGGGGACGGAGAAATCTGCTAGGCGTGGAGCATGCGCGCGATGTTGCTGGCGGCGCTCGCCTTCCTGCCCGCCGCATCGGGGATCGGCTGCGGCGGCGGCGCGCCGGCCCTCACCCCCGTCGCGCGATCGCCCGGCCGCGGCGCGCTGCCCCCCTGGCTCCCGCCGTACACGGCCGCGCAGCTCGCGCTGCTCGAGCCTGCGGACGGGCCGATCTCGCTGCCGGCGGCGCGCGTCTTCCCCGATCTGGAGCGGTTCGGGTACGCCTCGGATCACCGCATGGAAGAGCCGGAGGAGGGCCTCCGGTTCACGCGCATGGTGGTCTCCATCCTGACCGACTCGCCGCGGTCGTACGTGATGGCCGAGGTGAGACCGGAGCTCGCGAACACGGTCGCACAGTACGGACCCGCGGGCCCGGCGGAGCCGGATCCGTGGGAGACGGTGCGCCGCGACGAGGGCGGGATCGGGCGCCTGGTGCGCGCGCCGATCGACGTCTTCGCCCGGGGCGCGTGCGCGCAGGGCGAGGCGCGGCTCTCGGCGAACGACGCCGCGGGCGCGCGCGCCGCGTTCGAGGCGGCGGCCGCGGCGAGCCCGAGGCACCCGGCGGTGCAGCTCGGGCTCGCGCGCGCGCTCTGGCAGGGCGGGGATGTCCCGGCCGCGCGCGCGGCGTTCGAGCGCGCGCTCGCGCTGGATCCGACGCTGGCCTCGGCGCACACGGGGCTCGCGGAGGTGCTCGTGGCGGGCGGCGATCTGCCCGGCGCGCGGCGGCACGTCGCGGAGGCGCTCGCGTACCACCCGAGCTCGAAGGGCGCGTGGGCCGTCGCGAACCGGATCACGCCCGGGGGCGCGGGGCAGCGGCGGATCGAGCCGTACGCGATCTTCCTCGACGTGGACAGCGTGGGCGCGGTGCGCGTGGGATCGCCGCCCTCGGGGCCCGCGCAGGTCTACGCGGGGTGCCGCGCGATCCTGCGCTACGAGCCCGAGGTGCGCGCGGCGATCTTCTCGCAGCCCGTCGGGACGCCGTACTTCCTGAGCGTCCTCGAGGAGATGGTCTGCCTCGAGGCGTCGATCGGCGCGTACCTCGTGGAGCGCGCGGACGCCGAGGGCCTGCTCGATCCGACGAGGCCGCGCGAGGACCCGCCGCCCGAGGCCGATCCGCGGCTCGAGGCGCTCGGCCGGCTCGCGAGCGAGGAGGGGCTCGCGGGGTACGTGATGTTCGAGATCCTCGGCATGCACCGGCCCGAGCGCGCGCGCGGGGCGCCGCCCGCGCTGCACCGGGCCGTGGTGCGCTACGTCGAGCGGCACGTGCTGGATCAGGGCCCGGGCGGCGGCGCGGCCCCGGACGGGGTCTACACCGCCGCGCGGTAGCGGCGATGCGAGGTCGGATGGCGCGCGGCGGACGCAATCGATCGCTCGGGATCGGCCGGATCGCGGCGCTCGCGGCGATCACGGCCGCGGCGGCGGCGGGCGCGCAGCCCGGGCCGATCGTGTGGAAGGCCGAGACGCGCTCGCCGCAGCCCGGCGCCGCGGCGCCCGGCGACGAGGCGCTGCAGGCCGCGTGCGGCGCCCCGGACTCCGCGCTCGCGGAGGTCGCGCGGCGGAGCGCGGCGCGCCAGGTCGCCGGCATGGACATCCTGCCCGCCGACGAGCTCGTGTTCACGCTGCGCGCGGCCGGGGATCCGCACGCGTGGCCGCGCGCCTGGTCGGTCGCGGGCGCGGGGCTCGCCGAGGCGGACCTGGAGGGGCGCGTGCGCGCCTGGGCCGCCGGCTGGCCCGCGCTCGGCGTCCGGCGCTGCGGGATCGCGCGCGGCGCGAAGCCAGACGGATCGGCCGTGGTCGCGGTGGTCGCGGTCGACGCGCTGGCGGATCTCGCGCCGCTGCCGGCCGCCGCGCGCGTCGGCAGTTGGCTGAAGCTCGAGGGCACGATGCTGGTGCCCGCGAGCGACGTGAAGGTGGTGCTGCTCGGCCCGCGCGGCGCGCCGAGGACGGTGCTCGCGTCGCTGAGCCAGGGCAAGGTGCGCTCGACGTTCGCGGTGGACCAGCCGGGCGCCTGGCTGGTGCAGGTGCTGGCGACGGTCTCGACGGGGCCGCGGCCGGTGCTCGAGGCGATCGTCCACGCCGGCGCGCCGCCGCCGGCCGCGTTCGTGCGCGCCGCGGCCCCCGGCCAGGACGCCGGCAAGGGCGCGCAGGACGACGCCGACGCGATCTTCCGGATGATGAACGCCGCGCGCGCGTCCGAGGGCCTCCCCGCGCTCGCGCGCGATCCCGCGCTCGACGCGATCGCGCGCGCGCACTCCGGCGCGATGATCAAGGCGAAGACGGTCGGCCACGACGTCGGCGACGGCGATCCCGCGTCGCGGCTCGGCGAGGCCGGCTACGCGGCGAAGATCGCCGGCGAGAACGTCGCGAGCGCCGACTCGCCCGAGAGCGCGCACCGCGCGATCTGGGCCAGCCCGTCGCACCGCGGAAACCTGCTCATGCGCGAATACCGGAGAGCCGGCGCCGCGGCGGTGCGCGACGCGAGCGGCCGCGTCTGGGTCACGGAGCTGTTCGCAGGGTAGCGGCGCCCCGCGACCCGCCCCGATCCGCGTTGCCCCGGCGGCCGTCCCTCCTGTAGTCTCCGCCGGGCTGGTGGCGGATGTCGGGTCGGATCGTCGGCGGGAAATACAGGCTGGAGCGCGAGATCGGCCGCGGGGGCATGGGCTCGATCTGGGTCGCATTCGACACGACGCTCCGCCGCCGCGTGGCCTTGAAGCTCATGGGGTCCGAGCAGCCGGGCTCGCCCGTCGCCCAGTCCCGATTCGAGCGGGAGGCGATGGCCATCGCGCAGCTCCGCAACCCGCACGTCATCCAGATCCACGATTACGGCATCGACGAGGGCGGCCCATATATCGTGATGGAGCTGCTCGAGGGCGAGGATCTCGAGGTCCGCCTGGAGCGGCAGCGCACCCTCCCCCTCGCCGCCGCGAGCATGATCGTCGCCCAGGCCGCGAAGGCCCTGACCGCCGCGCACGCGGTCGGCATCGTGCACCGCGATCTCAAGCCCGCGAACATCTTCCTCGTCGCGAGCGGCAGCGAGGAGGTCGTCAAGCTGCTCGATTTCGGCGTCGCCACCATGCTCGCCGGGTTCCCGGAGGCCTCCTTGCTCTCGACGCGCGTCGGCTCCCTGGTCGGCACGCCCGCGTACATGAGCCCGGAGCAGGCGCGCGGCCGGGCCGTCGACCACCGGACCGACCTCTGGTCCCTCGCCGTCGTCGCCTACCGCGCGCTCACCGGCCGGCTCCCGTTCGACTCCGATCGCGTCGGCGAGCTCATCGTCGACATCTGCACCGCCGCGCCTCCGCCGCCGTCGAGCGCCCTCCCGGACCTCGGCCCCGCCGTGGACCGCTTCTTCGAGCAGGCGCTCTCGAAGGATCCGGAGGGCCGCTTCCAGTCGGCGCGCCAGATGGCCGCCGCCTTCGCCGCGGTCGTGGAGGCCGCCGGCCCGCCGCGCGCGGCGAAGATCCTCGTCGTCGACGACGAGCCCGACGTCTCCGTGCTCATCCGCCAGCGGTTCCGGCAGCAGATCCGCAGATCGGTCTACGAGTTCAGCTTCGCCAGCGACGGCGCCGCCGCGCTCGATCAGCTCCGCCAGAACCCGGACATCGAGGTCGTGCTCACCGACATCAACATGCCCGGAATGGACGGGCTCACCTTCCTGGAGCACGCGGGCGAGGTGAACCCGATGATCCGCGTGGTGATGGTCTCCGCGTACAGCGACATGGCCAACATCCGCACCGCCATGAACCGCGGCGCCGTCGATTTCCTCGTGAAGCCGCTCGACATGAAGGATCTCGAGCTGACGCTCGCCAAGGAGGTCAAGCGGGCCCGGGAGGTGCGGCGCAGCATCCAGTCCACGGACGACCAGCACCTGCTCCGCCTCTTCATGAACGACGGGATCGTCGACCGGCTCCTCCCGATCGTGCGCGGCCCCGAGGAGGCGGCCACCGCGGCGGTCCCCGGCACGGTCGCGCTCATCGGCGTCTTCGATTTCCTCGCGATCGCGGGCGCGCGGAGCCCGGACGCCGCCGTGCGGCTGCTCAACGCGTGCTTCGACGTCATCGTCCCCGAGATCACCTCGCGCCAGGGCGTGGTCGACAAGTTCCTGGGCGACGCCGTCATGGCGGTCTTCCAGGGCAAGGGCCACGCGCCGCGCGCGGTCGAGGCGGCGCTCTCCGCGCGCGCGGAGCTCGCGCGCCGCGCCGAGGCCGACGGCCCCGACTCCCCCTACGCCTCCGGCGTCGCCGCCGGCATCGCCTCCGGAGAGCTGATCTCCGGCAGCGTCGGCGCGAAGGCGCTCGGCCGCCGCGGCGCCACGGTGCTCGGCCCCGTGGTCGACGCGGCGAGCCGCCTCTCGAGAATGGGCGCGAGGGGCCAGATCCTCGTGGACGCGGCCCTGCGCGGCGTGATCGGCCAGTCGATCGCTTGCCGGGAGACCGGCCAGACATTGCTCCGCCACGCGGAGCCCACGCCCGTCTACGAGGTGATCGAGCGCTCGCCCGCCGCGCAGGTCGAGACGCCGACCATCGTGATGGAGCAGAAACCCGGGACGTGATGCAGAGAGGCTCGTTAATGTGCAGTATCCAGGCGGCATTCGAGGCGCAGGCGGCGATCTCGCCGGACGTCGCGGTGCGGTGCGGCGATCGAGAGATCCGCTACGGCGAGCTCAATGGCCGCGCGAACCGGATCGCGCGGGCGCTCCGGGCGCGCGGCGCGCTCCCCGGCGCCCGCGTCGGCGTCTGCGTCGAGCGCTCGATCGACATGATCGCCGCCCTGCTCGGCATCCTCAAGGCGGGCTGCGCCTACGTCCCGCTGGATCCCGCCTATCCGCCCGCCCGGCTCGCCCTCATGGCCGAGGACGCCGCCGTCGCGGCCGTCGTCACGCGCGCCGGGCCCCGCGATCGCCTCCCCGCCGGCGTCCCCGCGCTGTGCCTCGACGACGACGCCGCCCTCATCGAGGCGCAGGACGGCGCCGATCCCTCACGCCACGCCACGGCCGAGAGCCTGGCCTACGTGGTCTACACCTCCGGCTCGACCGGCCGGCCCAAGGGCGTCGCCGTCCCCCACCGCGCGGTGCTCCGGCTCGTGCTCGGCGCCGATTACATCTCGCTCTCGCCCGCGGACCGGGTCCTCGGCGCCGCGACGCTCTCGTTCGACGCCTCCACCTTCGAGATATGGGGCGCCCTCCTGAACGGCGCCCGGCTCGTCCTCGCCCCCGAGCAGACCGTCCTCCACCCCCCCTCGCTCGCGGCCCTGATCCGCGCGGAGTCCATCAGCACGATATTCATCACGACCGCGCTCTTCAATCGCATGGCGAGCGCCGAGCCCGAGGCCTTCCGCGGCCTCCGGACCCTGCTCTTCGGCGGCGAGCGCTGCGATCCGAGGTGGGTCCGCGCCGTGCTCGATCGCGGCGCCCCGGAGCGCCTCCTGCACGTCTACGGCCCGACGGAGAACACCACGTTCTCCACCTGGCACCTCGTGCGCGAGGTCCCCGAGGGCGCCGCCACCGTGCCCATCGGCCGCCCGATCACCGGCACCCGCGCGCTCGTGCTGGACGATGCCCTCGCGCCGGTGCCCCCCGGCGGCGAGGGCGAGCTCTACCTCGGCGGCGAGGGCCTGGCGCTCGGCTACCTGGGCGACGCCCGGCTCACCGGGGAGCGGTTCGTGCCCGATCCCGCTCGCCCCGGCGAGCGGCTCTACCGCACCGGCGATCGCGTCCGCCTGCTCGACGACGGGGGCACGCTCGAGTTCGTCGGCAGGATGGACCAGCAGGTGAAGGTCCGCGGCTTCCGCGTCGAGCCGCGCGAGATCGAGGCCGCCCTCGCGCAGCACCCGGGCGTGCGCGAGGCCGCCGTGATCGCCCGCGAGGACGCCTCCTCCACCCTCCGCCTCTGCGCCTACGTCGTCGCCGCCCCCGGGGGCGCGTGCGAGGCCCACGAGCTCAGGCGGCACCTCGAGGCGCGCCTCCCCGCGCACATGATCCCCGCCGTGTTCGTCGCGCTGCCGTCGCTCCCGCTCACCCCGAACGGCAAGGTCGATCACCGCGCGCTGCCCGCCCCCGGGCGCGGCCGCCCCGCGCTCGCCGTCGATTACATCGCGCCCCGCTCGCCCGCGGAGCAGGCCGTCGCGGCGCTCTGGTCCGACGTCCTCCGCGTCGCCCCGGTGGGCGTCCACGACCCGTTCCTGCACCTCGGCGGCGACTCGCTCGCCGCGATGCAGGTCGTCTCGCGCGTCCGCGACGCGCTCGGCGCGGAGCTCCCGATCCGCGCATTGCTCGAGGGCGGCACCGTCGCCGCGCTCGCCGCCCGCGTCGAGGCCGGAGGCGCCGCCCATTCCACGATCCCGATCGCGCGCGCGCCCCGGGGCGCGCCGGGCCCGCTCTCGTCCGCGCAGCAGAGGCTCTGGTTCCTCCACGAGCTCGACCCCGCGAGCCCCGCCTACACCATCCTGATCGCGCTCCGCCTCTCGGGCCCGCTCGACGAGGGCGCCCTCCGCCGGAGCCTCGACGAGATCGTGCGGCGCCACGAGGCGCTCCGGACCACGTTCGTGCTCGCCGGCGACGAGCCCGCGCAGGTCGTCGCCCCCGCGGCGCCGATGCCGGTCCAGGAATGCGACGAGGAGGGCCTCGAGGGCGCCGCGCGGGCCGCGCGCCTCGCGGAGATCGCGCGCGAGGAGGGCGCCCGGCCCTTCGACCTCGCCCGGGGTCCGCTCGCGCGCGCCCGCCTGGTCCGCCTCGCGCCGGGCGAGCGCGTGCTCTTCGTGGCCATCCACCACATCGCCGCCGACGGCTGGTCCATGGGCGTCCTCGTCCGCGAGCTCGCGGCCCTCTACGACGCGCTCGCCGCGGGCCTGCCCTCGCCGCTCCCGCCATTGCCGCTGCAATACACCGATTATGCGGTCTGGCAGCGGAGGGCGCGGGGCGAGGGCGCGCACGACGCGGACCTCGCCTACTGGAAGGACGCGCTCGCCGGCGCGCCCGGCGCGATTCCCCTCGGGGATCGCGTCCACCCGGACGGGGCGGCGCCGGGCTCCCGCGCCGGCCACGCCGCGTTCGAGATCTCCGCCGAGGTCCGGGCCGCGCTCGAGGCGCTGGGCCGCGCCGAGGGCGCCACGCTCTTCATGACGCTGCTCGCCGCGTTCGACGCCCTCCTCCACGCGGAGACCGGCGCGGACGACCTGCCCGTGGGCACGCCCGTGTCGGGCCGCGACAGGGCCGAGCTCGAGGACCTCATCGGCTTCTTCGTGAACACCCTCGTGATCCGCGCCCGCATCGCCGGCGATCCCACGTTCCGCGAGCTGCTCCGCGACGTCCGGGCGCGGACGCTCTCGGCCTACGCGCACGGCCGGCTCCCGTTCGAACGGCTCGTCGAGGCGCTCCGCCCCGCGCGGGACCCGGGCGCGCAGCCGCTCTTCAACGTCATGTTCGCGCTCCAGAGCCCGCCGGCCGACATCGAGGCGCGCTCGGGCCTCCGGATCGCCTTCTCCGAGCCGGGCAGCGGCGGGGCCCCGTTCGACATCCTATGGCAGCTCTGGGATCGGCCGCCGGGCCTCGGCGGCTCGGTCGTCTACCGCGAGGGCCCGCTCGGCGCGGAGGCCGTCGCGCGGCTCGTGACCCGCTTCGAGCGCCTGCTCGTCGAGATCACGAGGGACCCGGACCGCCGCCTCTCGGAGCTCGCGCCGCGCGATGAAGTGCCTCGCGATCACCGCGGCGAGATCGCCGAGCTCGAGGCCAGGCTGATTGAATCTCCGGGGATCGACGATTGCGCCGTCCTCCTCCGGCGGGACGAGGCCGGCGCCCCGCGGCGCGTCGGCTACGTGGCGTCGGGCGACCCCGCCGCGCTCGCGCGGCTCGCGGGCGGCGCGCCGCCGCGCGCGCTCGATGGCCTCGTGCCATTGCACGCCCTGCCGCTCACGGCGGAGGGCCGCGTGGACGAGGCCGCCCTGCGCGGCCTCGAGGTCATCGACGAGGACCTCGCCCGCCGGTGGGAGCGCCGGCTCGCCTCGCTCCCCGGCGTCGCCGAGGTCGCCGCCGTGATCCACGAGCCCGACGACCCGCTGCCGCGGGTCCACCTCTCGGACCTCGTCCCGGGCTGGACCGGCGGCGATTCGATGCCCGCGTCCGCAGCCGCGCCCGCGTCCGCGTCCGCG
>CAYQYG010000190.1:0-3595 GCA_964421485.1 uncultured Polyangiaceae bacterium | reverse complement strand
CCGCGCCCGCGCCCGCGCTCGCGTCCGTGTCCGCATCCGTGTCCGCGTCCGCATCCGCGCCCGCGCCCGCAGCCGCGCCCGTCGCGCGGGCCCACGCAGACGGCGGCCCGCTCACCATTCCGGAGGACGCGCCCCGCACGCTGGCCGAGGCGCTCCTCCGCACCGCCGCCGCCGCGGGGGACCGCGGGATCACGTACGTCGAGGGCGACGGCGTCGCCACGACGCAGCGTTATGCCGAGCTGCTCGACGGCGCCCGCGCCGTGCTCGGCGGCCTCACGCGCGCGGGGCTCCGGCCGGGCGACCGCGTGATCCTCCAGATCGACTCCCTGCGGGACCATTTCACGACGTTCTGGGCCTGCGTGCTCGGGGGCGTCGTCCCGGTCACGGTCGCCGTCCCCGCCTCTTACGAGGCGCCGAGCGGCGTCGTCGCGAAGCTCCACAACGTCTGGGAGCTGCTCGAGCGCCCGGCCATCCTCGCGAGCCGCCGCCTCGCGCCGGGCCTCCGCGGCCTCGGCGCCCTCTTCCCCGCGATGGCCGGCGTCGCGCCCCTCGCCGTCGAGGACCTCCGCGAGGGCCAGCCCTCCGGCGCCGTTCACCCGGGCGAGCCCGGCGATGTCGTCTTCCTGCAGCTCAGCTCGGGCAGCACCGGCGTCCCCAAATGCATCCAGGAGACGCACCGCGGCATCCTCCACCACGTGTACGCCGCCGCGCAGCACAACGGCTACGGCCCCGCGGACGTCTCCCTGAGCTGGCTGCCCGTCGATCACGTCGTCCCCATCCTGACCTGCCATATCAAGGACGTCGTGCTCGGCTGCGCCGAGGTCATGGTGAGGACCGATCTCGTCCTCTCGAGCCCGCTCCTGTGGCTCGACCTCATCGAGGCCCACCGGGTCACGCACACCTGGTCCCCGAACTTCGGCTTCAAGCTCGTCAGCGACGCCCTCGCCCGGTCCCGGAGGACGTGGGACCTCTCCTCGATGGCGTTCTTCATGAACGCCGGCGAGCAGGTGACGCTCGACGTCGTCCGCGATTTCCTGCGCCGCGTCGAGCCATTCGGCGTGCGGCCCCGCGCCATGCAGCCGGCCTTCGGAATGGCCGAGGTCTGCACCTGCATGACCTACAACAACGATTTCGACGCGGCGCGCGGCGTCCACTGGGTCGCGAAATCCTCGCTCGGCGGCCCGCTCCACTTCTTCGACGGAGACCCGGCCGAGCGCGGGTCGGCCGCGATACCCTTCGTGGACCTCGGCCCGCCGGTGCCCGGCGTGGAGATCCGGATCGCCGGCGCCGACGATCGCGTCGTGCCCGAGGGCGTCATCGGCCGGCTGCAGATCCGCGGCGCGGTGGTCACGCCGGGATACCTGCGCAACGAGCCCGCGAACCGCGAGGCCTTCGTCGGCGACGGCTGGTTCAACTCCGGCGACCTCGGCTTCATCAAGGGCGGGCGGCTCACGCTCACCGGGCGAGAGAAGGAGACGATCATCGTCCGGGGGGCCAATTTCTATTGTTACGAGATCGAGGACGTCGTGAGCGCCGTCCCCGGCGTCTCGCCCACGTTCGCCGCCGCGACGTCCGCGCCCGACCCGGCCGCCGGCACCGAGGGGCTCGCCGTCTTCTTCGTGCCCGAGGACCCGTCCATCGAGGCGCGGGCCGCCATGGTGGGCGCGGTCCGGAGCGCCGTCACCGCGCGGCTCGGGATCAACCCGGCGCGCGTGGTCCCCCTCCCGCGCGCCGATTTCCCCAAGACGACCAGCGGCAAGATCCAGCGCGCGGCGCTCCGGCGCTCGCTCGCCGAGGGGCGCTTCGAATCCATCCTGCGCGAGATCGACGTGCACCTCGGCAACGAGCGCACCGCGCCCGACGCCTTCCACCGGCGCGCCTGGATCCGGAGGGAGCCCCCGCTCGCCGCCGGCGCCGCGCGCGCGCGCGGGCGGACGGTGATCTTCATGGATCCGCTCGGCCTCGGCGCGCGGCTCGCCGCCGCTCTCCGCGAGGCGGGCCGGCCCTGCGTCACCGTCGAGCGCGGCGCCGGGTACGCGCGGCTCGACGAGGGCCGCTACCGGCTGGACCCGCGGGATCCCGCCCATCTCGGCCGCCTGCTCGCCGAGCTCTCGGCGCGCGGCGATCCCCCCGGGGCCGTCGTGCACCTCTTCACGTACGGCGACCCGTCCATCGAATTCGACAGCGCCGCCGCGATCGAGGAGGCCCTGTGGCCGGGCGCGCTCGGCGTGCTGTCCCTGGCCCGGGCGCTGCCGGACGCGCCGATCCGCCTGGTCGTCGCGTCGACGCGCGCGCAGCCGGCCCTGCCGGATGATCCGATCGATCCCCACAAGGCGCCGCTCCTCGGGCTGCTCCGGACCATTCCACAGGAGATGCCCTGGATCGACGCGCGCCACGTCGATCTCGGCGCCGGCGCGCCGGACGACGACGCGCCGCGCCTCCTCCGCGAGCTCGACGCGGCGCCGCGGGACCGCGAGGTCGCCTATCGAGGCGACCGGCGCCTCATCCCGCGGCTCGAGCGGGTCGACCTCACCCGGGGCGCGGTGGACGCGCCGCCGCTCGAGACGGGCGGCGTCTACTTGATCACCGGCGGCCTCGGCGGGATTGGCCGGCGCGTCGCCCGCTACCTGCTCGAGCGGCACCGCGCGCGGCTGGTCCTCGTCGGCAGGGCTCCCCTCCCCGGCCCCGCGGGCGCCGCCTCGGCGCGCGCGAAGGGCCGCGCGCGCGCATTCGACGAGCTCGCCGCGATCGCCGGCTCCCCGGAGGACGTCGTGTACGAGGCCGCCGACGTCGCGGACCGGGCCCGCGTCTCCGAGATCGTCGCCCGCGCCGAAGGGCGATGGGGCCGCCCGATCGCCGGCGTCCTCCACCTCGCCGGCGTCCTCCACGAGCGCACGATCGCCGACGAGACACCGGAGACCTTCCTCGAGACGCTCCGGCCCAAGCTGATCGGCGGCTGGGTCCTCGGCCGGATCCTCGCGGATCGTCCCGGCGCGCTCTTCGTCGGCGCCTCCTCCGTCAACGGCTCCCTCGGCGGCTTCTCCGCCGGCGCCTACGCCGCGGCCAGCCGCTCGGTCGAGCACCTCGCCCACGAGCTCAGGAGGACCGGGACCGCCCGCGCGCACGCGATCGCGTGGAGCCTCTGGGACGGTATCGGCATGAGCGGCGACGACGCCCTCGAGGCCCGGGACCCAGGGTCGCCGCTCGGCGCCCTGCGCCCCGAACCGCGCCGGGACCTCGCGGAGGCCCGCGGCTACCTCCCGCTCTCCGCCCCGGCGGGTGTGGCCTCGCTCGTCGCCGCCCTCCGCAGGGACGAGCCGCTCCTGCTCGCCGGCCTCGACGGCCGCAATGGCCACGTCATTCCATATACCGGCGAATTCCACCGCCGCCCGCAGCGGCTCACCGTGCTCTTCACGACCCGCCCCGGATTCACCCCGCCGGCGGGCCCACACGAGGTCCGGGATCGCTTTGGCACCCCGTCCGCCGTCCGGCCGCGGCGCGTCGCCGAGGTGCCGCGCGCCGCAGGCGGCGCGATCGATCGCGACGCGTTGCTGGACGCCGCCGGCTCGGAGCCGCGCCGCGCGGCCGGCCCACG
>CAYQYG010000189.1:0-16051 GCA_964421485.1 uncultured Polyangiaceae bacterium | reverse complement strand
GGCGCCGAAGGCGACCCGAAGCCCCGAATGTCGGCCGAGAGGCGGGACCCGGTCTCGGGGGGCACCTCACCCAGCCGCCCCGGCGTGGTGGCCCGCCCCCCACCCCGCAGGGTCCACCCCCGCCAAAATTTGATTCCGGATATGCGCCAAAAATTTCCTGACCTGGGGTCGCTTTTGTTGGGGCGCAGCCCTGTTCTGATACAGTCGGGCCCCTCCCCGTAAGGATCAGACATGCAGAACAAGAAGTCAGGTCGAGGTACGCAGGACCACCAACAGCCGGAGCCCGGGCCCGTGGGAGGGCCGGGAATGGGTGTTCAGGCGGGAATGCAGCCGGGGATGGTGCCGGGGATGGTGCCGGGGATGCCCGGGATGATGCCGGGGATGCCCGGGATGATGCCGGGCATGGGCATGCCCATGGGCCAGAACCCCATGATGGCCATGATGCAGATGATGCAGATGATGATGGGCGGCGGTATGGCCGCACCGATCGTCGACCCTTCAGCCATCCCCTTTGCAGGCGGCCCCGCCCCGGCCGACGCCGGCGCCGGCCTCGACGCCGACATCATCCGGCCTGCCTTGCTCTCCCACCGCATCAAGACCCAGGAGGCCGTCCCCCTCGGATCCGTCCTGGATCTGCTCTGCCTCACGGAGGACGGCAAGAACGCCCTCGGCGGCGTCCCCCGCGGCTGCACCATCGCCCTCGCCGGACCCCCGGGCAAAGGCAAGACCCGCTCGGCGCTCGCAGGCATGGCCCGCGTCGCCCGCAGCGGCCAGAAGGTCGCCTTCGTCATCGCCGAGGAGGGATTCCATGACGACGAGGGATCCGGCAGAGATGACCTCTGCTCCCGCATGACCAAGATCGGAATGGCCGCCACCGGCCTCGACGAGGCCGCCTTCGCCAGGGAGGTCCTCGATAACGTCTTCATCCTCGAGAGCCAGTATCACAAGGGCCACACCTGGGATGATTTCGTCGGGAAATATCGATACCTCGTCGAGAAGGAGTCCATCCGGTTCGTCGTCATCGACTCGCTCAACATGCTCGATCCGACCAAGAACCGCACCGCGGACAACCTCTCGGCCCTCAAGACCTACAATCACGAGAAGGGCATCACCTGCGTCTGCATCGGCCAGATCCGCGACACGGGCATGCCCGTCGGCGGGGAGGCATTGCAGCATACCGCGGATGTCGTCTTCCTCATCGAGGAGATGAGCCTCGGCTCCAAGGAGCAGGCCGAGATGTGGGGCGGCAAGTACCGCGAGAAGATCGACGTCATCAGCGCCGTCAAGAGCGTCACCACGCCCATCTTCCCTTATCCCATCCGCGTCGCCAGGGAGGCGGGCACGGGCACCATGGCGGTCCATCCCGGGCAGCCCGCGGAGTACGCGGTCCTGCCGAAGAGGTAGCCGTGCATATCGTCCAGGCCGACGATATCCGCGCCTGGTTCGCGCGGGCGGCGACGCTGTCGGAGATCATGGAATCCATCGGGCAGAGGGCCCTCGATGGAGAGTACATCGAGCGCGTCCTGGGGATGCCCGTCCACCTCCGGTTCGTGGTGGAGCGGCTCGCCAGGGAGCGCGCGGCGGGCGGCAAGAGCCCCGAGGTGCCGGGGGGCGCGCTCGATTCCATCCCGTTCCATGCGCTCTGCACGGGGTTCTTCTTGCCCGTCTCGGCCGTGGCGCCGGACAGGGCGGCGCAGCTCTTCGGGATCAGGGCGCAGCCGCCGCCCGATACGGCGGGGAGGGAGCTGCTCCTCTCGCAGCTCCTCGCCAGGGACCTCGGGCTCAGCGTCGAGCAGAAGCTCGCCTGCATCCTCGGGGACCCGTTCCTCGGCAGGCCGAGCACCTTCCGGCGGGACAGCTTGCTCAGGCTGCTCATGAGCGTGCAGATGATCGGGTGGCGGGAGCTGCTCGACAGGCTCACGGTCGCGGGGGACGTCGCGGTGCTCTTCGCGGCGTCGCGGCCCGGCGTGCGGGGGGAGCCGGCGCTCACGGCGGCGGAGGTGCTCGAGACGCTGCGGCTCCTGCCGGATGAGCGGCGGAACGCGAAGATCGAGCTGCTCCGCTCCCTGCTCGCGCGGTGCGGCAAGATCGAGGCGTACTTCCTCGCGAAGCTGCTCCTGCGGAAGGCGGCGTTCGGGTTCGACTACCAGGGGCCGCTGATCGCGCGGCTCCTCGCCGGGCGGTACGGGGCGTCGGAGGAGCAGGTCGCGCACGCGATGGCGCTCACGGACGCCTTCCACGTCGCGCGGGTGCTCGGCGACGAGGGGCCGGCGGGGCTCCAGCGGATCCAGCTCCAGCCGCTCGTGCCGGTGCGGCCGGCGCTGGCGAGCGGGACGACCGACGAGATCGAGCGGCTGCCGGTCTGGGTCGAGCGGAAGTACGACGGGATCCGGCTGATGCTGCACAAGTCGACCGACGCGCGCGGGTCGGTGCTCTGCGGGGCGTACACCCGGAACCGCGGCGACTGGCTGGAGCTCGTGCCGGGGCTGGATCCGACCATCAAGGCGCTGCCCGCGCGATCGCTGATCGTCGACGGGGAGCTGTACGGGACCGTCCTGGATCTGGAGGGGGCGCGGCCGGCGACGGTGTACGAGGTCCACGCGGCCTTGCAGGGGGAGCGGCGGGCGCCGGTGAGCTTGCGGTATGCGGCGTTCGATCTCCTCTACTGCAATGGCCGGGACCTGACGGGGCTGCCGCTCTCGGAGCGGCGCTCGTGGCTCTCGGCGCTGCTCGCGCCGGTCGCGGGGGCGCCGCTGCCGGTGCCGATCGCGCTCTCGGAGGGGCAGCTCGCGTCCACGAAGGAGGACGTGAAGCGGCTCTACCATCACTTCCGGGCGCAGCGGTACGAGGGCATCATCGCGAAGGACCTCTCGGGGCGCTACCGGCTCGCCGAGCGGGACCCGACGTGGCTCAAGAGGAAGCCGGAGATCACGCTGGATCTGGCGCTGATCGGGGCGGTGCTGGCGGTCACGACGAAGGAGCGGGCGGGGGCCTTCGGGTCGTACGTGATCGCGGCGCGGGGGGAGGGCGGGTTCGTCGACGTGGGCGACGTGGCCGGCGTCGACGTCGAGCGCGACGCGGCGATCCAGGCCGAGATCATGCGCGAGGGGCTCATCACCGGGAGGCGGATCGAGCGCAGGAGCGCCTCGGGCGTGCGGCCGGGGTACGAGCTCCGGCCGCACATCGTGGCGACCGTGAAGTTCGAGGGGATCACGCGGGACGCGAGCTCGGGGCGGCTGACGCTGCGGGATCCGAAGATCGCGATGATCCGGGCGGACAAGCCGGCCGCGGAGGCCGACACCGAGCGGGCGATCGAGGAGATCTATCTCCGGCAGCGGGTGGGCTGACCGGGCTTCATTGCTGCGACATCAGCGCGCGGATGTGGCGCATCGACGGCGAGCCGTGGCTGAGCAGGCGGTCGTGGTAGGTGCGCTCGGTGAAGCCGGGGGCCTTCTCGTGCTCGGCGCGCAGGCGCATCATCTCGGTGAAGCCGTAATAGTAGGTCGTGAGCTGCGCGCTCGTGAGCGTCGCGCGGCGCCACTTGCCGACGGCCTCGCCCTCCTCCTGGAAGGCCTCCTTCGTCATCAGCGCGAGGCCCTCCTTCTCGTCCATCGCGCCGGCGTGGATGTCGTGATCGAGGATCGCGTTCGCGGCCAGGCGGAGCACCATCTTCTGGCGCTGCAGGCGCACGCGCGGCCCGCCGAAGCCGTGCTTCGACATCACCCACTCGGAGTAGACCGCCCAGCCCTCGACGAACGGGCCGCTCGAGAGCACCGCGCGGAGCTTCGAGGGGAAGGCGTTGTTGTGCATGAGCTGGAGGAAATGGCCGGGCATCGCCTCGTGGATCGTCAGATCGACGAGCATGCTCCGGTTGTACTCGCGGTAGAACGACTCCACGCGGGCCCTGGGCCAGTCGCTCGGGGTCGGCGCGATCGCGTAGAACGTCTCGGGCTTCTGCTCGAGCGGGCCCGAGGCGTCGCAGTAGGCGATCGCCACGCCGCGGCGGTACTCGGGCATCTCGATCACCCGGCACGGCTCGTCGGGGACGCGGACCAGATCGCGCTGGCGCACGAACGCGGTGGCGTCCGCGAGCAGCTTCGAGGCCTCGGCGACGATGGTCGCGTTGGTGGGGCGGTCCTCGGCGAGCTTGTCGAGCACGGCCTTCACGAGCGCCTTGCCCTGCTCGGGGGTGTCGGCCTTCGGCAGCGGGCGCTCGCCCATGAGCTCGGGCCAGAGCTCCCTGGCCGTCTCGACCATCTCGCGCTGCGTGGCCGCGAGCAGATCGCGGGCGCCCTTCGCGATCGCGTCGGCGTCGACCGGATCGTCCAGATAGAAGCGGAGCTTCTTCTCGAAGCGCTCGCGGCCGAGCCGGAACGCGCCGTCGCTGCGGGGCAGCAGCTCCTTCTCGAGGAACGCCCCGAGCTCGCGGAGCGCGGCGGCGGCGGCCTTCGCGGAGGCCTCGAGCTCGGCGCGCTGCGCGGGGGCGAGGCCCTCGAGCTGCGGCTTGAGCTCGCCCTCGCATAGGGAGATGAGGCCCTTGTTCTGCTGGATCGCGGTCTCGGTGTGCACGCGCGGCGGGCGGCCGAGGCGGCGCTTCGCGATCGCGACGATCGCGGGGATGCCGTCGAGGCGGCCCTTGAGGCTCTTCATGCGCGCCTCGAGGGGCGCGAAGCTCCGGTTGATCAGCGGGTCCACGCCGTCGCCGAGCAGGCCGGTGTACGCGACGGGGTTCCACGTGAGCTCGCGGAGCTCCGCCTGCGCGAAGAGGGCCTGTCGCACGTGGTTCTCGAGGATCGCCGCGTCGACCCGGGCCTCCGGGCCGAGCGCGCCCTGCGGGATCGCGCCGAGCGCCGCGAGCGTGCGCTCGAAGAACGCCCGATCGCCCGCCTCGCCTTGCTCGCTGAGGTCGGGCCACCTCGCGTCGTGCGCGTGCTCGCCCGCCTCGGTCGCGTGGACCGGCTCGCGCGCCAGGAGCTCGGCGAGGAAGCTCGCCTCGAGGTCGGCGAGGGCCCGCTCCGCGGCCTGGGCGGCGCTCACGGCGCCTCCTTGCGGCGCGGCGGGCTGCGGCGCGGCCGCGGCGGAGGGCTCGGGCGCGGGGGGCCTGGGCGGGGCCTCGGGCGGCGCGCACGCGGCGGCGAGCAGCGAGGCGCAGAGGAGGAGGGCGCGGGGCGGGTGGAGGCGCTCATCGGTGTTCCTGGGTCGCACGGAGAGCCCTTACCGCCGCGCCGGGCAGAAGGGAACGCGCGCGGGATCAGGCCGGCGCTCCGAGCGCGACGCGGGCGAGCTGGGCGAGCACATCCATGTCGTCGGACACCGCCTGGATCAGCGGCGCCAGCGCCAGCTCGAGCGGACCGATCTCGGGGTGGCCGAGCAGCCTCGCCACGCGCTGCGCCGCCTCCGGCAGCACGGGGGCCTGCGTGTAGCGCGGATCGGGGTCCGGCGCCGCCTCCGCGGCCGCCGATCCCGCGCAGAGCCCGCCGAGCAGCGCCGCGGCGCCCTCCGGCGGGATCTGCGATCGCTGCAGCGAGAGCGCCGCGAGCGACGTCCCGAGCACGCCCGCCTCCGCGCGCAGCGCGTCGACCGCCTCTGGACCGAGCGTCACGCGCCACCGGCCGAGCTCCATCGCGCGGCTCGCCTCGAACTCGCCCGGCGGCGCCTCCGAGACGGGCAGCAGCGCGGCCAGCAGCTCGGCCGCGCCCTCGTCGAGCGTGACGTGGCGCACCATCAGCAGGTCATGCGCGCGCAGGAAGCCCAGCAGGAGCCGCGTGAACGCGTCGCGCAGCAGCGGCGCGAGCGCCGCGCCGATCTCGGCGGGCCCCGATCCGGGCGGCGGCGCGAGCGAGGCCGAGATCGCCCGGATCGTGCTCGACGACGTGCGCCGGCGCCCCGCGACCGAGCTCGGCGGCGGTCGCAGCGTCGACGGCGAACCGTACCCCGACCCGCTCGGCGGGCTCGGCACGCTGGCGGGGTAGTGCATGCTGCCGGGCGGGACGCTGGCGGGGGGGTGGTAGCGCATGCTGCCGGGCGGGACGCTGGCGGGGGGCATGGGGCGGAGGGCGCTGTCAGGCGCCTCGGCGCCCAGCGCCCCGGACCCCGGCGGCGTGGTCGGCGCAGGCGGATAGATCGCGACCGCCGGCGCGGGCACGCTCGGCGACCCGTACGGGGCGTGGCCGTACGGCGACGGGACCGGCGTGGTCAGGGCGTCCGGGGAGCCCGGCGGGTGCGCGAGCGCGGGGGGCGCCGACGACCGCCGTCGCCCGAGCGAGCTCGGATCCCCCACGACGTGGATCGCGGCCAGCTCGACGCTCCGGACGCGCGGGATCCCGGGCGGGAGCCGCATCGCCAGCGTGGACGAGAGCGCGTCCTCGTTGCCGAGCAGGTGCTCGTGCCCTGGCACCTCGCGGAAGATCGCCTCGGCCACCACGGCGCAGCGGTCCGCGGCGTCGTCGGCCGCCGACTGCGTCAGCGGCGCCTCGAAGTGGAGGGTCAGCTTCGCCCGGACGCGCCGCGCGTCGCGCGTCGCCGCCGTGACGACGCGCGACGCGCTCTCGACGTCCTCGGGCTCACGCCCGAACGGCCACAGTCCCATGGCGCCCCATGTTGCGTCATCCTGGCCCCCCGCGCGAGATATCGGCTTCGAATGGGTCTCCGGCGGAGTCCGGAGGCGAGAGCGCGCAGCGAGAGAGGTCACAAGGGCGCGGAGAGGGCGGGGAGCAGGGCAGCGAAAGGCTCTCACGAAAATTTCTGCTCTCCCCACACCTCCCGCCTCCTTGCGATCCCTCCCTTCATCTCCGAGATCCCCGGCGAAATTTTTCCCGGGCGGGACTAGCATGTGCGCCTCTCCGCGGGCGCCGAGAGCCGGAGGCGAGCATGCACACCTTCCAGATCGACGGGTTGAGCGAGGAGCTGCGCGTGGTCCGCTTCGAGGGCCACGAGGGCCTCTCGCAGCTCTTCCAGTTCGACATCACGGTCGCCTGTGATGCCGGCGACATCGCCTTCGACGACGCGGTGGGCAAGCCAGCCCTCCTCACCTTCCGGGTCGGCGACGAGCCCCGCCACGTGCACGGGATCATCGCCAGCTTCGAGCAGGGTGAGGAGGGCAAGAAGCTCACCGCCTACCGCGCCGTGCTCGTCCCCGGCGTCTGGCGCCTCCGCCACCGCCGGGACAGCCGCATCTTCCAGGAGCTCGCGGTCCCTGACATCCTCAAGAAGGTCCTCGACGAGGCCGGCGTCCCCGGCGACGCCTACCGCTTCGCCCTGACCGGCAGCTACTCCCCCCGCGAGTACTGCGTCCAGTACCGGGAGACCGACTGGGCCTTCCTCTGTCGCCTCATGGAGGAGGAGGGCATCTCCTATCATTTCGAGCACTCCGAGGGCGGCCACGTGCTCGTGATGGGCGACGCCGCCTCCGCGTTCGCGCCCATCGCCGGCGAATCCACCCTCGTCTTCCGCCCCCCCGGCGGCGCCCTGGTCAGCGGCGAGCACGTCTCCCGCTTCCGCTACGGCGAGCGCGTCCGCCCCGGCAAGGTCACCCTCCGCGATTACAATTTCAAGAAGCCGAGCCTCAACCTCGAGCGCACGGATCAGGCCCAGATCGACGACGACCTCGAGATCTACGATTACCCCGGCGACTACGACGCCCCCGGCCCGGGCGGCGCGCTCGCCAAGGTCCGCCTCGAGGAGCTCCAGGCCTCCCGCAAGACCGCCGACGGCGAGAGCGCCTGCCCCCGCTTCGTCCCCGGCGGCAAGTTCACCCTCTCCGACCACCCCCGGGACGATTTCAATCGAGAGTACCTGATCACCCGGGTCGAGCACCGCGGCCACGAGCCGAACATGGACACCCGCTCCGGCGACGTCGGCACCCCTTATGGCAATCGCTTCCAGGTGATCCCGTCCGACGTCCCCTTCCGCCCGCCGCTCGTCACCCCTCGCCCCACGATCAAGGGCATCCAGACCGCGATCGTCACCGGCCCCGGCGGCGAGGAGATCTACACGGACGAGCACGGCCGCATCAAGGTGCAGTTCCACTGGGACCGGAAGGGCCAGAAGGACGACAAGAGCTCCTGCTGGATCCGCGTCAGCCAGATCTGGGCCGGCGGCGCCTGGGGCGCGGTGTTCCTCCCCCGCATCGGCCACGAGGTCGTCGTCGATTTCATCGAGGGCGACCCCGACCGCCCCCTGGTCGTCGGCAGCGTCTACCACGGCACCAACGTCCCCCCGTACGCGTTGCCCGGCGAGAAGACGAAGAGCACGATCAAGTCGAATTCGTCCACCGGCGGCGGCGGCTTCAACGAGATCCGCTTCGAGGACAAGAAGGGCTCCGAGGAGATCTTCCTGCACGGCCAGAAGGACTGGACGATCCTCATCGAGAACGACAAGAACCAGGAGGTCGTGCACGACGAGACGCTGAAGGTCGGCCACGACCGGGCGAAGCGCGTCGACAACGATCAGAGCGAGTCCATCGGCGGCCACAAGACGATCGACGTCGCGAAGACCCACACCGAGACGATCGGCGAGGACGAGAGCCTGAGCGTCGGCGGGAGCCGGAGCACGCAGGTCTCCGGGAGCCACGACGAGTCCGTGGACGGCGATCAATCGGTGACCGTCGGCGGCGGGCAGGACGTCTCCGTCGGCAAATCGATGTCGCTCTCGGTCGGCAAGAGCAAGAGCGAGTCGGTCGGCGAGTCGAGCTCCGAGACCGTCGGCAAGAGCAAGTCCGTGAGCGTCGACGAGAACTACACCGTCTCCGTCACCAAGGACATGACCGTCACCGTCACCAAGAACGCCAAGGAAGAGGTGAAGGAGAAGAAGACGGTCATCGTCGGCAAGGAGCTCGCGATCCAGGTCGGCGACGCGACCGTCACGATCAAGAAGAACGGCGACATCACGGTGCAGGGCAAGAAGATCGTCGTGAAGGGCACCGGCAACATCGAGGTCCAGGGCAAGAAGATCCAGGTGAAGAGCGACGGCGACGTGAACGTCGAGGCCTCCGGCAAGGTGAAGGTCAAGGGCAGCAACGTCGGTGTGAACTGAGCCGGAGGGATGCTTTGATGAAGAGTGAAGGCCAGGCCGAGGCCGCGGGCGCGGCCCTTGTCGAGGAGACCGTCGAGGCCGCCGCGCCCGACGCCGCCGCCGGAGCGGCCGGAGGCGAGGCCGAGGCGCCCGGCGAGGGCGCCGAGATGCTGCTCGAGCTGGTGCTCGCCGAGAGCGCCGCCCGCGCCGCCGAGGAGCAGGCCGCCGCCTTGCCCGCCCGGATCGAGGGCGTCCTGATTGGCCGGCTCGCGTCGATCGAGTCCGGCGAGGCCCGCGTGACGTTCCCCGGCGCCCCCGCCGAGGGCTTCGTCGCGCGGTCGATGGCGCCCCTCGCCCCCGGCGACGCCGGCTGCGAGGTCGCGCTGATGTTCGAGGCCGCCGATCCGCGCCGCCCCGTCGTGATGGGCAAGATGCACGTCCCCGGCGCCGCCTCCCGCCCCGAGGTCCGCGCCGACAGCGAGCGGCTCGAGCTCAGCGCCGAGAAGGAGATCGTGCTCCGCTGCGGCAAGTCCAGCATCACGCTCACCCGCGCCGGCAAGATCCTGATCCGCGGCGCCTACGTGCTCACCCGCTCGTCCGGCGTGAACCGGATCCAGGGCGGCTCGGTGCAGATCAACTGATCCGCCGGCGCAGAAGGCATGATCCCGACCATCGAGCAGGAGATCTTCGAGGAGCACGCCCGCCAGGCGGCCTTCCTGTGGCTCCTGCGCGACGGCGCCGTGCGCGACGCGGCCTATGATCTCGCCGAGCTCGCCGAGCTCGACGAGCGCCTGGAGGCGCACCTCGACGGCTTGCGCCTCGCCGGCGACGCCGGCTTCGAGGCCTGCAAGGCGCTGCTGGAGGAGCCCGAGGGCGGCGAGGTCTTCGGCGCCGCGGTGGTCGCCGTCGATCGCTGGGACCTCCGCGGCGTCGCCCGCGTGCTCGACGCCTTCGGCGGCGCCCCCGATCTCGCCCGCGGCTTCGCCTCCGCGCTCGGCTGGACGCCGTTCGATCGCGTCCAGAAGCTCTTGCCCGGCCTGCTCGCCGGCCGCTGCCCCCCTGCGCTCCACTGGCTGGGGATCTCCGCGTGCGCGGCGCACCGCCGGGACCCCGGCCCGGCGCTCGGCTATGCGATCCTGTCGAGCGAGCCGCACCTCAAGGCGCGCGCGCTCCGCGCCGCCGGCGAGCTCGGGCGGATGGATCTGTTGCCCGAGGTCCGCGCCGAGCTCGGCTCGAGCGACGCCGGCTGCCGGCTCTGGGCCGCCTGGACCGCGGCGCTCTTCGGCGAGCCCGCCGCCGCGCAGGCGCTCTGGAATTTCGCGAGCGCGCCCGGCCCGCACGCGGAGCGCGCGGCCTGCATGGCGATGCGCCGCATGGATCCGGGCGTGGCGTACACGTGGCTCTATTCGCTCGCGAGCGCGGCCCCGGATCCGCGCGTGCCGCTCTCCGCGGCGGCGGCGCTCGGCGATCCGGCGATCATGCCGTGGCTCCTGGAATCGATGAAGCCCGAGCCGACCGCGCGCCTCGCGGGCGGCGCGTTCACGATGATCACGGGCATCAATCTCATGGAGGAGAAGCTCGCGGCGAAGCCGCCCGAGGGGTTTCAATCCGGTCCGAATGACGATCCCGAGGAAGAGGACGTATCCATGGACCCCGACGACAGCCTCCCGTGGCCGGACGCGGCGCGGGTCGCCGCGTGGTGGCAGCGGCACGCGGGTGAATTCAAGCGGGGGACGAGGTACCTGCTGGGCAAGCCGATGACCCCCGACTGGCTGGAGCGCGTATTGCGGTCAGGGAGCCAGCCCGCGCGGGCGGCGGCGGCGCTGGAGCTCAGCCTGCGGCAGCCGCGCCGGCCGGTGTTCGAGGTCCGCGCGCCGGGCTTCCAGCAGCGGCGGGCCCTGGGCAGGATGTGAGCCCCGGCGGAGGCCCCCCTCTCGGCGAGCCTCCCGGGCAGCGCTCATGGCGGCGGCCTGGCGCTCCGCGCGCGGCATTGGCCCGGAGCGCTGACCTCGCGCGCTTCCCCTTGCGCAGAGCGCCCCGGATCTGAAATCCTCGCCTGGCTCCCATGGGCCACCCCAAAATCGAGAACGCGACCGCGTTCGCGCTCGAGATGCTCTTCGTCACCGACGAGGAGGGCCGCCCCCTGCTCGTCCCCCTGGTCCAGGCCACCTACGAGATCGCCGGCGGCCGCGGCCTCGTGCTCGCCAGGGAGCAGCCCCCCCCGAGCCTCACCGGCGAGCTCTGGGACCCGAAGGCCAAGGTCTCGAGCTACAGGATCGAGCCCGCCTACGCGTTCATCAAGCCCGCCACCGACGTCGTGCTCGTCGGCCACGCGCAGGACCCCGTCCGCCCCGTCCACGAGCTCCAGGTCACGTTCCGCGTCGGCCCCGTCGGCAAGGTCCTCCGCGTCGTCGGCGACCGCTTCTGGGTCAAGAGCGCCGGCGCGATCGGCGCGACCCGCCCGATGCCCTTCACCCGGATGCCCCTCTCCTACGAGCGCGCCTTCGGCGGCTGGGACAGGAGCCACGCGGACCCCGCGCACCACACCTTCGAGCCCAGAAACCCCGTCGGCACCGGCTTCCGCGCGCCGGGCAGCCATTTCGAGGAGGGCATCCAGCTCCCCAACGTCGAGGACCCGAGCGACCCGATCCATCGCTGGGGCCAGGTCGTCGCCCCTGCGGGCGTCGGCTTCCTCTCCCCCGACTGGCAGCCCCGGGCCGCATTCGCCGGCACCTACGACGAGGCCTGGACGAAGGACCGCATGCCGCTCCTGCCGAAGGACTTCGATCGCCGCTTCTTCAATGCGGCCTCGCCGGGCCTGGTCGCCCCGGGCCATCTGAACGGCGACGAGCCCGTGCTGGTCGAGAACGCCTCCCCGCACGGCCGCCTCTCGTTCCGCCTCCCCGGCGTGCGCGCGCCGAGGTGCCGCGTCGAGCTCGCGCACGCGGACGACGCCTCGCCCGAGCTCCGCCTGGACACGGTGGTCGTCGACGCGGACGCGGACCGGGTCCACCTCCTGTACCGGGCCCACGTGGCGCTGCGCGACGGCCCGCACGACGTGCGCACGATCGCCCTCGAAGAACACGTCGCCCCGGTGCGGTCGCCGGTTCCCTGGCGGCCGGGAGCGGCGGTATGATGCCCCCCGCGAGGACGGGCGCGGCGGCGCAGAGGACCCGGAGGACCCGATGGGCGTGACCGTGGGCGTGAACATGATGTCGGTGGTCCACGCGGACTCGAGCGGCGTCTCCCCCTGCTTCCCCGACGTCTGCAAGACGCCGAGCCCGGGCGGGCCGATCCCGATCCCGTACCCCAACATCGCGAAGTCGAGCGACACCGCCAAGGGCACGAAGAAGGTGAAGTGCGACGGCAACCCGGTGTGCGTCGAGGACTCGAACTTCAGCACGAGCACCGGGGACGAGGCGGGGACGGCGGGCGGCGGGGTCGCGTCGAACAAGACGAAGGGCAAGGCGGAGTTCGTGAACTACTCCTTCGACGTGAAGTTCGAGGGGAAGGGGGTCGCGCGGGCGTTCGACCTGATGCTCCATAACGACAAGAACACGCCGCCATTTCCGGTGATGCAGGGGCCGGTGGTGGTGATCTTGATGGGCACGAATGCCGAGGACCGCGTGTGCGTGGTCTGCGAGAAGAGCATGTGAGCAGATTCGCCTACGAGTAGCTCATGAAGGACACACGGGCATTGATGATCTCGGCGATGGGGGCGTGCACGTGCTTCGGTGACATCACCACGGCAGCCGCCGCCGACCGGGCAGGGCTGACGAGGGCACGGGAGCTTCCCCACGCCCCCTATATCGACGAAGAGACCGAGGACACCGCGCTACTGGCAGGACACCCGATCTCTGGGATCACGGATGGGTTCGAGGGGCACGGGCGACTGTGCCGGATCGGCGCCGCCGCTCTGCAGGACCTGCTCGCCTCGGCTCCGTGGGTCAATCCGCGGCGCGCGGCGCTCTTCCTCGTCCTGCCGCAGTTCATGGAGCCGGAAGAAGACGAGGGAGACGTGGAGCTGGACGACGCGGAACCACCCCCTCCCCGATATTTCACCACCGAATCGGCGCGGTCGATCGCGGAGCAGATCGCGAGCATGGTCGGCCTCGCGGTGGCGCCGGACGCATTGAGGAGCTACCCGGAGGGGAGGCGAGGAAACGCGCGCTCTCTGCAGGAGGCGATCGACTGGCTCCGTCGTGGTCGGTGCGACCACGCGATCGTCGGGGCCTGCGACGCCGAGCTGGACTCGTACCGCATCGCGCGGGCGTTCGCCGCGGGGCGCCTGAAGACTACCGGCAACCCGGTGGGCTTCATGCCCGGCGAAGCCGGAGCGTTCATCCTGCTGGAAAGATACGAGGCGGCGCCCGGCCGCGATCGAGCGCCGGAGGCGCTCCTCGTCGATCCCTGCGTCGCGAACGAAGAGAGCAGCTACGCGGCGGAGAAGCCCGCGACGGGGAGAGGGTTGAGCCAGGTGCTCATCTCCGCGCTCAGCGGCCTTGGGGCGGCGAGCGCGGGTCGAGGAGATGTCTATATCGATCTCAACGGGGAGCCCTACCGATCGATGGACTGGGGCAGCGCCCTGGCGCGCGCTCAATCCGCCTGCGCCGTCGGGAGCTGGCGCCGACGCATCCTGGCGGCAAATTTCGGTGAGACGGGCGCGGCGGCGCCGATCCTTGCCGTGTGCCTGGCGGCCCGCTCCTTCGCGCGTGAGTACTCGCATGGACCGTCCGCCGTGGTGCTGTTCGCCGACGACGACGGGGCGAGGGCAGCGATTCCGCTGCGTGATCCGCGATCGAGCATCATGACGCAATCCTGACGCGGTCAGGCGGTGAGGAGGAGACCATGGCCGACGCGCAAACGCATTTCCAGAAGTCCAAGAAGCGGGAGAGCCGGTTGACCCGGGGCCAGAACTACAGGAAGAAGTGCAAAGCAGGGTTCATGCGGAGCAAGAAATATAGCCAGGTCCACCACATCCTGTGCGATCACTCCGTCTCGGCGCGGATGGGCGCCTACGCGGAGATGGGCAAGACGCAGGAGTATATCGACTATCTCGAGGACTGTCTGTGGGTGACGCCGTGGAGCATCAACGACCCCTCCAACCTGATAGGGCTACCTCTGAACGAGCAGTACAGGGACTCGAACGGCTTGGTGCCTGTGAACCTCCCGTCGCACCAGGTCGACCACAACACTGCCGACGGATACACCGCAGAAGTGAGCCAATGGCTCGTGGATAATGTGTGGGATACGCTCACGGTCAAGAAGGAGCCCCACGATGTCGACGTGAAAAAGCTGAAGGAGCTACTGGAGAAAGGGACCGACAACTTCAAGGGAAAGCTGGCGACGCGCGGCGCTCGGGTGGGTGGCATGTTGCAAGGGATCCCGATCGCCGGGACGAAAGACTGCTGGAGCCACAGGCACGAGCTGGACGATTGGTACATGCCTTTCTCGATGGGGTTGACTCCTAGCCCGCGATTCCCGGGGGTGGGGAACGATCCATCTCTGGAGCGCGTATTCGAGAAGCTGGGCTGACGGAGCGGCGATGAACGCGTGCGAGGATAATGGTGGATCAATGTTCAGAGTATGGAGATCCCGGGCCGGGACGAAGTATTGTACGCTCGGCGGACTGAGGGGGATCGAGCGGGTCCCGGAGCTCAAGCGAGGGGAGTCCCGTGCTGACGGCTTTCCAGCCGATGCGTTCTTCGAGATGAGCAAGAAATTCCCGAAGCAGGTCGCGCTGGCCGACAGCCTTTCGAATTTGGACGGGCTGGCGGTGGTCTCGAAGGCGCTCAAGGGGTTCCTTGAGGGCGAGTCCCTCGTTGGTGTCGAGTTTCTTCCCGTCTCGATTCGTGACCACAAAGGCCGCGTCGCCAGCGCTGATTACTTCGTCGTCAATCCGACCCGCATTGTCGACTGCATTGACAAGGATCGATCGGACATCAGCTGGAACCCCATGGATGTGACGCGGATCTGCGGGTGCCTGCGGTTCGTTCTCGATGTTGCGGCGATCGACGCTGACGTTGCAATGCTTCGTCCCAAGCACCTGGAGGTGTGCGTCCTGGTGCGAGAGGACCTGGCGGGTGAGATTTGCGACCGGGGGTTCACGGGGACCAATCTTATCAAGATTGAGGAATTTCAGTACTGAAGCGATGTGACCATGCGGTCGCGCTCGTGGAGGGGGCGAGCGACTGAACTTCGCTGATCTGGAGACGCCTTGGATCTGCGTAATACGAAGCGACAGCTCGTCGATCTCCTCAAGGAGCAGCTTTCGATCATTGGCGGCGGCTATCCGGTGGCCAAGCTCGGCGACGTCTACGAGGCCGCGGCCGTTTGCTTTCAGGCTGTCGGGTGCTCCAATCTACTGATCTCGGCCGACAAGGGGGGGTTCTACAAGAACTTGATCTGGGCGGGCTTCACGAGGCGTCACTTCCTGAAGCGGAGCGTTGCCGAGCGCGGCACAGACGACTTCCACCTTGCGCGCAGTCGTTGTGAGTCGTTCTTCTGCGCCGTCGCCGCGGGTGATCTCCCGCTCGCCTTGGAGATAGGGGATCTCTCCCCGCGGGGCTGGATGCCGGACGGTGAATACGAGGATGACTTCTCGTATCACTTCTTTCTATATCTCCTGTTGAAGGGCGGTGACGCGCAGCCGCGAGCTGCGGCGCTGGAGAAGTTCGAGGAAGCGCTGCAAGGGGTCGAGTCTCCGAGGTTCGATATCTGCAAGGCGCTCCACGCGGTGAGCGCGGCGGAGTTCGAGGCCGCCTTTCGCGCGCTGATCGAAGAGCGCGTCGCGTGGGCCGAGGATGGCGGCGACCTGTTCTCCGACGACGCGACGTTCGCGCCGCGAAGCCACATCTTCGTCGAGGGGCTTGCGCTGTTGCGCATCGCCGAGAACCTCCGCATCGAACCGCGGCAGCGTGAGCACGCCATGTGCCCTTTGATCGCGCGTGGAGCCCCCTTGGCTGCAAGGCCGGACGACTTGCTGATGGAAGTGGAGCGGGCCATTCGGGGGTGAGGTTTCCTCCCCGAGGCGGCGACC
>CAYQYG010000188.1:0-16060 GCA_964421485.1 uncultured Polyangiaceae bacterium | reverse complement strand
GCCAGGCAGGCGAGTGAGGCGTACAAAGGTACGTCGCAACGAGCCAACGACGCGGCTGAGCCCGTAGCGCGCGCAGATGAGCACCGCTCTAGGGTCCCGCGCGGCCCGGGGGCACGGATTGTCCTTGACTCACGCCGGCGCGGAAGGGAGGGTCGACGCATGCGCGCGCTCCGCCAGCTCGGCCTGCACCCGCTGGTCGCCTTTGCGATGGTCTGCGCCGACCTGATGCTGACCGCATCCGATCTGGTGACCGTCGCCACGGTGTCGATCGCGGTGGCCGCGGCGCTCACCGTGCCGTGTGTGCTCCTCCAGCGCTATGCGTACAAGGACGGCTGGGGGGTGGCCATCGGCAAGGGCTTGATCGTGGGCGTCCTGACGGCCATACCGACGCCGCTGCCGTCGGTGGTGACGGGCGCCGGCGGCGTCCTCGGGCTGATCGGGCTCCTCGGCGAGCGCAAGGCGCCTCCGCGGCTCGGGGCACCCGGGGACAGGGGCGATCCCGGATGAACCGCCCGCGATCCTGAGCGCCCGGGCCGCGGCCGGGCATCGCCGCGGAGCGAGGGACGGAGCGGCTGGCTCCGCGGATCCGTGCCATGATACGCTGCCCGCGCATGACACCCGGGCCCGACTCGCCGCTGATAAAGTACCTCGCCGCACGCCGTCCCGCCCTCGCCGAGACCCTCATGACCCTGCTGAGGGAGCGGATCCCGTTCTATCGGGACATCCCCGACGATGCGCTCCTGCGGTCCACCACGGCGTTCATCGATGCCTTCGTGGAATCCCTCCGCTCCGGCGATCTGGAGCGTGTGCTCGCCATGGGCAGGGCGAACCTCGAGGCCCGGTACTCGCAAGTGACCCTCGAGGAAGTATTCCACCTCACGTCGGCGCTCCGGGGCACGCTGTTCGCTGCGCTCGCGCCGGTGCAGAAGGAGAGCGACGAGATCTTCGCGCTCCTCGCCGCGGCCGAGCCCATCTATGACGCGCTGAACGGTGCCGCGGCGCGCCTCTATGCCGAGAAGCTGGAGGCTGCGCGCGCGCGGGAGAGGGAGATGCGGGCGATCTCGACGCCCCTCATTCCCGTCGGCGAGGGGGTCGTGGTCATGCCGCTCGTCGGGGAGATCGATGACGCGCGCGCCGAGCAGATGCAGGAGGCGCTGCTCCAGGGAGCGGCCTCGCACCGGGCGAGGGCCGCGATCCTCGACGTGACCGGCGTGCCCGGCGTCGACGCCCGCGTCGCGGCGGCGCTGCTGCGGGCCGCGCAGGCGTCGAGGCTGCTCGGCGCCGAGGTGATCTTCACGGGAATCCAGCCCGAGGCCGCGAGGACGTTCGTCGCGGTCGGCGCGGATTTTTGCGGCGTGATGACGAAAGCGACGCTCCGGGACGGCATCGCCTGGGCGCTCGGCCACGACCGGAGGGCCTGAGCGCGGCGCCCGCCGCGAGCGTGCGTTTCGCGACATCACTCTGCCCGGCAGAGGCAGCCCTCAGCGCCTCGATCGCAATGCGGACTCGATGCCTGCCTGGAGCGTGCCGAGCGTCTCCATGGCGCCGAGATCGGCGCCGAGGTCCACCATGGCCCGGGCCACGTCGGGGGACACCCCCGTCAGGATCACCCTGGCGCCCAGGAGCCGCGCCGCCTTCGCCGCCTGCACGATCGCGCGCGCGGCCCCGTCGCCGACCTCGCGGACGCCGGTGATGTCGATGATCGCGATCCCCGCGCCGCGCGACGCGATCCCGTCGAGCAGGGTCTCCATGATCCTCCCGCTGCGGTCGTCGTCTATCGTGCCGATGAGGATCAGCGCGACCGCCCCGTCGCTGATCGGGATGAGCGGCGCCGAGAGCTCGCGCAGCGCCCGCTCCTGGGCCCGGATCACCTCCTCCCTCAGCAGGACCTGCTCGGCCTGCGCCTCCTTGGCCGCGGTGATGTCCTCGTACATCCCGAGCACCGCGACGACCTCCCCGCGCTCGTCCCGCAGCGGGACCTTCGAGGTCCGGACCCACGCCGTCCGCCCATTCGCCTGCTCCTGCAGCTCCTCGTAGCCCAGCTTGGGCACGCCGGAGTCCATCACCGCCCTGTCGTCCGACCGATAGAGATCCGCCTGGGCGCGCCAGATCATGTCGAGATCATCCTTGCCCGCGATCTCCTCGGGCGACGCCAGGCTCGCGTCCTCCGCGAAGCGCCGGTTGCACCCGAGGTACGTGAGATCCCGGCGCTTCCAGAAGATGGCCATCGGGATATGATCCATCACCGCGTGCAGGATCCGCTGCGCGTCGCGCGCCTCCTCCCTGGCCTGCTCCGAGGCGCGCAGCGCCTCCTCCAGCTCCCGCACCCGCCGCTCGAGCTCGGCCACGCCGGCGCGCGGTTCGCCCCCGATCGACTCTTCAACCTTCATGTCGTCCTCCCAAAGCGCCGACATTACCCGCCGCACCGCTCCGAGCGCAAGCGCCCCGGAGCGCCCGATTCCGCCGGTTCGTCGCCGCCTGGTGATATCGACGACATCCTCGGCGGCACTTCGCCGTCGACGGCATCGTCCGGGCGGGCTACCCTCCTGCCCCGCCATGGCAATCATCACCGTCCTCGGCGCCGGCATGATGGGCAGCGCGCTCTGCGTCCCCCTCGTGGACGCCGGCCACGAGGTGCGCCTCGTGGGCACGCCCCTCGACGACGCCATCATCGACGCCCTCGAGGCCCGGTCGTTCCACCCGACGCTGCGGCTCGACCTGCCCCCCGCGATCCGCCCGTTCCACGCCGGCGAGCTCGCGGCCGCGATGGAGGGCGCGGAGGTCCTCGGGCTCGGCGTGAGCTCCGCCGGGATCCGCTGGGCCACCGAGGCGATCGCCCCGTTCGCGCGGCCGGATCTGCCGATCGTGATGATCACGAAGGGTCTCCTGCTCGACGGGGATCGCCTGCTGGTGCTGCCCGACGTGGTGCGCCGCGGCCTGCCCGAGGCCGCGCGCGAGGCGGTGTTCCCGGCCGCCGTGGCCGGGCCCTGCATCGCGGGAGAGCTCGCCCGCCGGGTGCCGACCTGCGTGGTGGTGACCGGCCGCGACGCCGCGGCGCTGGAACGGCTGGCCGGGCTGATGCGCGGCCCCTATTATCACGTGTTCCCCTGCGGCGACGTGATCGGGGCCGAGGTGTGCGCGGCGCTGAAGAATGCATATGCCATGGGCGTGGCCCTCGGCGCCGGGCTGCACGAGCGGGCCGGGGGGGCGCCGGGGAGCGTGGCGATGCACAACTGGGAGTCGGCGGTCTTCGCCCAGGCGATCCGGGAGATGATGCGGATAACCGCATTGCTGGGCGGAGATCCGATGACGGCGACGGCCCTCCCCGGGGTGGGTGATCTGGACGTGACCATGAACGGCGGCCGGACGGGGAGATTCGGGCGGTTCCTTGGGATGGGGCTGGGCGTGGAGGGCTCGGTGGCGAGGATGGAGGGGGCGACGCTCGAGTGCCTGGAGATCCTCGACGTGATGCGGCGGGCGCTGCCGGCGTACGAAGGGCGCGGGGAGATCCTCACGGACGAGCTGCCATTGCTGCGTCAATTGATGGCGGTGGCGCTCGACGGCGCGCCGGTGGAGATGCCTTTCGGGCGCTTCTTCGGATAGGACGCGGGAGCGGTCACGGGCACGGGCACGGGCACGGGTACGGGCACGGTCGCGGATACGGTCGCGGATACGGTCGCGGAAGCGGAGGCGGGAGGTGGCGGTGGGCGAAGCGCTGGTCCTCGGGATCGATTGCAGCACGACGGCCAGCAAGGCCATCGCGTGGGACGCGGAGGGCCGGGCCGCGGCGGAGGGACGCGCGCCCATTGCCCTCTCGAACCCGGGACCGGACGCGTGGGAGCAGAACGCGGAGGAATGGTGGACCGCCACGGCCCGTGCGGCGCGCGCGGCCGTCGCCGGGCTGGGCGAGGGGGGCGCGGGGCGAATCCGGGCGGTCGGCCTCACCCATCAGCGGGAGACCTTCGTGCTCACGGACGAGCGGGGCGCGCCGCTCCACCCGGCCCTCGTCTGGATGGATGCCCGCTGCCGCGCCGAGGTCGCCGCCGCCGTGGAGCGGCTCGGCGCGGAGCGACTGCACCGGCTGAGCGGCAAGCCGCCCTGCGTCACCCCGTCGCTTTACAAGCTCCTCTTCCTGCTCCGCCGCGGCGCGCCGCACCTCGCCGCGGCGCGGCCGCGCGTGCTCGATGTCCACGCGCTGCTCGCGTGGCGCATGACGGGGCGCCTCGTGACCTCGCTCGCCAGCGCCGATCCCACGGGCCTCGTCGACATGGCCGGGCGCTCCTTCTCGGCGGAGATCCTCGAATACGCCGGGATCGAGAGGGCAGCGCTCCCGGAGCTCGCCGAGCCGGGCGACGTCATAGGCCACCTCACCGCCGGCGCCGCCGCCGCGATGGGCCTCGAAGCGGACATCCCCGTCGTCGCGGGCGCCGGCGACGGCCAGGCGGCGGCCCTCGGGGCGGGCGTCTGCGCGCCGGGCGCGGCGTATCTGAACCTCGGGACCGCGATCGTCTCCGGCGTGATCTCCCCTGAGTACCGCACCGATCGCGCGTTCCGCACCCTGTTCGCGGCCCAGCCGGGGCATTACCTGCTCGAGACCGATCTGAAGGGGGGCACGTTCACGCTCACCTGGCTCGTCGAGCGGCTGCTCGGCCGCACGGCCGCCGGCGCCGGGGAGGCGCTCGCCGCGCTCGAGCGGGAGGCCGCGGCGCTCCCGCCCGGCGCCGACGGGCTCGCGCTCGTCCCCTACTGGAACGGGGTCATGAACCCATACTGGGACGACGACGCCACGGGCGTCGTGATCGGGTGGCACGGCGGGCACGCGCCCGCGCACGTGTATCGAGCCATTCTCGAGGGGATCGCGATGGAGCAGCGGCTGCACACCGACGCGGTCGAGGCCGCGGCCGGGCCGATCGCCGAGCTCGTGGTGATGGGCGGCGGCTCGCGGAGCGCGCTGTGGTGCCGGATCCTGGCCGACGTGACCGGCCGGCCCGTGGTCCGCGCCGGATCGAGCGAGGCGACGTCGCTCGGCGCCGCGATCCTCGCCGCGCGCGCGGCGGGGCTGTTCGGCGGCATCCCGGCCGCGGCGCGCGGGATGACGTCCCGGGGCGAGGCGTTCGCGCCGGGCGAGGACCGGGACCATTACGATCGACTCTATCGGGAGGTCTATGCCGGGCTCTACCCGGCCCTCTCGGGCGCGCTGGGGCGCCTCGCCGCGCTGCGCGCGGCGGCGGGCGGGCGCGCCGCGCGCGGAGGCGGTCCGCTCTAGACGATCCCGAGCTCCCTGGCTCCCCGGGCGATCGTCTCCGCGCAGTAGTCGAGCTCGCTCTCGGTGTGGGCCGCCGTGATGGAGGCCCTCAATCGAGCGCGCCCCGGCGGCACGATCGGCGCGAACACCGCGTGGATGAATATCCCGCGCTTGCCGCAGTACGCGGCCAGCTCGCACGCCTTGACGTCGCTGCCGCAGTGGACCGGGACGATCGGCGTCCCGCCGCCCATCACGTCGAGCCCGTGGTCCCTCAGCCGGGCGGAGAAGCGGGTGAAGTTCTCCTGCAGCCTCTTCACGCGCTCGGGCTCCTCCCGGATGACGCGGATGGCCGCGAGGGCGGCGGCGGCGGTGGGCGGAGCCATCGACCCCGAGAACGTGAACGCGCGCGCGGTGGTCCTGAGGAAATCGCACAGCGCCTTGCTCCCCGCGATGTACCCGCCGCTCGCCGGGATCGCCTTGCTCAGGGTGCCCATCTTGATATCGATGGTGGACGGAGGCAGCCCGAAATGCTCCTCGATGCCTCTCCCGGTCTCGCCCAGGACCCCGGTGGAGTGCGCTTCATCCACGAAGAGGAACGCGCCGTATCTCTTGCAGAGCTCGCTGATGCCCGGGAGATCGGCGATATCGCCGTCCATGCTGAACACGGCGTCCACGACCACCAGCTTGAAGCGCGCGTCGCACGCCCGGAGCTTCGACTCCAGATCGGCCAGGTCGAGGTGGGTGAACCGGACGCACCTCGCCTTCGAGGACCTGCAGCCGTCGATGATGCTGGCGTGGTTCAGCTGATCCGAGAAGATGACGTCGCCCTCCCGCGTGAGGGCCGAGATCGTCGCGATGTTCGTCACGAAGCCCTGCGTGAGGATGATGGCCGACTCCGTGCGCTTGAAGGCCGCGATCTCCCGCTCCAGCCTGCCGTGCAGCGACAGGCTCCCGGTCAGGAACCGCGCCCCCGTCGTGCCGGTGCCGTATTCATCGATAGCCGCCCTGGCGGCGGCGTTGATCCTCGGGTGGCCGTTGAGCCCGAGGTACGAGTAGCCGCCCAGCAGGATCACGTCGCCCAGACCGTCCACAACGACCCTCGACGGCGACGGGACTTCCCTTATCTCTCTGAACCACAGGTCACCATGCTCCTTGAAGAACTCGAGGTTCCAGTGCGCGGCGGGGCCGGGCAACCCGGCGTCCAGATGACCGATGTTCGATTCCATGTTCTCCCCCTTGATCTCGCTGACCTGTTGTGTCTGGCGCTCGATCGCGCGGAGGTGCGCTCGCCGCCCACGAGGCGGCGCGCCGTGACGGGCGCGCCCGGTCCCCGGGCTGGCGTTTCGATGGGTGAGGCATGTTCGACGAGGACCTCCAGCTCCATGGTAAACCAGCCGCGGCGCGCGCGTAGCCTGTCTTTGCATCCTCACCCACCTCGAGGCGTCCATTTCGAGGCCCCGTCGCGGACAGAGGATCCCATACCGAATGACAAACTTTCACGCCGACGCTGCCCCGCGCTCGCGCGCGCCGCGCTCTGCGCGTCGGGTGCCGCCGCCGCGGGCGGCCCGGCCGAGGTCGCTGCCCGCGCTCCACGTGGCGCGCCCTGCGCCCCGAACGCCTCTGTCGCCGCACCGGGCTCGTGTATCATGGCCGCCATGATCCCCTCCCCCCCCGTCGGCCGCCGCCGCGCGCTGCGCCTCGGCCTGGTCGGCGCCGCGCTGCTCTCCCTGGGCGGCGGCGCCGCCGCCTGGGTCACCGCCGGCTATGACGCCCTGCTCGATCCGGCCGACCTGCCCGTGGCCCTGAGCCCCAAGGAGCTCGCCGTCGTCCGCGCCCTCGTCGAGGCGCTCTTCCCCGGCGAGGGCGCGTTCCCGCCCGGCCTCGCGATCGGCCTGCACCAGCGCGTGGACGAGGAGGTCTGGTCCGCCTCGGAGCCCACGAGGAGCGCGCTCAAGGACGCCATCCAGCTCCTCGAGCACCTGCCGCCGCTCTACGGCCACGCGCACCGCTTCACCGCCCTCTCCCCCGCGGCGCGCCTCGAGGTCTTCGGCGCGATGCTGCGCAGCAAGAGCGGGACCGTCCGGCAGATCGCGATCGCGATGAAGCAGATGACCCACCTCTTCTATTACGCGGACGCGCGCGCCTGGGCCTCCATCCATTACGACGGCCCCTTCGTCGAGGAGCCCCGGCCGCCGGCCTCGTCGGTGGCCTACGCCGCGATCCTCAAGATCAGGAGGGGCGCGTGATCCGCGCCGGCGCCGATATCCACGCCGACGCCTCCGAGCAGGCCGACGTCTGCGTGATGGGCACGGGCTGCGGGGGCGGCTCGCTCGGGGCGCGGCTCGCCGCGGCCGGGCTGCGCGTCGTCTTCATCGAGCGGGGCGGCCATTACACCAAGGAGGACTTCGATCAGCGCGAGGAGCACATGCTCGCCAAGATCGACGGCGGCCGCGGCCTCGACGCGTCGGAGGACCTCTCGGTCTCGCTCACCTATGGCAACAACGTGGGCGGCGCGAGCGTGCATTACTGGGCCGACAGCTACCGGACGCCGCCCGACCGGCTCAGGCTCTGGGCCGAGGAGTACGGCCTCGAGGGCCACGGCGAGGCCGACCTCGCGCCCTTCTTCGACGAGATCGAGCGCGACCTCAACGTGCACCCCGCCGAGGAGCGCGAGCTCAACGCGATGAACCGCCTCGTGCGCGACGCCGCGAGGAGGCTCGGCTGGCGCGGCGAGCCCGTGCCCCAGGCGCGGAAGGGCTGCGTCGGCAGCGGCTACTGCATGCAGGGCTGCACCTACGACGCGAAGCAGAGCATGATCGTGACCTACCTGCCCCGCGCGCTCGAGGCCGGCGCGGCGATCTACGCCGATTGCGAGGCGCACGCGCTCGAGTGGAGCGGCCCCCGCGTGACGGCCCTCGTCGCGCGGGTGCTCGACCGGGCCACGGGCCGCCCGACGGGCCGCGCGGTCCGGGTCGCGGCCAAGGCGTTCGTCGCCGCCTGCGGCGGCTACGGCACGCCGGCGTTCCTCCTGCGCCAGGGCCTGAAGGCGCGCCTGCCCAAGGTCGGCGAGCACCTCGTCTGCAACCCCTGCCCGATGACGCACGCGCTGTTCGACCGGGAGATCATTCAATGGCGCGGCCTGCCCGCGGGCTTCGGCATCGACGAGTTCCGGCTGGCCCGCATGGATGGCGATCGATATCGTGAGGGCGGCTATCTGCTGATGCCGAACCAGCTCCAGCCCGGCACGCTCGCCGCGGTGCTGCCTGGGGTGGGGCCCTCCCACCGGGCGCTGATGGCCGCCCTGCCGCGCCTCGGCGGCGCGATCGCCTGGATCGACGACGTGCCCGAGGGCCGGGTGACGCTGCGGGACGACGGGTCGGCGGCGTACCACGTGCCCATCGACGGGATGAACGGGCTCATGATCCGCGACGCGCTCCGCAAGGAGGCCCGGCTCCTGCTCGCGGCGGGCGCGCGGGAGGTGCTCTTCGGCGACGTCCACGATACGCGGATCCGGCGGGAGGACGAGATTGACCGGGCCGTCGGCGGGCTGGAGATCACGCCCGGGAGCGTGACGCTCGCGGCGCCGCACCCCGCGGGCGGGGCGCGGATGGGGAAGGATCCGCGGGCCAGCGTGGTCGGCGTCGATCACCGCGTCCACGGGACCGACAACCTCTACGTGGCGGATCCGAGCGTGTTCCCGACCGGACCGAGCGTGGATCCGAGCCTGTCCATCATGGCCTTCAGCGGGATCGCGGCGCGCGAGATCTTGAAGGCGCTCTGATCCGCTGTCGTCTCGGCCTCGACCCGGCCGCGAGCGCTCGTGAAGCAGCTAGACGAGGCCCCGCGAACATGAGATAAGCTGGAGGCATGCCGCTCGATCTATCGCGCGAACCGAGGCCGCCTTCGGCCCTCGTCCCCATCGCCTTCCGCGAGGTCGGCGGGCGGGTGCTGCTGACCAACCCCTGGGGTGACTGGATCGCGGTCACCCGCGAGGAGCTCTCGCAGATGACCCGGGGCGCCCTCGCCCCGGAGCTCGCGGCGCGCCTCGCCGAGCGCCGGTTCCTGCGCGACTCCCTCGATCCCCAGGAGGTGGCCGCGCGCGTCGCCCGCAAATCGCGGTTCCTTCAGAGCGGGCCCAACCTGCACATCCTGGTCGTGACGCTGCGCTGCAACGAGACCTGCGTCTATTGCCACGCGAGCCGGACCGAGATGGATCGGGTGGACACCGACATGACCCCCGAGACGGCCGAGCGGGCCGTGGAGCTCGCCCTCCAGTCCACCTCGTCCTCGATCACCATCGAGCTCCAGGGAGGAGAGCCGCTCGCCAACTTCCCGGTCGTCCGCCACGCGATCGAGCACGCGCTCGCCCGGGGCCGCGCGTACGGGAAGACGGTGGATTTCACGCTCGTCTCGAATCTCTCCCTGATGGACGAGGAGAAGCTCGATTATCTGCTCGAGCGCAGGGTCCAGATCTGCACGAGCGTCGACGGGCCCGCGGTGCTCCACGACAGGCAGCGCAAGCTCGTCGGCGGCAGCGCCCACGCCGAGACCGCCCGGTGGATCCGGCGCATCAACGCGCGCTACGAGGCGCTCGGGCTCGACCCGACGCTCTATCGCGTGGAGGCGCTGCTCACCACGACCCGCGACTCGCTGCGCCTCGGGCGCGAGATCGTCGACGCCTACGTCGACCTCGGCTGCAGGGCGCTGTTCCTCCGCCCGGTGGATCCCTTCGGCTTCGCCGCGCGGACGGCCTCGCGCGTGGGGCTTGGAGCCGAGGACCAGGACGAGTACCTGGACTTCTACCGGACCTGCGTCGATTACATGCTGGATCTGAACCGCCAGGGGGTGCAGATCCTCGAGCGCTACGCGGCGATCTTCCTCACGAAGATCCTGACCCCCGACGATCCGAATTACCTCGACATCCGCTCGCCCTGCGGCGCGGGCATCGGTCAGATCGCCTACAACCACGACGGGCGGATCTATACCTGCGACGAGGGGCGCATGGTCGCCGCCTCCGGCAATCCAATCTTCCAGATCGGAGAGCTCGGACAGGCCAGGTACCGCGACCTGATGAAGCACCAGACGGTGCGCGCGCTCACGATAGCATCGAACCTCGATGGACAGCCCGACTGCGTGCGCTGCGTCTACAAACCCTACTGCGGCGTCTGCCCGGTCGTGAACTACGCGAGCCAGGGCTCCATCCACGGGCGGATGCGCGACAGCGCATGGTGCCGGGTCCACAAGGGCATCCAGGATTACCTCTTCGGCAAGCTCATCGAGGGCGACGCCTCGGTGATCGAGACCCTCCACCGCTGGACGACGTCTCGGTCGCGCACGCATTTCGTGCACGATTGCGCCGCGTCCTGAGCCGGCGCGCGCCGCCCTGCGAGCCCCCGATGAGCGCCCCTCCGCCCCGCGCCGATCTCAAGGTCGGCTTCGCCTGCAACAACCGGTGCGTCTTCTGCGCTCAAGGCGAGAAGCGAGGCACCTCCGCTCGCATCCCCATGGACGAGCTGCTCTCGCGCCTGTCGTCGGTGCGCGGGACCACGCGGGGCCTCGTGCTGACGGGCGGCGAGCCGACCCTGCACCGCCAGATCCTCCAGATCGTCACCGCGGCCCGGCGGATGGGGTTCGCGCCGATCCAGATCCAGACCAACGGGCGCATGCTATCCTACGAGGGCGTGCTCAAGCAGCTCCTCGCCGCCGGCGCCACCGAGATCTCGCCCTCGCTCCACGGCTCCAGGGCGGAGATCCACGACGGGCTCACGCGGGCGCCGGGCAGCTTCGAGCAGACGGTGCAGGGCATACGGAACGTCGCGCGCGCCGGGGTGACCCTCGTCACCAACACCGTGATGACCCGCGCCAACCTCCACGACATCCCCAGGATCGTGGATCTCCTCGCCGCGCTCGGCGTGCGCCACGCGCAGCTCGCCTTCGTGCACCCCGTGGGCACGGCCGCCGAGCGGTTCGACGAGGTCGTGCCGCGCCTGCCGGACATCGTGGATCCGCTCCGGCGAGCGCGCGAGATCGCCCGCGCGTGGGGCGTGCGGCTCGTGACCGAGGCCGTCCCGTACTGCTTCCTGCGCGGCATGGAAGAGCTGGCCGTCGAGCACGAGATCCCGCATACGACGGTCGTCGATCTGGACGGGCAGAGCGCCGACTACTCGACCTGGCGCCGCGCCGAGGGCAAGGCCCACGGAGAGCCCTGCCGCGGCTGCGCCCGGCACGATGGCTGCGAGGGCCCCTGGCGTGAATACGTGGAGAAATTCGGCTGGGCCGAGATGGTCCCTCTCTCCGAGGAGCCGCGCCAGGGGGGCTGATATGCTCGCCGCGCCGATCGAACAGGCCGCTGAATGACGTCCGCCCCGCCCAGGAAGCCTGGAAGACCGAAGCGCGCCCGCCGGGAGGACGTCGAGGCGCATCCCGAGGAGCAGGAGATGGAGCGCTCCGACGCGATATCGAGGCTCACGCGCCACAGCTGGATCGCCGGCGTGGGCGGGATGGTCACGCTCCTCGCGCTCGGCTGCCTCGCGCACGAGCGCGGAGCGCTCGAGGGGGGCTGGGGGCTCATCTCGTCCGGCGGGCCTGCCTCCAAGCCCCTGTCGATTGCGTTCGCGCTGCTGGTCGCCACGGCGGTGATGTTCGCGATCGAGCTCATCGTGCGGGTTCGAGTCGAGGGGGGCGAGCTCATCTCGGTCGCGGACGAGATCCAGGAGCGGCGCTACTGGCCGTTCCTGCGCCGCTGCCTGGCGGTCTATCTGGCGGACCTCCTCCTGATCGCGCTGTTCCTCGCGTTCTATCGCGCGGCGGGTGAGTACGGCTTCAGGCGAGCCAGGCCGGGTTACTACCAGCCCTGGCTCGCCGTCATGGACCACGTCTTCACGATCTACCTCTGGGGCGGGCTGCCCTACGTCCTCTTGACGCGGGCGCTGCAGCACGATCCGAAGGCGGATCGCAAGCAGGCCGCGTTCACCGTGTTCAAGGCCGCGAGGAGGCTCGGGGCGCTGCTCGCCCGGCTCACGGGCCGGGAGGGCCCCGCCGAGCCGGAGGCGTTCGACGAGCACGACAGGACGGCGGTGCTGGGCCTGCTCGTGAAGGCCTTCTATGTCCCGCTGATGACGGTGTTCTTCACCGAGCAGTTCTCCGGCCTGGTCAAGAACTATGGCTTCGTGCTCGACGTCACGGGGCCGGACGGCCGCCGGCCCACGATCCGCGAGATGTACGACGTGGCGCTGTCCATCATCTTCTCGGTCGACGTCGGCCTCGCCTGGGCGGGTTACGTGGCCTCGTCGCGGTGGGTGAAGACCACGATGTACTCGGTGGAGCCCACGGTGCTCGGCTGGGCCGTGGCGCTCCTGTGCTATCCGCCGTTCAACCGCATCCAGGGCGCCTATTTCACGACGCCGGGCGAGCACGCGTTCCTGGAGCTCTCCTCTCGCCCCGCGATCTCGCTGCTCGCGAGCTTCTCGGTGGCGAGCTTCGCGTTCTACACGGCGGCGACGGTCGCCTTCGGCCTCCACTTCTCGAACCTCACCCACCGCGGCATCATCACGACCGGTCCGTACTCGATCGTCCGGCACCCGGCGTACGCGGCGAAGAACTTCGCGTGGTGGTGCGTGATGTTCCCTTACGCCGTCGCGGACGCGATATCGAAGGAATCGCCCGGGCAGCTCGCGATGAGCACGCTGGGGCTCCTCGCCATGAGCGGGCTCTACTATCTGCGCGCGATCACCGAGGAGCGGCACCTGGGCAAGGACCCCGAATACCGGGACTACATGAAGCGGGTGCCGTATCGGTTCATCCCGGGCTTCATCTGACGGTCGCCCAGCGTCCACGTCCGGCCCCGGGGCCTCCTGCCGGGTCAGAGCATTTCGATCCGGGAGGAGCTGACGGGATGAGGTGCTAGCGAGGGGCGGACGCGGCGGCGCGGGCGCGGAGCGCGTGGGCGATGCCGCTCTGCAGCGTGGCGAGCGTGGTGAGGTCGTCCAGATCGAGATTCAGCGCCACGAGCGTCTGCGCGATCGCCGGGCTGATGCCGGTGAGCAGCACCTCGGCGCCGAGCAGGCGCGCGGCGCGAGCCGCGTCGATCAGCGCGTTCGCCACCTGCGTGTCCACGACCCGGACGCCCGTGATGTCCAGGATCGCCGTGCTGGCGCGCTGCCTCGAGATGCCCTCGAGGAGGGTCTGCATGATCTCCGCGGCCCGCACGCTGTCGATCGCGCCGATGAGCGGCATGGCGAGCACACCCTCGGCGATGGGCACGAGGGGCGTCGAGAGCTCGCGCAGCGCCGTCCGCTGGGCCTCGATCATCTGCTCCTGCAGCGCGAGGCGCTCCGCGTCCGCGCGCTTGCGGTCGGTGATGTCCGTCGAGATGCCGCAGAGCCCGAGGAGCTCGCCGGAGGGGGTGCGCAGGGGGAACTTCAACGTCAAGAACACGCGCGGGCCGTCCGGGGTCGAGACCGTGTCCTCGATGGTCAGCGGCTCCGCCGCGGCGATCGCCGCCGCGTCCGCCGCGCGGACCTCCGTGGCCATCGCGGGAAAGATCTCCGCGTCGGTGCGGAAGAGGATGTCCTCCTCGGCGCGCCCGAGCACCTCGGCGCAGCGCCTGTTGACCATCACGTAGCGGCCCTGCGGATCCTTCACGAAGACCCCGCTCGGGGTGTTGTCGATTATCGCGAGCAGGAGCTTCCGGCTCTGAAGGAGCGCCGCCTCCGAGAGGCGCTGCTGCCCGGGCTCGAACAGGGCCGGGAGCTCGTACGCTCCCGGCGGCTCGTCACCGCGATCGCCGCAGGGCTGTATGTCGCCGAGCCGAGCTCGCAGCGCCTCGTTCTCTGCCCGAAGCTGCGCGATCAGCGCCCGGGCCCCCCGATCCAGCCGCTCGTCCTCCATCGTCGACCTCTTCTCCCCTGCGGCTGCCCACCGTGATCGGTAAAGTGTGAGGCGCCCGGCGGCGCTACACAAAGCAGGCCGCCCCGCCGATGTCAAGGATAATCCAGGAGAGCGCAGGGGCGCATGGAATCAGGGATCGCGCAAATGCTGCGGAGCCGCGCATATCGTTCGGGCTCGGAGGAAGCGCCCCCCCTTTTGCTTGCGCCCCCTCACCCGGGGATCACGGCGGCGCCTGGTAGCAGCCGTAGTCGGCGACGGTCTTGCTCCCGAGGGCCGTGTACATCGGGCTCGGCTTCGGCGTCTGCGGCGACTCCGCGGCCTCGCCGTTGGGGCAGCCGCCCGACTTGTTGCAGCGGGAGACGTTGTTCGTGTAGAAGCCGAAATGAAGGTGCGGGGCGCTGGAGTTGCCGGTCGAGCCCACGTACCCGAGGATGGTCTGGGTGGTGACCGCCTGCCCCGTGGAGATCGCGATCGACTGCAGGTGGGCATACCGGGTCTTGCGGCCGTTCGAGTGGACGACGTCGACGTAGTTGCCGTATCCGGTGCTGCCCGTGTACTTGTACGCAGTGCCGTTCGCCGCCGCGTAGACCTTCTGCCCGGCGTCGTCGGCGTACGTGGTGCAGCTCGATGTGGTGGCCAGGTTGAAATCGATGGCGAAGTAATCGTCGAAGCAGTTGCCGTGAGCGCCGTTGCCCCAGAATGAGCCGTAGCCGCCCGCCTGCCACCACGTGCCGTAGTAGAACGGGAGGTTGAGCGTGATCGGCGTGTTCGGCGCGTAGGAGCCGGTGTCGCTGCCCGTCCAGCCCGAGCACGTGGTGGCGGACTTCGGCGGCGCGGTGACGTAGCTCTGGCGGATCAGGGACTGGAACGGCCGCGCCAGCGCGGCGCGGTCATTCTGGGTGGACGCGCCGAGCTCGGCGGGCTCGGCGCCGGCCGGCCGGACGCGATCGAGGAGCGCGAGGGCCTCGTCCAGGTGCCGGCTGTCCGCAGGCAGCACGACCGCGTGCAGCACCCTGCGCCCGTCCCAGGACAGGGCGATCTCCAGCGCCGAATCGACGCCGCCCTGGCGCGCCACGAACGCGGCGCCGTCCCGATCGGCGAGGCGCTGGACGAGCGTGTCGCCGACGGGAATGGGGGCCTGCAGCGTCCCGAAATCGCCGTGCAGATCGGCGCTCTGGACCATCATCTCGTCCCGGCGCTTCTCGACCCAGCCCGCCACGTCCTCGCCCTCGTCGAGGTCGAAGGTGGTGATGTCGATCTTGGCCATGTCCGGCGACAGATCGTGCGTGCTGCGCTCCGGCAACACGGTCTCCGGGACGCGCAGGTCGTAGTTCGCGATCGTGATGGATCCCTCGCCCAGCGTCGGGACGATGGCGTGCCAGCCCTCGGGCACGTCCAGCGAGACGCCGTTCTGCGGGTCGACGATCCTCCCGCCCCCCGCGACGTGCATCGCCCCGATCTCGGGATCCTGCGCTTGCTCGACCTGCGCCGGCTCCGTGCCGGGGGCCGGGGCCGGGTCCTCGGCGCTGCAGGCCGGCAGCGCGGCCGCGCCCATTGAAACGATCCCGAGGATCAGCGCGCACGAGAGCGGAAAATTGCTGTCAGGCTTCATTGCATCTCCTTGTTTTCCCGAGAGGGCGCGAATATGGAAATCAGGTCCCTCCAGGATTGTCAAGCGCGAGATCGCGCCGGTCATTGCCAAATTTTTTCATGGGACGCAGCGTTTGCGCCGTACCCGAGAGGTGGACCGAGGCGCAGAGGCGTCTTGATGGTGGAACGGGCGCCCTGTATGCTCCGGCGCCGCCATGAACCGCTCCTCGACCCTGCTCCCGCTCGCCGCCGCCGCGGCGCTCGGCGCCGCGGCGTGCGACAGGTCCGAACCCTCTCCCGCGGCGGGCGCCGCCGGCGGCGCGCGCTCGGCCGCGG
>CAYQYG010000187.1:14285-16077 GCA_964421485.1 uncultured Polyangiaceae bacterium | reverse complement strand
GCCTCCAGGGCAGGCCCGGCGGCGAGGAGCACGGCGGGCCGGCCGGCCGCGCCCGGCGCCGTGCCCTGGCCCGCGAGCACGCCGGCGCAGAAGGCCAGGCCGCCGAGCAGCCCGGTCAGCAGCGCCACGCCCGCGCGCCGCGGCCGCGAGGGCGCCGGCGGCTGCGGCGCGTCTCCTTCGCGCGGCGCCGCGGGGAGCGCCTCGTCCGCGGCCGGACAGGGCACGAAGATCTCCCCGCTCAGCAGGAGGAGCATCTGATCCACGGGGCGGCTCGCCCTCGGCGCCGGCGCGATGGGCTCCAGGCGCAGGATCGGCCCGGGCGCGTGGGCGTCGGCGAAGAGGCCGCCGCTGAGGTTCATGATCTGGGGGTCAATGATCCTGGTGGTATGGGTCGTCATGGCTCGCCTCCCGCGCGGCGATGTTGCACCGCGCGTGCCACGCTCCGCGATCATTGAAATCCGCTGGATTGCCTCATTCTCGGGCGCCCGCGTGGCCGGGGGAGGGCGGATTGGCCGGCCATCTGGCCGGCCCGCGCGTCCGCCGAAGGCCCCGAGGCGCTCATCGGCGGCGTGCTCCATGCCGTCCGGCGACGGGTCGAGGGAGGCTACCACGGTCCGTGGAGGCGGGAACGGGCACGGGAGCGGAGACGGGAGCGGAAACGGGCACGGAAACGGAAGCGGGCGCGGGAACGGAGGCGGAAACGGGCACGGAAACGGACACGGGAGCGGAGGCGGGAGCGGGAGCGGGATCGCCCGGCGGCGCCCCGATCTCGTTTGCTGCGGCGCGCGCGGGCGTGCGACGATCGGCGTCCCGCCATGCAATCCAACGTGCTCACCGCGGTGCTCATGCCGCTCGCGCTCGGCGTCATCATGCTGGGGCTCGGGCTCTCGCTCACCCTCGGGGACTTCAGGCGCGTGGTGGTGTATCCGCGCGCGGTCTTTGCGGGGCTCCTCTGCCAGATGGTGCTCCTGCCGCTCGTCTGCTACGGGGTGGCGCGGGGGTTCGGGCTGCCGCCGGAGCTCGCGGTGGGGCTCATGCTGCTCTCGGCGTCGCCGGGGGGCGCGACGGCGAACCTGTTCAGCCACCTGGCGAAGGGGGACGTGGCGCTCAACATCACGCTGACGGCCACGAACAGCGTGCTCAGCCTGTTCACGCTGCCGCTCATCGTGAACCTGTCGCTCGCGGCGTTCATGGGCACGGAGCGGAGCCTGCCGCTCCAGCTCGACAAGGTGATCCAGGTCTTCGCGATCGTGCTGATCCCGGTGGGGATCGGCATGCTCGTCAAGGCGAAGCGGCCAGATGCCTCGGCGCGGCTGGAGAGGCCGGTGAAGATCGCGTCGGCGATCTTCCTCCTCCTGGTCATCGTCGCGGCGGTGCTCAAGGAGCGGAGCCACCTCGTCGATTTCTTCAGGCAGGTCGGGCTGGCGGCGCTCGTGTTCAACATCGCGAGCATGGGGGTGGGGTACTGCGTGCCGCTCCTCATCCGGCTGCCGAGGCGGCAGGCGACCGCGATCGGCATGGAGATCGGGATCCACAACGGCACGCTGGCGATCGCCGTGGCCTCCAGCCCGATCCTGCTCAATAACACGACAATGGCGATCCCGCCGGCGATCTACAGCCTGATCATGTTCTTCACGGCGGGGATCTTCGGATCGATCGTCGCGCGCGGAAACACGGAGGAGCCCGCGGAGGCGGCGAGGGGCGCGTAGCGCCGGAGCGATCAGGCCTCGGCGCCCTTCGATCACTTGTCATTACTTGTCATGCTCGCGCAGAGCGCAGGGGTGGGTCGGGG
>CAYQYG010000187.1:10711-14275 GCA_964421485.1 uncultured Polyangiaceae bacterium | reverse complement strand
GGTCTCGTGTATTTTTGGTCTGTCGTGGTCCGGCGCGCGGCGGGGGCCGGGGTGGCCCGCGCCCGGGGGCTCTATCCGGGGGGCGCCGGCCTGCCAGACGAAGGGGATCGCGCGCCAGACGTCGGCCATCACGTCGCAATAGCCGCGGCCGAGGAGGGTGAGATCGATCTCGGCGCGATCGCCGAGCTCGCTCTCGGCGACGACGGCGCCGGATCGATCGGTCGCGGAGACGACGGCGCCGTGCAGGCGCGCGCGGTCGAGCAGGCGGCCGGTCGCGGGGTCCCAGACGCCCAGGGTGCCGTCCTCGAAGCCGGCGGCGAGCGTCGAGGAGGGGCCGGGGGCGAGGATCGTGACGGCGCCGGTGGGGGTGTCGCGGAGGATCACCGCGCCGTCGCGGTCGCCGGGGCGGGCGCGCACCTCGACGGCGCCGTTGTCGAAGCCGATGACCTCGCGGTCGCCGAGGCGCAGCGCGGCGGCGGCGCCGGGGTCGGGGGGGAGATCGGCGCGCGGGGGGGGCGCGGGCGGCGGTGAAACGGCGCCCCAGCGGGGGGCGCCGGTGGCGGCGTCGAAGGTGCGCACGGTGCGATCGTCGCTCGCGGTGGCGACGAGGCGGCCGTCGGCGCTGAAGGCGACGGCGTTGACCTCGCGGTGGTGGCCGGTGAGGGCGCGGCGCTCGACAGTGGCGAGATCGACGAGGTAGGCGTTGCCGTCGGAGCAGGCGAGGGCCGCGGCGCGCGCGTCGGGGGAGATGGCGACCTTGTAGAGGCGGCCGTCGAAGCGGCCGAGCGAGCGCGAGGTGCCGGTCTTCACGTCGATCGCGATCGCCTCGCCCTCGGCGGTCGTGATCACGAGGAGGCCGCCGTCGGCCGAGAGAGAGAGGCCGTGGTTGCGGCCCTCGCGGCGGTGGAGGGTGTGGTCCTCGCCGGTCGCGAGGTCCCAGGCGCGGACGGTGCCGTCGGACGACGTGGAGTAGAGCGTGAGGGCGGCAGGCGCGAGGGCGAGGCCGCGGACGCCGCCGGTGTGGCCGCGCAGCTCGCGGGCGAGCTGGCGCTTTTCGGGGCGGTAGACGCGGATCACGCCGTCGACCGCGCCCACGGCCGCGATGTCGCGCGCCGGGTCGTAGGCGAGGCCGTAGGGGCCGACGACGTAGGAGCCGAGCTCGCCGAGGCTCCGGCCGGACGGCATCTCCCAGATCTCCAGGACGCCGCGCTCCTCGGTGCCGGCGAGCCAGCGGCCGGAGGCGTCGAACGCGATGTCGCGGCCGGCGATGCCGTCGCGGCGGAGCTCGGCGACGGGGCGGCCGGTCGCGGTGTCCCAGAGCAGGACCTGGCGGGCGGAGATGCTCGCGAGGCGCCGGCCGTCAGGGCTCCAGGCGACGCCGATGACGCCCTCGTCGTGGGGCGCGATCGCGCGCGGGCGCGAGGCGATCGAGAGGGTCCAGGCCTCGATGCCGCCGCCTCCGGCGGCGACGAGGAGGCCGGCGGGCGATACGGCGAGGCTGGTCACGGAGGCGAGGCGCGTGGGGAGCTCGGCGACGGCGCGGCCGGTCCCGGGATCCCAGGCAACGATTCGATGATCGGTGCCGCCGGACCAGACGCGGCCACCTCCGTCCGCGGCGAGGCCGCGCACCTCGCCGGTGTGCGCGGAGATGCGGCGCCGGAGCGCGAGCGTGGCCGGGTCCCAGACGGCGAGGGTGCCGTCGCGGTGCGCGCTGACGAGGTGGCGGCCCGCGCGATCGAGGGCGAGCCTCGCGATCGCCGGGCCGGGCTCGCCCCGGCGGAGGAGCGCGCCGCGCGCGCGGTCGTACGCGCGCACCGAGCCGTCGCCGCCGCCCACGAAGAGCTCGTGGCCGCCCTCGCTGAACAGGAGCCCGAACGGCTGCTGCACGCCGGCGGCGATGGGGTGCGCGTCGCTGCCGTCGGTCTCGAGGAGGAGCACGCCGGCGCTGTGGCCCGCGGCGATGTGGGTGCCCTCGGCGGCGAGCGAGAGCAGGCCGCCGCGCCCCTCCAGGAGGAGCCGGCCATCGCCCCGCGCGGGGTCGGAGACGCGGAGCTCGCCGCTCCAGCTCGCGGACGCCACGCGCCCGTCGGAGAGCGGCGCGACGGCCACGACCTGATCGGTGTGGCCGCGGAGCACGCGGCGATCGAGCGTGAGGGGGTCGTGGAGCTCGACGGTGCTGCTCTGGTGGCCGGTGACCAGGGTCCGGCCGTCGGCGAGGAAGCGCACGTCGTACACGACGTCCGCCCCGGGCAGGTGGAAGAGCGACGGCTCGGCCGCGAGCACGCGCGCGAGGTTGCGGAGCGGGACGGCGTCGCGCGCCTCGAGCGCGGAGCGGAGCTGGGCGCGCGCGGCGCGGTAGTCGCGGTCTGCGAAGCTCGCCAGCGCGCGCTCCTCGAGCAGGAGGGCGCGGGCCTGCTCGGAGCGAGCCGCCGCCGCGGTGGCCTCGATCTGCCGCGCGCGAAAGGCCCAGGCGGCGATCCATGACGCCGCGGCCGCGAGCAGCGCCGCCGCGACGAGGGCGCCGAGCAGGGCGCGCTTCCTGCGGGCGAGGCGCCGGGCGCGGCGGCGCGATCGCTCGACGAGCTCGATCGCCGCGGGCGGCAGCCGCGTCGAGCCGCGCGCGAGGAGCCGCTCCGCGTCGCGCAGCGCGTCGCCCGCCCACAGCTCGCCGTCGCGGCGGCCGCGTCGGGCCCAGCGCTCCGCGGCCTCGGCGAGGTCCGCCGCGAGGGCCAGGTCCTCGTGGCTCTCCTCGATCCAGCGCGAGAGGCGCCGCCACGCGCGGGTGAGCGACTCGTGCGCGAGCTCCACGCGGCCGTCCTCGCCGCGGCGCTGGGCGAGGAGGCGCGCGTCGAGGAGGCGGGAGAGCACCCCGGCGGCCTCCGGCCCGAGCCCGTCGAGCAGCGCGGCGCGCCCCAGGGAGCGGCGCGTGCCCTCGCCGGTCACGAGGCGCAGGAGGAGCTGCCGGCAGAGCTCGAGGCGCGCCGGGTCGAGCTCGCCCACGACCTCCTCGGCGTGCGTGGCCAGCGCGCCGCCCACGCCGCCCATGGCGTCGTAGACCCCGCGGAGGAGCAGGCGGCGGCCCTCGTCGCGCCGCGTCCAGAGCAGGCTCATCGCGAACTGGAGCAGCGGGAGGCAGGCCCCCTCGCCGCGCACCGAGGTGATCACGTCCTCGAGCAGCGCGGGATCGTCGAAGCGATACCCGAAGCGCGCGAGCGGCCGGCTCACGATGTCGCGGAGCGCGTCGGGCTCGGGGGGTGCGAGCAGGCAGACGCCCGAGAGCGCCGCGCGCGCGCCCGCGCCCCAGGGGACGCGGCCGAGGAAGTCGTCGCGCACGGTCATGACCACGCGCACCGGCTCGTCGGGGTGGCCGGCCGCGGCGCAGGCCGCCTCGACGAACGCGCGCCGCTCCTCCTCGTCCTCCGCGACCGTGTGCACCTCCTCGAGCTGATCGACGACGAGCAGCACCCGCGCGGCCGTCCGCGCCGCGATCTCGCCGAGCACGACCGCGAGCGTCGCCGGCGCCTCGATCAGGCGGCGGGCGACGTCGCGCGGATCTGTGGCCGG
>CAYQYG010000187.1:0-10611 GCA_964421485.1 uncultured Polyangiaceae bacterium | reverse complement strand
GCCGGAGGCGACCCGGAGCCCCGCATGTCGACGAGCGTCTCGGCGTCGGTGGGCCGCGACGTGCCCGTGGAGGCCGCCACGCGCGCCACCGCCTCGGCGAGCGCGGCGATCGGCCTGCCCTCGGGGCGGGTGTGGATCACGTGCCAGTTGCCCGACTCCTTGAGGCGGGGCACCACGCCCGCGCGCACGAACGAGCTCTTGCCCGCGCCCGACGGGCCGACCACGAGCAGCACGGCTTGGCCGCGGAGGCGCTCGACGAACGCCGTCACCTCCCGCTCGCGGCCGAAGAAGAGGTCCGCGTGCCGCTCGGTGAACGCCGAGAGGCCGCGGAACGGGCTCTCCGAGGGCGCCGGGGCGTGCTGCCGCGCCTCGATCGCGGCGAGCCCCTCGCGCACCTCGGCGGCCGTGGGCCGCTCCGCGGGCGCCTTCCGGAGGCAGCGCATGATCAGCGCGGCGAGATCGGTGGGGATCGATTGGAGCTCCGGCGGCGGGCCGACAGGCTCGTCGGAGCTCACGCGCGCCGCGATCTGGGCGTAGTCCAGGCCCTTGAACGGGTGCCTGCGGCAGAGCAGCTCGTAGAGGATGAGCCCCAGCGCCCAGACGTCCGTCGCCGGCGTGTCCTCCCGGCGCCACTGCTCGGGCGCCATGTACGGCGGCGTCCCGAGGAACCCCATGGTCGCCCCGCCGACGAGCTGCGTGGCCGGCGTGATCTCCGGCGCCTCCCGGTGCGCCTCGCCGCTCACGAAGCGGGCGATGCCGAAGTCGAGCACGCGCGGGCGGCCGTCGGCGCCGAGCAGCACGTTCGCCGGCTTGAGGTCCCGGTGCAGGATGCCGGCCGCGTGGGCGGCCTCGACCGCCTGCGCGACGGCGAGCCCGATGCGCAGCGCCTCGGTCCGCCCCGGCCAGTCCTCCCGCATCCGCTGCGCGAGCGTGCTCCCCTCGACGTACTCCAGCGCGACCCAGGGGAGCCCGTCGTGCTCGCCGACGTCGTAGAGGGTCACGACGTTCGGGTGCGAGAGCATCGCCGTGGTGCGCGCCTCGACGTCGAACTGCCGCCGGACCTCGCGCGAGCCCATCATCTCCTGCGAGAGGAACTTGAGCGCGACGAGCCGCCCGAGCCGGAGGTCGCGCGCGAGGAACACGTTCCCCATGGCCCCGCTGCCGAGCAGGCGCACGACCCGGTAATGGCCGACGTTGATCCCCGCGGCCTGGCTCCCGCTCTGCGTGGACGCCACCTCGCGGCGAGGCTATCACCCCTCCGGGCCTCGCTGGGACCCCCCGGCGCGCGGGCGGCGAGGGCGCCCTCAGGTGGAGCAGGCGCGGCGCCCGGCGCCGCGGGCGGCGCGATCCGCCGCGTCCGGTCCTCCTGCGTCCCCGGCGTCCGCCGCCGCCCAAATGGATGAGTCCAATCAATGAACTCCCGTGACGCATTCGAACGACGCCGCGCGTCGCTTGACAGGCCGGGGGCGAGGCGCCACGGTACCCCGCTCGATGGGGCGCCTCGCCGGGCGCCCTGGGGGGGGACGGAGGATGGACGCCGGATACGCCGCGGGGCTGCCCCGCGCGCTCGCGGATCGAGCTCGGGACGCGCTCCTCGCCGGCGAGCCGGACATCGGGCGATTGCACGCGGATCTGATGCGGGACATGGGCTTCCCGGCGGAGCGCGCGACGCGGATCATCTATGGCCTCGCGCTCCGGTTGAATGCGTCGTCATTCCCTCCGATCACCCACCTCGAGCTGATCCACGCGGAGGGATGCGACCTCGCGTGCGCGTACTGCCCCGAGAAGGACACGCCCGGTCGGGCGCGGATGCCGCCCGAGGTGGCCCGCGCCGCGCTGGATCTCCTCTTCGATTACTCGCGCGACGAGCCCCTCGTCCGCGTCACCCACTCCGGCGGCGAGCCGACGCAGAGCTTCGACGGGATCCGCGCCGCGACGGAGCACGCCGAGCAGCGGGCGGCCGCGCTGGGCAAATCGCTGGAGCTCGACATGACGACCAGCGGGGTCCTGCTCAATGATCGGATGGTGAGCTACCTCGGCGATCACCGGATCCGGGTGGTGCTCAGCATCGACGGCCTGGAGGAGAGCCACGACCGGTACCGGGTCGACGGGCGCGGCCGCGGCACGTTCCGGCAGGCGCTCGCGGGCCTCGCGCTGCTCAAGACGCAGCAGCCGTGGATCGGGGTCAGGATGACGGTGATGCCCCGGAACGCGCGCGCGCTCTACGAGGACGTCCGGGGCCTCTATGATCTCGGCGCCAACCATTTCGTGATCGGGCGCGCGGCGGGCGCAGAGTGGCCGCCCGAGGCGGCCGCCGCGCTCGAGGAGCAGCTCGGCAGGCTGCACCGCTGGTACGAGGAGCGCCGCCGCGGCGACCTGCGCATCGACGCGTTCGAGGAGGGCGACGCCGGGGCGCGATCCGGCGGCAGCAGCGTCGCGGCGACGGCCCGCGGGGAGATCGTCCCCGGCTCGCACGTCACGGGCTTCGGCCGGGAGCGCGCCGCGGCCAAGCTCGGCGACGTGGCGCACGGCCTGACGCACCTCAGGAGCCGCCTTGACCTCGTGCGCCGCGCGGGGCTTCGCGCCGGCCTGACCGACAGCCGTTGACCTCTGCCTGCTCGCGCGCTCCGACGAGGAGCGCGGCGAGGAGAGCACTCATCACGCAGGGACGGTCAACCTCGATTGCGGCCTCCACCTGTTGGATCACTGGCCGGCCGCGCGGCGCTCGCCCTCCGCGCCTCGCCGCGGCTTGCTGATCTCGCCGCTCGCGGCCGCGCGCCGCGCCCACTGGAACAGCCGCTCCGCGGTGCCCGGCGACAGCCTCTCGAGCGGCGCGATCGCGCCGAGCAGCCCGGGCCATTGCAGCGCCCGGTGCAGGACCCTCGCCAACCGCGGGGACCGCCCCGCGCTCGCCGCGTACGCCCGCGCGTAATGGCCGGCGGGGTCCTCTCCGGTCGCCGCGACGCCCGCCAGCCGCCCCGTCCGGAGCGCCGCGGCGATCCCGTCGCCCGTGAAGGGCGGCGTCATGCGCGCGGCATCCCCGGCGAAGAGGAGCGCGGTCCCCTCGGAGCGGTCCACAGTGACCACCCGCTGCGAGCTGAAGCCGAGGCGGCCGAGGCCCCGCACGGGCCCGAGCGGCTCGCCCAGCGCCGCGAGCCGCGCGTCGAGCGCCTCGTTGCCGGCCAGGTGCTCCACCAGCGCGGGCCAGCGCGTCGGCCCGGGGGCGGTCAGGAGCGCGCACAGGGCGATTCGATCGCCCTCGACCGCGCACAGGCCCACGTAGCCGCCGCGGATGAGGTGGATCTCGACGTCGGCCTCGAGCGCGCCGGGGCGCGCATTGAAATAGGTCTTCACGGCCGCGTCGTGGCCAGCGCGGCGCGCGCGGGGCAGCCCGAGGGGGGCGTCCAGCGGCGAGCGCCTGCCCACGGCGACCACCGCGAGGTGGGCGGCGCCCTCGCGCGGGCCGGCGCGGAAGCGGAGCTCGCCGGCCACGGACACGATGTCGCGCACGGGCGCGTGCGCGTGGAGCTCGGCGCCGGCCGCGCGGGCCTCGGCGGCGAGGCGCGCCTCCAGCGCGCGGCGGGTCAGGGCGTGCGCCGGGGCGCCCGACAGATCGAAGCAGAGGCGCCGGCCGCCCGGCGCGGTGAACAGCGCGCGGCGAAGGGGCACCGCGCCGAGCGCGGCGGGATCGGGCAGGCCCAGGGCCTCGAGGGCGCCGGGGATCTCGTGGGACAGGAGATCGCCGCACACGCGCTCGCGGCCGAGCGCGGCGCTCTCGCAGAGCGTGACGCGCGCGCCCCGGCGCGCCGCGGCGATCGCGGCGGCCAGGCCGGCGACGCCGCCGCCGATCACCAGGAGCGAGCGCGCCGCCGTCATGGCGCCGCCACCTCGAAATGAGAGGGCGCCGCGTCGAGGCCGTGGCCGAACGCGCAGATCAGCCCGGACCGCGGGAGCGCGACGCCGAGCTCGGCCTGCGCGCGGCGGCGACCGGGAAAACAGACAAACGTCCTCTCGACTGCGGTCATCGAACGATCCTGCGCGTCGTCCCGCAAGGAGCGTGCGAGGCGCACCGGCGTCCGGGGCAGAGCCTCACCGCCTGGGATGGGTGGACGGCGCACACTATCGCGCTCCGCGGACGGCGCGGGCGTAGCTCCGGGTCGCCTCCGGCGCCCTGCGCCCCGAGCCCCGGATCGAGTATCTTGGCCGCCCCATGCGGACCGCAACGAAGACCTCCGCTTCTGTCGCCGCGCTCCTCGCCGCGGCCGGGATCGCGGCGCCGGCGTCGGGCGCGCCGGAGGACGCGCCGGCGGCGATCGCCTCGGCGCTCGCTGCGCTGCCGCAGCACGCTCCCCTCGCGGGCGCGTTGCCGCTGGCGTTCGTCGGCCGACCGCGCGCGGACGGATCGCGGCGGCTCGCGCGCGCGCTCGATCAGGCGCCGGTGAGCGTTCGATTCGCAGCCACGCCGTCCGCGGCCGACCTGGACGCGCTCGCGGCCACAGGGGCCCAGGTGCTGCGCAGGCGGGACGGCGCGCCGCTCGGCCGCGGGGCGCTGGTGATGGCGATGCTGCCGGCCGAGGCGGTCGCGAAGGTCGCGGCGCTGCCGGGCGTGGTGCGCGTCGCGCTCGATGGATCGCCGTTCGGATCGCCGCCGCCGCTCGACGCCACCGGGGCCGAGATCCAGGCGACCGACGTCCGCCGCGGCGCTCGCGAGGCCGCGGGCCTGACCGGAGAGGGCATCACGATCTGCGATATCGACACGGGCGCCGACGTGCTCCACCCGCTGCTCTTCCGCGCCGATGCCGGTTATTTCACCTGGATCGACGCCGACGGGGACGGGGCGTTCACGCCGGGCGTGGACGGCGTCGATCAAGACGGGGACGGCGTCCCCGAGGTGCTGCGGGTGCTCGACGGGGTCATCACGAACTTCTGGGAGGACGTGCCCCTCCTGGGCTCGGACGATCCGTCGTTCGCGCTCGGCATGGACTGGCTCTACGCCGATCGGAATGGCAGCGGCGCGCGCGAGGCCGGCCCCGGCGCGGGCTTCACCGAGGCGGATCCGACCTATGGCGAGCCGCTCTTCGTGGTCGACGACGTGGACGGGGACGGCGCGCTCGATCCCGGCGAGAAGCTCGTCGCGCTCGGCACGTCGAAGGTCAGGGTCGTGCGGCGCGGGGGCAAGACGTACCGGCGCGGCGAGAACCTCATCGACCTCCCGCGCGACAACGGGATCGCGCACGGGACGGGCGCGGCCGGCGTGCTCGCCGGCGGGAGCCCGGGCCTGACCCGCCTCGTCGGCATCGCCCCGGGCGCGGAGCTGGTCGCGCTCACGCTCGAGGAGACGGGCCAGGAGCTCGCGCTGACCCAGACCTGCCTCGACGAGGGCGCGCGCGTGGTGCTGCACGAGTACGCGCCCTGGGTCGGCTACCACCTCGACGGCTCGAGCGAGCTGGAGCAGCTCATCGACGAGACCGCGCAGGAGGGCGTCGCGCACATCAACCCGGCCGGCAACCTCTCCACCGCGGAGAAGCTCTTCAAACATGCGTTCGCGGCGGGATCCCTGTCCACGATACCGATAGAGGCGCCGCCCGACAGCCCCTACGGCGAGTTCCGCTTCCTCGGCGCGTCATTCCTGTGGCGCGACACCGGCCGCGATCTCCAGGTGGCGCTCGAGGACCCGACGGGCTTCTCGATGGTGGTGACCACCGACGCGCCGTTCCTGTACACGGACTGGCACGACGGCCTGAAGGTGTACGCCGTGCGCGAGGACTCGAGCCGCGGCACGGCCCGCCTCGATCTCTACCTCTTCAGCGACGCCCCCGACCCTCCGCCGATCCCGCTCGGCACGTGGCTCCTGCACGTGACCGATCCCGCCGCGCCGGGCTCCCCCGATCTGGAGATCATCGGTTACGTGATGGATGATCTCTCCGGCTGGGGCCACGGGATCCATTTCCCCGAGCTCTCCAGCGAGGAGCACCTCGTCGGCTATCCCGGGACCGCGGACCTCGGCCTGGCGGTCTCCGCGACGACGGGCCACGGATTCAACGGCGGCGAGCCCGGGACGCGCGCTCATTACTCGGGCCGTGGCCACCGCATTGACGGCGAGAGCATCCTCTGGATCAGCGCGCCCGACGATCCCATCACGAGCGGCTTCTGGGAGGGCCGGGAGGCGAGCTACGTGATCTACGGCGGGACGTCCGGCGCGAGCCCGCACGTGGCCGGCGCGGCGGCGCTGCTGCTGGAGGACGATCCGACCCGCACCGGCGCCGACGTGCGCGAGGCCATCAAGGCGGGCGCGCTGGTCGACGACGCGGTCGGCGCGGCGCCCAATGACGATTACGGCCACGGCAAGCTGCGGATCCACCGCAGCCTGCGCGGCGAGGATCCGCCGGGCGGCGAGCCCCCGACGATCTCCGTCGCGCCCGCCACGGCGACCGTCGAGGAAGAGGTGGCGATCCCCGTGAGCGTCGCGGATCCCGACGAGCCCTCCGAGGGGCTCTTGATCGAGGTCGACCGCGACTACGACGGGACGTACGACGCGCGCGTCGAGGCCGGCGTGCTCCGCATGACGTTCGACAGGACCGGCCAGAGGCTCATGCGCCTGCGCGTCCGAGACGCGACGGGCCGCGAGGCGGGCGCGCTGCTTCCGATCGAGGTGCTCCCGCCGCGCCTCGTGGCCGGCGGAGGCTGGGGGTGCGGCGTCGGAGGGCCGGGCTCCGCGGGGGTCGGGGCCATCGGCCTCGCGGCGCTGCTCGCGCTGCGGCGAGCGCGGCGGGCCCGGCCCTAGGCCCCGAGCGCGCGCCGGGACCACTGCCCGCGCAGGATCGCCCTGGAGGGCACGCGGACCGCGTCGCGCACCGCGGTGCCCGCGGGCTGCACCAGCAGGAAGAAGCCGAGGCAGAGCGCGCCGCCGATCTTGCTCACCGTGCCGAAGGCGGGCGGCACGAGCGCCACGGCCGTGCAGCCTGCGGCGGCCGCGATCACCGCGATCGCGAAGGCGGCGAGCAGGCGCTCCTTCGAACGGCACCAGGCGCGCGGGTCCATCGCGGCGATCAGCGACGGCGTGATCTCGCCCGGACCTCGCTCGCCCACGATCCAGACGCGGGCGTCGGCGCGGATCATCGCCTCCACCGTCCGCGAATAGCCGCGGGCCTTGCGGGCGTGCAGATAGGCCTCTTCGAAGCGCGCGGCGGAGGGGCAGGCGGCGGCGGCGCGGACCGCGGCGGCGGGGAGCCAGACCTCGGCCTCCATCACGGGGGCGACACGGAGCTCCCGGTCGCCGCCCTGCTCGCCGGCGGCCGAGACGGCGCCGCCATAGACCTCGCCGCCGTGGGCGCGGTCGGAGAACAGGATGGCCTCGCGGGCGCCGGTGCCCTGGCCGGCGCGGCCGATCTGCTCGACCCGGTGGCCGGCGAGCGCGCCGGTGCGGCCGTCGCCCCGGATCACGCGGGCCTCGGTGACGCTCATCCCCCGGCGGCGCGCGGCGAGCGCGAGGGCGTCCTTCAGGGCGGCCGCGGCGACGAGCAGCGTGTTCACCCAGACGATCGCGAGGGCGAGCACGCCCATGATCGGGTTCGAAAGCACGGCGAGGAGTCCTCGGATTACCCCGCCCTAGCCCTGAAAGAAGCGAGGTCGCGCCTCACTCGCCTGCCTTGCGGCTGAGCCCGTATCACACGCAGCTGAGCACCGCTCTAAGGGGCCTTGGGCTTCTTCTTTGAGGCGTCCGCCTCGCCGGCATCGGGGACCGCGGCGTCCGGGGTCGCGGCGTCGGGGGGCTCGGCGCCGGCATCCGGAGGCTCGGCAGCGGGGGCGGCCGTGGGCGGGGGCTCGGGCGGCTTCGGGGTTTCGCTGGCCCAGCACTCGGGCCGGGGAGGGGCGGCGAAGGTCAGCTTGCGGGACGCGGCGTCGCCCTTCTTGGTGGTGAGCTTCTCGGTCTTGTAGACCTCGGAGCTGCCGCACTCGTACTGCGCGGCCTCCTTCGCCTCCAGCCCGCCGGTGACCGGGCGCGGCGCGCGCTCGTTCTCGCACTGCGCCCAGCGCACCTCGTACTCGCCGTCATCGTCCGGGATGAGCACGCGGCCGCCGGCGTCGTCCTTGGAGCGGCCGCCGAGGAGCGTCGCGCGGCTGATCGGCTTCTCTCCCTCCATGATCGTGACCACGACGGGGTGGCGCAGGCTGCCGCGCATCTTCGCCTGGGTCGCGCCGATCACGAAGTCGGCGCAGACAGGCTCGCCTTCGACGGGGGAGGGGACGAGGCGCCCGCCGCACGAGGCGGCAGCGAGCGCGAGGGCGGCGAGGGCCGCGGCGTGGGGGCTCCGGATCACGGGCGCAGCGTCCAGCCCTCGCCCGCGCGCGTCAAGCGATCTTGGTCTTGCCCAGCTTGAGGATGCGATCGAAGTGGTCCTTCGAAACCGGGACCACGCTGAGGCGCGAGCGCTTGAGCAGCGCGATGTCCGCCAGCGACGCGTCCTCCCGGATGGCGTCGAGCGAGACCGCGGCCTTGAGCGGAGCGACCGGAGAGATGTCGACGACGCTCCAGTCCTCGTCCGGAGCGGTCGGATCAGGGTAAGCCGCGCGCGTGACCTTCGCCACGCCGACCACGGCCTTGCCATCGTCCGAGTGATAGAAGAGCACGAGGTCGCCCTCCTTCATCGCGCGGAGGCTGTTCCTGGCCTCGTAGTTGCGGACGCCGTCCCACATCGTGCGGCCCTCGCGGACGAGCTGCGCGAAGGAGTACTTGAACGGCTCGCTCTTCATCAGCCAGTAGCTGGGCATGCGGAGGGCGGTACCGTAGCACCCCGCGTTCAGTCGGTGATCACGATCTTGGTGCCGTCGGGCACGAGGCGCGCGACCTCGTCGATCTCGTCGTCGTCGAGCGCGATGCAGCCGAGCGTCCAGTCGCGCTGCTTGTGCGTGCCGGCGTACTCGTCACCGCCGACTCCGTGGATGCCGATGCCGTGGCCGACGCCGCGGCCGGCCGGCACCTCGCCGCGGCGCTTCAGCTCGGCGAAGCGCTGGCGGTCCTCCTCGTTCGGGTAGCTCACCACGAGGAACTGGTGGAACAGGCCCTTGATGCGGCCCGTCACGCGGTAGGTGCCCACGGGCGTGCGCCTGTCGCCCTCGTAGAGCTTGGGCCCGGAGCCGCCAGGGCCGAGCGCGACCTTGTAGGTCCGGACGACGTCGGCGCCGGCGACGAGCTCGAGCTTGTGATCGCTCTTGTCGATGCGGATCTCCGTGATCTTGGCGGCGGGGGAGGGCCCGGGGCTCGGGGCGGAGGGCGCGCCACCCGGAGCCCCGAGCGTCGAGCCAGGGGCGGCAGAGGCGAGGGAAGCCGCTGCGAACAAGGCCGCGGCGGCGAGGGCGCGGGCGAGGTTTCGGTGCTTCATGCCCGATCCGTCGCGGCGGAGGGCCGGAGTGTGACGGGGCGTCGTCAGCGAGGCGCGCGGGAGATATGCTGCGGATCACCTGTCACACTCCGGGCTCGCCGGGCGACAGGGGGGCGATGAGCGCAACGATGGCCACCGAGGACCCCACCCCGCTCGCGAACGTGCTCGCCGACCCCAGCACCCGGCGCGCTCTCGAGGACTTCGTCCGGCGGCGCGTGCCCGCGCCGGACGTGGAGGATGTCGTCCAGACCGTGCTCTGCGACGCCCTGGCCGCCGAGGGGCGGCCGGAGCGCCCCGAGGAGGTCCGGCGCTGGCTGATCGGGATCGCCCGCCACAAGGTGGCCGATCTGCACCGGCGGGGCTCGCGCGAGCAGGCGTCGGAGCTGCCGGAGCTCCCGGCGCCGCCGCCGCCGATCGAGGCGCGGGAGCTCGCGCGCTGGGCCGAGGAGCAGGCCGCGTCGACGAGGGACGCGAAGCAGACGCTCGCGTGGATGGCGCGCGAGGGCGAGGGGGAGAAGCTCGAGAGCATCGCGGCGGAGGAGCAGGTGCCGGCCGCGCGCGTCCGGCAGCGCGTGTCGCGGATGCGGCGGTGGATGAAGGAGCGCTGGCTCGCGGAGCTCGCGGCCGTCGCGGCCCTCGCGATCGCCGCGCTGCTCCTGTCGCGCTGGCTGCGCGGGCCGAAGGACGAGATCGCGCCGAGGCCCGAGCCGCCGCCGCCGCCCTCCGCGCTGCCCGAGGCGCCGTCGCCGCGCTCGCCGCTCTCACCGCTGGACCGCGCGCGCGCGCTGCGCGCCGAGGCGTTCCAGGAGTGCGACCGCGCGGCGTGGGAGCGCTGCCTCGAGCGGCTCGACGAGGCCGCCGCGCTCGATCCGGCGGGAGACACGGCGAAGGACGTCGTCGACGCGCGCGGGCGGGCGAGGAGGGCTATCGAGGAGCAGCAGCGCCTGAACGAGGGGCCGAAGGACGCGCCGAGGGTCGACTCGAAGAACGCGGAGTCCATCACCCCCGCGCCGACGTCGATCCCCACGAGCTCGGCGGCGCCGAAGCCCGCGCCGCGGCCGACGGCGACGCCGCCGACCAAGGGCAAGCCGCCGGCCTTCTCGAAGAAGTCGGAGGTGACGGGCGGCGACTTCTCGTCCGAGAAGTGAGGGGCGCGCGGGCCCGGTCGCCGCGATCGCCGGAGGGCGGCGTCCGGCGCGCCGCGCGCGCTCGGGGCGCCTGAGCCGCG
>CAYQYG010000186.1:6363-16111 GCA_964421485.1 uncultured Polyangiaceae bacterium | reverse complement strand
CGCCCACGTGGCCGCGGCGCACCCGCGGCGGGGGGCGGGGGGGGGGGCCCGGCGGGCGGGGGGGGGGGGGGGGTGGGGGGGGTGGGGGGGAGGGGAGGTCCGAGGGGAGGTCGGCGAAGCCGGCCTGCAGCGGGACGGCGTGCAGGCTGTACTGGCCCTCGCCGCCGAAGAGCGCGAGGCGCTCGCCGTGCACGCTGCGGACCCTGGCGGAGGCGCGCGCGGCGTCGATGAGGCCGAGGAGGCGGGCGGTGACGGCGGCGGGGGCGTCGGGGAAGGCGGACGCGAGGTCAGCGCCGATCTCGGCGTGGGGGAGGCGCTCGCGGAGGGCGCGGTTCACGGCGGCGATGCGGCCGTCGTCGGAGAGGGCCATGACGCCGGTGGGGATGCTGTCGAGGATCTTCTCGGTCTTCTCGTGCAGGTGCGCGAGGTGCGCGGCGTGGCGGAGGCGCTCGCGCAGGGCGACGGCGCGGCGGGAGGCGGCGACGACGTAGGCGCCGAACCCGACCAGGCCGAGGCCGATCGCGCCCGCGGCGAGGCCCAGGCGGAGCACGAGCTCGCGCTCCTGGACGCGCAGCGGGAGCGTGGAGCTGACCGTGGCGATGGACCAGCGGCCGCCGCCGCGGGTGCGGATCGAGGCGTAGACGGCGACGGCCTCGGCCCGGCCGAGGCCGAGGCGCGCGGCCTCGCGATCGGGGAGGCGCAGCGTGCCGCGCTCGCCGGAGCGCATGCGCTCGAGCAGGTCGTGGTACCTCGGGAGCGCGGTGGGGAGGTCGCCCGCCTCGGCCGCGGCGGAGAGCGCGGGATCGGTGACCGGGATCGGGTGGCCGTAGACGCCGAGCACGACGAGGCGGGAGCTCGGCTCCGAGGCGAGGAGGCGGAGCTTCGAGAAGAGCGGCTCGGTGTCGACGAGGATCGAGACGGCGCCGGCGGCGGTCGCGGAGGTGGGGGCGGGCGCGTGGTCGCCGCCGCGGGGGAGCGAGGTGGAGAAGACGCGGAACCAGCCGCCGCCGGCGGTCATCGGCGGGGTGGCCTCGAGGTCGCCGGGCGGGCGGAGGAGCGCGGCGCGCGCGGTGTCGTCCATCGCGCGCTCGAGGCTGGCGTCGGCGGCCTGCAGGGGGCCCAGCGGATCGGCGACCTCGGCGACGCGCTCGCCGGCGGCGTCGTAGACCCGCACGAGCTTGTACTGATCGACGACGGCGAGCAGCGCGCCGAGCTCGTGGCGCTGGTCGCGCGAGCTCTCCGCCGCGCGCACGAGCTTGCCCGCGACGAGCAGGTCGTCGTTGATGTTCTCGAGGTCCTCGTCGATGATCCGCGCGGCCTCGGTGACCTGCGCGAGGCGCTGATCGGCGAAGCGGCTCACGAGCTCGGCGCGGCTGCCGCGGATGACGTGCACCGCGCCCGCCAGCACGCCGGCGAGCAGCGCGCAGACGAGCAGCAAGGCGAGCACGGTCGAGCGGGCCATGGAGGACCTGGGGCTGTGATGGCCAGGATAGACGACCGGGGTGACGCGCGGGACGGCGTCGGGTAGGGTCGCCGATCGAGGGGTATTGATCGATACTCGGGGGCTCCGCGCGGCGAGCCGCGCGGCGCCCCGGACACCCGTCAAAAGGATGGTGATCGAACGTGCGCGTGCTCCACGTCTTGCATATGTCGCTCCCCTTCATGGCCGGCTACACGATCCGGAGCGATTACATCCTCCGCTACCAGCGCGAGCACGGGATGACCCCCGCGGTGGTGACGTCCGCGCAGCAGATGAGCGGCGCGACGCTCCACGAGGAGATCAACGGGATCTGCTACTGGCGCACGCCCGAGCTCTCCGGCAAGCAGCCGCCCGGCGTCCGGGAGCTCCGGCTCATGCACGCGCTCGAGGGGCGCGTCGGGGCTGCCATCCGCGAGCACCGCCCCGACGTGGTGCACGCGCACTCGCCGATGCTGGTGGGGCTGCCCGCGCTGATCGCGGCGCGCAAGGCCGGCCTGCCGCTCGTCTACGAGGTGCGCGACCTCTGGGAGAACGCGTCGGTGGACCGCGGCAAGTTCGCGGAGGGCTCGGCGCAGTACCGGATGGCCCGGGGCGCGGAGACGCTCGTGTTCAAGCAGGCCGACGCGGTCGTGACGATCTGCGAGGCGCTCCGGAACGAGATCGCGCCGCGCGTCGGCAACCGGGACGCGCTCGCCGTCGTCGCGAACGGCGTCGACTCGGACAGGTTCACGCCGCGCGAGGCGCCGCCCGCCGCCTGGGAGAGGTGGAGGCTCGGCGGCAAGAAGGTCATCGGCTACGTCGGCACCTTCCAGCCCTACGAGGGCCTGCAGACGCTGATCGAGGCGATCCGGGATATCGCGCGGGAGGTGCCCGAGGCGCACGTGGTGATCACCGGCGCGGGCGGGCAGGAGAACGAGCTCAGGGCATGCGCGAGGGAGAGGGGCGTCGAGCACCTCGTGACGTTCACCGGCCGCGTGCCGCACGACGAGGTCTTCAACATCTACGCGATGGCGAGCCTGATGGTGTACCCCCGCATCCGCACGCGCGTCACCGAGCTCACGACGCCGCTCAAGCCGCTCGAGGCGATGTCGATGGCGCGCGCGGTGATGGTCAGCGACGTGCCGGCCATGGGCGAGCTCGTGCGTTACGGCGAGACCGGGTTCGTCTTCAAGGCCGGGGACGCGGCGGACCTGACGAAGCAGTGCGTCGAGATCCTGAAGAAGCCCGATCTGCTGGCCGAGGTCGGGCGCAGCGCGCGCGAGTGGATCCTGAAGGAGCGGCAGTGGCCGACCCTGCTCTCGCGCTACGCGGGCATCTACGAGCGCGCGGTCGCGGGGCGCGCCGGCCGGACCGGCTGATCCGGCGAGGAGGCGGCGGATTGATCGAGATCAAGGTCGATCGGATCCAGGCGATGCTCGTGATCGTCGCCGCCGGGCGCGTCGACGCGGACGAGCTGGAGCGCTCCCGGGACGAGCTCGCGGCCCTGCTCGCGAGCCTCCAGGGGCGCGCCATCGTCATCAAGGCCGACGTCCGCGGCATCAAGCCGCTCTCGCCGCAGGCCGCGGAGCTCATCCGCCGCGGCCACGACCGCGCCTTCGAGCTCGGGGTCCGGCGCGTCGCGCACGTCGTGGGCAGCGAGGTCATCGCGCTCCAGATGGCGCGCATCGCGCGCGAGGGGCAGGGCGGCGTGCGCTGCGTGCGCTGCTTCTGGGACGAGGCGGCGGCGCTCGAGTGGCTCCTCTCCGGCGATGCGGCGCCGAGCTCGCCGGGCCGCGGGCGTGGGGGCTGAGCGGCGAGCCTCAGCCGCCCGGGGGCGGATCCGCGGGGTGCGGCGGGCGGAAGCGCGCGAGCAGCTCGGCCACGAGGTCCAGCGGGAGCGCGGGCGCGCGGTGGCCGCTGTGGCCGGTCATGTCGATCCCGGCGCAGATCGCGTTGAGGATGGCCTCCTCGACCGCGTCGAGCGTGGCCTCGAAGAGCGGGTCGATCTCGGCGTCCAGCACCAGCTCGGCCCGGTAGCGGCCGCGGGCGCCGAGGCGCGGGATGCGGTTCGCCGTGCTCCAGGACAGGATGATCTCGCCGGAGTTGTTCGACGCATAGCCTCCCGTGCGGCCGAGCGCGAGCGCGGCGCGGCGCGACAGGCGCGTGAGCTGGCGGTGCGTGAGCGGCGCGTCGGTCGCGACCAGCGCGATGATCGAGCCGGCCGGACCGCGGCGCGGGATGTGCGCGTAGCGATCGGCGATCAGGCGGCCGATCGGCGCGCCGTCGATGCGCAGGAGATCGCGCTCCCCGAAATTCGAGAGCACCAGCGCGCCCACCCGCGTGTCCTCGCCGCCGACGCGGGCGATCCGGCTCGACGTGCCGATCCCGCCGGCGAAGCTGAACGTCATCATGCCGGTCCCGGCGCCGACGCAGCCCTCCTCGACCGGGCCGCCGCGCACGCCGTCGAGCGCCTCGAACACGTCCCCGCGCGTCACGTGCCGGCCGACCGCGTCGTTCAGGAAGCTGTCGTCGCACTCGGCCACGACCGGGATCACCACGTCGAGCTCCTGGCCGATCTTCGGGTGGCGCCGCGACAGCCAGTCCACGGTCGCGTCGGCCACGCGGCCCACGCACAGCGTGCTGCAGAGCAGGATCGGCGTCTCGCACAGGCCCCACTCGTCGATCTGCGACAGGCCCGTCACCTCGCCGGCGCCGTTCAGCACGTAGCTCGCGGCGAAGACGCGCTCGAGGAACAGGTCGCCGCTCGCGGGCATCACGGCGGTCACGCCGGTGCGCACCGGCCCGACGCCGGGCACGAGCTCGCCGCTGCCGTGGACCTTGGTGACGTGGTGGACGCGCACGCCCTCCACGTCCGTGATCGCGTTCGCCGGCCCGCACGGGTAGCGGCCCACGGCGATCCCGAGGTCGCGCAGGCGGCGGCGGCGGGCCCGGGGCCACTCCGAGGCCCTGGTCACGTGCCGTTGCTCCCCTTGCCCGGCCCGGGGGCAGGCGAGGCGGGCGCGGCGGGCGGCGCGGGCGCGGCGGGCGGCGCGGGCGCGACCGAGGAGAACGCCGCCGCCCCGGCCGGCCGTGGAGCGGCGTCCGGGCCTCCCGACGCGGCGCGCGCCTCGCGGTGCCGCTTGATGCAGCCCGCGAGGATCTCGCCGATCAGCATGCGGTAATCCATGCCCGCGACCCTCGCGATCGTGCAGAGATCGCTGAAGTCGGGCGTGAGGCCGGGCAGGGGATTGATCTCGATCACGTACACCCGGCCGTCCTTGGTCATGCGCAGATCGACGCGCGCGACGTCGCGGCAGGCGAGCGCGGCGAAGGTGTCGCGCGCGATCTTCTCGACGCGGCGCAGCTCGGCCTGGGTGAGGTTCGCGGGGCAGTCGAAGCGCACGCGCGGCGTGAAGGACTGCTTCTCCTCGAAGCCGTAGACCGGGTGCGCCGTGGGCTCGAGGAAGACGACCTCCATCGGCGGCAGGACCTTGGGGCGCCGCTCGCCGAGCAGCCCGACCGTGAGCTCCCGGCCGGCGATGTACTCCTCGACGAGCGCCGGCTGGTGATAGCGATCCACGAGCTGCTTCGCGGCCGCGCGCGCGCCCGCCTCGTCCATCACGACCGACGCGGAGGTGATCCCCTTCGAGGTCCCCTCCGCGTTCGGCTTCACGATCACCGGGTACCGGAACGATTTCAGCTTCTCGCGCCCCGTCGTGAGCACCTGCCACTCCGCCGTCTCGATGCCCGCGGCGCGCAGGATCTGCTTGGTCAGGCCCTTGTCGAGGCAGAGCGAGAGCGTGGTCGCGTCCGAGCCGCTGTAGGGCACGCCGAGCAGCTCGCAGAGCGCGGGCACCTGCGCCTCGCGGCCGCGGCCGCGCAGGCCCTCGGCGATGTTGAACACGACGTCGGGCGCGGCCGCCGCGAGCCGCCGCGGCAGGTCGGGCGTCGCCTCGAGCGGCACGACCGTGTGCCCGTAGCTCTCGATCGCCTCGTGGATCGCCTGGATCGTCCGCGGCGAGTCGAACTCGGCCTCCGCGTCGTGCTCGGCCGGATCCACGCGCTTCATGTTGTACGTGAACCCGACGCGCAGCGCGCCCCGCTTCGCCTTCCTCGGCGGGCCCGCCTCGAGCAATGACTGCAGGCCGCGGCGGCGGCAGGCGCTCCGGACGATGGCGCGGATCACCCCGTCGAAATCGACGCCCCGGTGCGCGGCCGCGAGGAAGATGTCCTGCCCCGGAGCGAGCGAGGGCAGCCCGTCCACCTCGAGGAAGTGCACCTCGTGCTCGCGGCCGGGCGAGGCGCCGGGCGTCACCCGGAACTCGCACCGGGCGAAGTCCTTGAGGTCGAGCGCGCGCACGATGCGCCCCGTCAGCGCCTGGATCCGCTCGATGACCGGCCTCGGGAGCTCCGCGAGCCGCACGCCGACGTGCTCCGGCTTCACGTTCTTCAGCGCGAAATCGTAGATGTTGTACCGGCCGGCGGCGTGCGGATCGATCACGTACTCGACGGGGTCGAGGATGCCGCCCTCGCCGAGCCCGTCGACGAAGGAGCAGGCCACGTCGAAGCCGCGCAGGTAGCGCTCGACGAGCAGCCCTGCCTCGAAGCGCACGAGCTGCCGCTCCACCGCCTCGGCGAGCTCGTACGCGTCCTCGCAGACGCTCCGCTCGCTGGAGATCCCCTTCGACGAGCCCTCGAAGTTCGGCTTCACGATCACCGGGAAGACCACGTCGTCGAGCGCGCCGCTCTCGAGGTTGTAGCGCTTGATCAGCCGCGCGCGCGGCGTCGGCACGCCGTAGCCGGAGAGCACGCGCTTCGTGAGCGCCTTGTCGAGCGCGACCGCGTGCGCGTACGCGTCCGAGCCAGTGTACGGGATGCCCATCTCGTCGAAGAGCGACGGGAAGAACGCCTCGCGCGTCTTGCCCTTGTGGCCCTCCGCCGTGTTGAAGATGAGGTCCGGCTGCAGCGCCTCGAGCCGCGCGATGACGCGCGACGCCGGGCCGCTCACCTCGAGCCGCTCGACCTCGTGCCCAGCCCGCTCGAGCGCGCCCGCGATCGCGGCGATCGTCTCCGGGCTGTCGAACTCCGCTTCCTCGGGCGATCCGGTGATCTTCAGGTTGTGCGTGAGCGCGATGCGCATGGGCGCCCACGGCTGTGCGAGGGCCGGGCCCGCGCGTCAAGCGCGCCGTCGAAAAAGGGCCTGCGCCGCGCGGCCTCCCCCTCCCGCCGGCGCCGTGCTAGCGACGCCGCGTGGACCGGCGCGAAGCGGAGCTTCCCGTGCTCGAGGAGCTGAACGACCCCCAGGCGCGGGCGGTCGGCCACGTCGACGGCCCGCTGCTCATCTTCGCGGGCGCCGGCAGCGGCAAGACGCGCGTCATCGTCTACCGCATCGCGAACCTGCTCGCGACGCACCGCGTGCCCCCCTACAAGATCCTCGCGGTCACGTTCACGAACAAGGCCGCCTCGGAGATGAAGCGCCGCCTCGAGGGCCTGGTCGGCCCCGACATCGTGCGCGACCTCTGGGTCGGCACGTTCCACTCCGTCTGCGTCCGCCTGCTCCGCCGCCACCACGAGGCGGCCGGCCTGGAGCGCAGCTTCGTCATCTACGACGACGGCGACCAGCGCGCCGTCATGAACCGCGTGCTCAAGGAGCTCGATCTCGACGACCGCCGCTATCCCCCGCGGCAGGTCCTCGCCCGCATCCACGCCTCCAAGCAGGAGGGCCGCGGCCCCGCCGAGTACGTCTCCGAGGGCTATTTCGACGACGCCATCCGGAGGTGCTTCGAGGCCTACGAGCGCCACCTCAAGGCCGCGAGCGCCGTCGATTTCGACGACCTCCTGCTCGCCGTGCTCCGCATCGTCGAGGACCCCGAGAGCCTCGCCGGCGCCGAGCTCCGCCGGCGCTTCCGCTACGTGCTCGTCGACGAGTTCCAGGACGTGAACCAGGTCCAGTACCGCCTGGTCCGCGCCCTCTCCGCCGAGCACGAGAACCTCTGCGTCGTCGGCGACGACGACCAGAGCATCTACCGCTGGCGCGGCGCCGACGTCCGCATCGTCCGCGGCTTCCGCCGCGATTTCCCGCGCGCCGCGGTGGTCAAGCTCGAGCAGAACTACCGCTCCGTCGCCAATGTCGTGGAGGCCGCGCTCGGCGTCATCCGCCACGCCAGCGACCGCGAGCCCAAGGAGCTCTGGACCTCGAACCGCGCCGGCGAGCCCGTGCAGGTGGTCGCCGCCGACAGCGAGCACGACGAGGCCGCCTGGGTCGTCGAGCGCGTCCGCGAGCTCATCGCCCGCGGCGTCTCCGCGCGCGACATCGCCGTCTTCTATCGAATCCACGCGCAATCGCGCGTGCTGGAGGAGGTGTTCCGCTCCGAGAGGGTCCCCTACCAGATCATCGGCGGCACCCGCTTCTTCGAGCGCGCTGAGGTGAAGGACATCCTCTCGTACCTGCGCGTCATCGCCAACCCGCGCAGCGACGTCGACCTGCACCGGATCATCAACGTCCCCTCCCGCAAGATCGGCGGCGGCACGATAGAGAAGTTGATCCAGATCGCCGACGCGAACGGCACCTCGCTCTGGGACGCGATCGTCCCCCTGACCGAGAGCGGCGCCGTCGCCACGGCCGCGAAGCGCAGCCTGCTCGGCTTCCGCGACCTGCTCCACCACCTCATGGCCGAGGCCCGCACCGCCACCCCCTGCGAGATCGCCGGCGAGGTCCTGGAGCGCACCGGCTACGCGAAGATGCTCGAGGAGGAGGAGAGCGCCGAGGCCGACGCCCGCCTCCAGAACCTCCGCGAGCTCCTGCAATCGATCGACGATTACGAGGCCGAGGCGAAGGCCGCCGGCGAGGAGGGCACGCTGCACGGCTACCTCGAGCGCGTGACCCTGGCATCCGACGTCGACGCCCTGGAGGACACCCCCAAGGTCGCGATGATGACCATTCACGCCGCCAAGGGCCTGGAGTTCCACGCCGTCTTCCTGACCGGCATGGAGGAGGACCTCTTCCCGTTCAAGAGCCAGGACGCGAAGCGCAACGAGGATTTCGAGGAGGAGCGCCGCCTCGCCTACGTGGCGATCACGAGGGCCCGCGAGCGCCTCTGGATCACGCACGCCGCCCGCCGCGCGATCTTCGGCCAGACCCGCTACAACACCCCGAGCCGCTTCCTCGCCGATCTCCCGCCCGCCGCCGTCCGCCCCGTGGTGACCCCCGCGAGCCAGGTGATGGGCCGCCGCGGCCCTGGATCGTTCACCGCCTTCAGCGCCCCCCGCGTCGGCGGCGGCGGCTCCGATCGGGACCGCGCCGCCGCGCAGCCCGCCTTCCGCTCCAGGCCCGGCTCGACATTTGGGGCTCCGGGTCGCGCTCCCACCTCGAGCGCGCCCTCCGCCCCAAACCCCGCCTGGACGCACCCCCAGGAGCGCGCCCCCGCCCCCGCCACGCTCTCGTCGCGCGCGGCGCCCTCCGAGGTCGCCCCCGGCGAGCGCTACATCGAGCGCGACCCCGGCGCCGACATGGGCGGCGGCGGAGAGGGCGTATCGCTCCGCCGCGGCATGCGCGTCACCCACGAGCGCTTCGGCCCCGGCGTCATCCAGAGCGTCGACCCCGGCGCCGATCCGATCGTGACCGTGAAGTTCCCCGGATGGGGCGTGAAGCGGATCAAGGCCGCCTTCCTGAGATTCGCCGACGAGCCCTGACTCTCCCCTCGTGCCGCGCCGTCGGTTATGCTGCGTCTCGTGCCGCACACACCCCTCCTGACGGCCCGCCTGGAGCTCGTGCCCATCACGGTCCCTCTCGTGGAGGCGCTGCTCCTGAATCGCCGCGCCGACGCCGAGGCCGCCGCCGGGGCGCCGCTGCCCGAGGCCTGGCCCGGCCGCACGCTCGTCGAGCAAGCGTTCTCCGCGTCCCTGGAGCGCATCCGCGCCGACCCCGAGACGCGCCTCTGGGGCGACCGCGTGATGATCGCCCGCGAGGGCCGGCGCCGCGTCATCGGCAGCGTCGTCTTCCACGGCGCCCCCGACGGCGAGGGCCTGGTCGAGGTGGCCTACGGCGTGGAGCAGTCGTCGCAGATGAAGGGTTATGCGACGGAGGCGACGCTGGCGTCCGTCGAGTGGGCGCTCGCCCAGCCCCGCGTGCGCGCGGTCCGGGCGACCACCCCCCCCTGGCACACGGCGTCCCGGCGCGTGCTGGAGAAATGTGGATTGGTCGTGGTGGGCAGCCGCGACAGCGAGATGCTCGGCGAGCTGCTGGAATACGAGCGGCGCCGCTGAGGCCGGGGCCGCGGCGGACGCGGG
>CAYQYG010000186.1:0-6263 GCA_964421485.1 uncultured Polyangiaceae bacterium | reverse complement strand
GGCGTTCACCCGGCGCGCGGCGGCGTTGCGGGGCATGCACGCCGTTACGCGCTCGACGCCTCCCCCCCTCGCATCGTCACGATCACGCTCCCCCGCTTGTGTCTCCCGTCGACACGCCGGTGCGCCTCGGCGATCTCCGCCATCGGATAGACATGATCGATCACCGGCTTCACGGCCCCCGCTTCCATCAACCCCACGATCTCTTCGAGCCCCTCGCGCGTGTTGCGGCTGATGGCGAGCTTGATCCGCTTCCCCTTGCTCCGCGCCGTGAGCGCGGCCTGCACGATCTCGCGCAGGCCGCTGTTGAGCGGCAGGTACATCCCCTTCTCCGAGAGCGCCTCTCGACACCCGACGAATGAGGTCACGCCCACCGTGTCGAAGATGATGTCGTATGTCTCCCCGTTGCGCGGGAGCGCTCCGGTCGCGTAGTCGACGACGTGGTGCGCGCCGAGTGACCGCACGAGCTCGACGTTGCGCGCGCTGCACACGCCGGTCACCTCGGCGCCGAGGTGACGCGCGAGCTGCACGGCCCAGATGCCGACGCCCCCCGAGGCGCCCACGACGAGGACACGCTGCCCGGGTCGGAGCGCGGCGAAGTCCCGGAGGAACATGAGCGCGGAGCATGCCCCGAAGGGAATGGCGGCGGCCTCGTGGTCGCTGAGCCACGAAGGCTTGTGAATCATCGCGCCGGACCCGGGCACCGCGACGTACTCGGCGTGCGCCCCGCGGCTGGCAGCGCCGAAGACGCGATCGCCCACCTTGAACCGGGTCACCTTGCTCCCCGTGGCCTCGACGACGCCGGAGAAGTCCGCGCCGAGGATGGCGCTCCGCGGGCGGAAGAGGCCGAGCATGAGCCTGCCCGCCAACCAGAAGACGGGCGGGAAGGCCGCGGCGCGGAAGCGCCAGTCTGCCGTGGTCACCGACGCGGCGTGCACGCGCACCAGCGCTTCGCCGGGCTTCGGCGCCGGCTTCGGGACCTCGGCGAGCTTCACGACGTCGGGCGGGCCGTACTGTTCGTAGATGCATGCTTGCATGGATCGAGAGATAAGCACGGCGCGGCCTGAGCGGAATTGACGGATCTTGCAGGTCGTATATACAAGGACGCATGGATTGGCGTTCGGTGAGGTTCGACTGGAACCGCGCGCGTGCGTTCCTGGTCACGGCCGAGGAGGGCTCGCTGTCGGCGGCGGCGCGCGCGCTCGGCATGACGCAGCCGACGCTGGGCCGACAGGTGACCGCGCTGGAAGAGGAGCTCGGCGTCGCGCTGTTCGAGCGCGTGGGGCGCTCGCTCCGGTTGACCGCGGGGGGCGCGGATCTGCTCGACCACGTGCGCGGCATGGGCGAGGCGGCGAACCGGGTGTCGCTCTCGGCCTCGGGGCAGTCGCAGACGATCGAGGGCGCGATCACCATCACCGCGAGCGAGGTCATCTCGGCGTTCCTGCTTCCGCCGGTGCTCGCCCGTCTTCGGCGGGAGCATCCGGGGGTGGAGATCAAGATCGTGGCCTCGAACGCCGTGCGCGATCTCCGCCGGCGCGAGGCGGACATCGCCGTGCGCAGCGGCAAGCCCACCGATCCGAACCTGATCGCCCTGCGACTTCGCGACACGCCCGCGCGCCTCTACGCGGCGCGGGGTTATCTGAAGCAGCTCGGCAAGGTCGCCACGCCCGACGATCTCCGCCGAGCCGACTTCATCGGCTTCAGCGACGACGACCGCTTCATGAACGGCCTCAACGCGATGGGCTTTCAGCTGACGGCGAGGAACTTCCCCATCCACACCGAGAATCACATGGTGCTGTGGGAGCTCGTGAAGAGCGGGCTCGGCATCGGCTGCGTCATCGACGAGGTCGGCGACGCCGAGCCGCTCGTCGAGCGCGTGCTGCCGGACATGGCGCCCATTCCCGTTCCTGCCTGGCTCGTCGCCCACCGTGAGGTGCACACGAGCCGGCGCGTGCGGATGGTGTTCGACCTGCTCGCGGAGCAGCTCGGGCCGTCGCGGAAGACGGCGCCGGCGCCGAGGGGAGGGGCGAAGCGGAAGAGGGGGCGGTGACGGTGCCGGCGGCCGAGGCGGGCGACCCGCGACCCGCGGCCCCAACCTGGGTCGGGTCGTTCCACTATTGCGCCTCGAAGGTCGCGGTCAGCGAGAAGGGTCCCTCGTCGCTCGCGGTGAACCCGTCCACGATCACCGTCACCACCTGGCCCTGGGTCAGGAGCGGCGACGTCATCTCCTCCTCGCCCGGAGAGGCGAAGTTGCTGCACGCGACGTAGGTCTCGGGCGCCGCCGGCCCGCAACCATCCTGCACGTACAGCGAGAAGTTGTCGCTCGGCTGGGTGAGCGTGAGGTGGAGGGTGCCGTCCGCCGGCGCGACGAAGGAATAGGCGCGCTCGGGGCCGCCGCCGTTCACGTAGGAGCACTCGCCGGAGAGATCGAAGTAGTCCGGAGCGCCGGCGGTGGTGCCCTGGGTGGGCGCGCTCGTGGAGAGGGCCTGCAAGGACGCGCACACGACGGGCCACTCGATGGTGGTGCAATCGCTGCTGCAGCCATCGCCGCCGGCGGTGTTGCCGTCGTCGCACGCCTCCGGTCCGACCGCCTCGCCGTCGCCGCACACGGCGGGGAGGAAATCGGCGTGGAGGGCGAACGATCCCGCCTGGTTGGGCGTGGCTCCGCGGACGATGACGAGCAATGGCTCGGCGGGCGGCGCGTCGATATCGACGTCGAGCATGTCGTCGCCGAGGAAGCTCTGGCACTCGAGCTCGGAGCCGCCGTCGGCGCAGTCGGCGTAGACGCTCAGGCCGAGGTCGGCGGTGCTCGTGAGCGAGAGGCGGAGGCGGCCCGCCGCGGGAGGCGTGAACGAATACGTCGCGACCGGCGCGGCGATGTAGGGATCGCACTGCGACGGGTAACCGGTGGGGCCGCCCGACGTCGTCCCGGCGACGCTCTGATCGAGCACCAGCGGCTCGGCCTGGCCGCAGAGGACGTCGAGCTCGGGGGTGAGGCAATCGGAGCCGCAGCCGTCCCCGGGCGCGGTGTTGCCGTCGTCGCAGACCTCGCCGCCGATGACGTCGACGACGCCGTCGCCGCAGACCACCGGCGGGTGGCAGATGCCGACGACCGGGTTCGAGAAGACGCCGAGGCAGATCTCGTCGCCGGGGCACTGCGGATCCGCTGTGCGGCACAGGCGCTCGCAGGTGAGCTCGGGGGTCTCGATGAAGAACCGCATACACAGGCCGCGGAAGGCGTCGCCCTCGATGCCGCACTCGACGAGCTCGGGCGACGAGGCCGCGCACGTCTGCCCCACGGCGGCCGCGTCGCCGGTCTCGGGGCGCTCGCACAGGTTCGACACGGCGCACACCCGCCCCTCGTCGCAGCCCGCCTCGGGCGCGAGGAAATCGCAGATGCGGGCGCATTCACCCGGCTCGCCGGTGCACACCGCGCCGGGGGCACACTCGGTCGAGATGTCGCGCGGCGTGCACGCCTCGCCGATCGCGGCCGTGCCCGCCGCCATGCAGACGCCGAACGCCTGCGTCGGCCCGAGCGGCCGGCAGATCATCCCCGCTCCGCAGCTGCCGTCGTCCGACGGATCGCACTCGCGGTAACACGCGCCCACGGCCGACCCGACGACCATCTGGTCCGGGTCGACGAGCTGCGAGAGGCACACCTCGCCGGCGGCGCAATACGGCGGATCGCCGGTGAGGCTGCACTGGTAGGGCCCGCACGTCGCCGATTCCGGCTCGCAGATCTGCTCCGCTTCGTTGGGGCACTCCTCCGCGCTCTTGCACGGGCCGCCGTGAACGAGGCGCGTGTCGAACGTCCATTCGTCGACGTAATAGCAAGCGCCGTCGGGCAGGAGCTCCCAGGTGAAGTCGTCATTCTGGATGACCTCGAAGAGCTCCATCCGCTCCGCGCGCCCGACGACGACGGGCATGAAGTCAGCGGGGACCTCGTCGATCTTGATCGTGCCGTTCTTCGGGTAGAACGCGCGCTGCGGGGCGCCGGACAGGTCGAAGGCGACGAGCAGCACGCAGTGCTGGCACGTGCCGTAGTTGTCGTCCGGGGGTGTCGCGAAATCGAAGGTGCCCGGGGCGAGCGGGGGCAGCTCGCCGCTGCCGTCGTCCTCGTAGAGCTCCATGGTGAGGCGCGTCTTCGCGAGATCCTCCACGGGCGGCAGGACGGGCGCCTCCAGCCCGATCCGCGCGAGGCTGGCGAAGTAGAGCGACGTGTCGCCGAGCGTGAGCTCGGTGCAAGGCCCGTCGTACCCGCCTCCCGCGCCGCCGCCGCCACCGCCGCCTTGGCCGCCGGAGCCGCCCTGGGCGACAGGATTGACGTGCTCGTCGGGGCACCCCGCGAGCGAGAGAAAGAGCGACGCGGTGACGAGCACGCGCGCGTGCGCACACGACCTGGGCATGCGGGCATCCTGCATCAGGCCCGCGACGAGCGCAAATGCGATCGAGGACGCGCACCTCGCGTCATAGTGGCGCCCTTTCGCGAGAGGGAGGTGAGCGGATGTTCGAACCGCAAAGCCATCAGGTGATCATGGCGGCGGTGGCTGACCCGACCGGGTTGACTCCGGAGGCGCCGCCCACGCACAGCGGCTCACTACCCTCTCTGCGTGCGCAGCCTGGCCGTGTAGTCCGCGAGGACCCTGTCGAACGTGGCGCGCGCCTCCGGGCTCGCCGCGAGCTCGGTCTGCCAGTGCGCATGGAGCGCCCTGCACGCGGCCTCGTTCATCACGTGGTACCGGGGCAGAATCTCGGCCGACCGCTCCGGCCATACCGAAAGCTCTGCTCGCAGCGACGCATACGCTTCCAGCGCGAGCCGGGGGAACGACACGAGCGCGTCGCCACCCGTGCTCCCCGTGAACGGCAGCGCCGCGACCGCCTTCGTGATGGAGTCGTCCCAAGCGGCCGTCTCACCCTTCCTCGGGTTCAGCACAGGCACCTGCATCGTCCGGGCGAGCTCCGTCCCCGGCGGGCGCGGCTTGAAGGGCAACCTTCCCAGGCTTTCCCGGAGCTCGGCCGGGATCTCGTGCACGCGCGTGGTGGTCATCAGGTCCGGCGCTGGGCGGCCCTCGGGTGGGCGTGGCGTCCGGGCGTCGACCGGCAAGGAGGGCGGCGCGGCCGGCGGCGGGGCGGCGGGGCGCTCGTCAAAGCTTGGGGAGCGGACCGTGACGCCGAACGGGTCCGCCCGGCGCTCGCCCGGAGCCGGCGCCCTCGTCGCAGCGGTCGCAGCGGTCGCCGCCGTCGCGGCCGGCGGCTCCCCCTCCCGCGCAAGCTCCGCGTCGAGCTGCTCGAAGATTCGGCGCGCCATCCGCTGCTTGTCCTCCGGCGTCGAGGGCGGCAGGTCGCGGAGCGCATCCAGGAGCGGCCGGAGGTGCTCGGGCTCGGGGCCGTCGAAGTAGATCCAGCCGTCGATGTCGTTCACGACGGCCCCCTCTGGCTCGCCGGCAGGAGCGGCTCGGCCGCCGCGAGGAGCGCGCGCTTGGCCGCGATGAGCCGGGACTTCAGGGTTCCCTCGGGGATCCCCAGCACCGCGGCAGCGTCGGCGTGCGTGAGGCGCTTCAGCATGACCAGGTCGGCCACCTCCTGATGCTCCGGCGAGAGCTGGGAGAAGATCCGCTCCGCCAGCTGCGCGAAATGCAGGGCGCGCTCGACGTCGGCCTGGCTCCTCGGCTTCTCGGAGCGCGACGAGGGCAGGCCGATGGAGACCGGGGAGCGCCTCCGGGCGCGCACGTGGTTCGAGACCTTCCCCTTGATGAGGCGGCGCAGCATCCTCGGGACGTCGTCCACGAACCCGTTCTCCAGGATGCCCTCGTGCAGCGCGAGGAACACCTCTTGAAAGAGGTCCTCCGCGTCGTGGCCGTCCAGGCCGCGCTTGCGCAGGAGGTCCCAGACCAGGTCGTGGTGCGCGGCGACGATCTCGGGGAACACGTCGCGCAGCAGTGCGGCTTGATCGGGGGAGAGCCTGGAGCGGCACAGCACGAGCCGGGCGAGCCTCTCCTGGCGCTCGGCCTCCGACATCCCGGCGGGCTCGCTGGCATCGCTCTCCTCTCGCCTCTCGTGTTGCATCTCGGGATCCTGGTCGGTGCAAGGCCGCGTACAACGCTCGTCGGGGGGAGTGCGCAGCGTACCAGAAGCCATCGAACGATGGTCGCTCGACCCCCCGAGCGCCTGGATCGACCAGCCAAGGAGGTGGATCGACCAGCCAAGGAGGTGGATCGACCAGCCAAGGAGGTGGATCGACCAGCCAAGGAGGTGGATCGACCAGC
>CAYQYG010000185.1:0-16147 GCA_964421485.1 uncultured Polyangiaceae bacterium | reverse complement strand
CTGCGCGCCGGGCTGAGCCGGCGCGGCCGGCTGCGCGCCCGCGGGCGGCGGCTGCGGCGCGGCCGGCTGCGCGCCTGCGGGTGGCGCCACTGGCAGCGGTTGCGCTTGCGGCTGGGCGAGCGCAGCCGCGCTCGAGAGGGTAAGTGACATGCCGAACAGCGCGGATATCGGTATCCTCATGGTCGCCTCCATTTGCGCGGCCGTGCGCGCGACCGTATGCGCCGAGCAATCAACCCCTGATCGATGACCCTGACGTTACGGAAACGTGTAGCTCCTGAGACAGGTCCGGACGCTCGCATGTGCACCGGACGAGGTCAAGGAGACCACCTGTTCTATTTTGGGCCGGATCTCGCGGCCGGTGCGCAGTATCTGCGCACCCTGCGGCGTCCGAACGTTCACCGGAGACAACCTTCCCTATGAGCAGCGTGCGCATCACTGCCGACATCGAGGTGCTCGATCCTGCGACGCTCGTCGCGCTCGCCGGTCCAGGAAACGAGCACCTCAAGCTGCTCGCCCGAACGCTCGGCATCGAGTCGGGCGTGCGGGGCAACACCATCCGGCTCGCGGGCGACGCGGATCAGGTCGCGCTCGCCGAGCGCTGCCTCGCCGAGGCCGCGCAGCTCATCCGGACCGGCGTCTCGCTGGATCCGCAGGATTACGTGCGCGGCGTGCAAGCCTTGCGCGACGACCCCGCGATGACGCTGCGCGAGCTCTTCGAGGATGTCGTCCTCATCACCTCCCGCCGACGCCCCCTCTCGGCGAAGGGCATCGCGCAGAAGCGATACATCCAGGCGATCCGGTCGCACGACCTCACGTTCGGCATCGGCCCTGCGGGCACCGGGAAGACGTACCTCGCGATGGCGATGGCGGTGCACGCGCTGCTCGAGCGCCGCGTGAAGCGGATCATCCTGACGCGCCCGGCGGTCGAGGCCGGCGAGCGGCTCGGCTTTCTGCCCGGCGACCTCGCGGAGAAGGTGAACCCGTATCTCCGGCCGCTCTACGATGCGCTCCACGACATGATGGATCCGGACAAGGCGCAGGGGCTCGTCTCCCGCGGTCAGATAGAGGTCGCGCCGCTCGCGTTCATGCGCGGGCGCACGCTGAACGACAGCTTCGTCATCCTTGACGAGGCCCAGAACGCGACGAGCGACCAGATGCGCATGTTCCTCACGCGCCTCGGCTACGCCTCGCGCGCGGTGGTCACGGGCGACGTCACGCAGGTCGATCTCCCGCACGGCGCGCGCAGCGGCCTCGCGGAGGCGCGCGAGCTGCTCGCCGGCATCGAGGGCATCGCATTCTGCGCGTTCACCGAGGTGGACGTCGTGCGCCACCCGCTCGTGCAGCGGATCATCGTCGCTTACGAGCGGCGCGACGCCGACATCGCGCGCCAGCGCGAGGAGCGGCGCGCCGGCGAGGGCGCGCGGCCGGCGCGCGAGCCGGCCGACGCAATCCCGCCGGCGGCCGAATCGAAGACGGAGGGCCGGTGAGCGCGGACCGCGCGTCGCGACCGGCGCCTCCGTCCGGCTGGAGCGACGGCGCCGAGCTCGCGCCCATAGCGGATCTCTTCGCGCGGCTCCGCGCCGATCCGAGGCTCTCCGGCCGGCGCGTCCTCCGGCCGCACCCGCTGCTCGTCACCGTCGAGAAGGACTCTCGATTCGTCGTGATCGCGCCCGCCGCCGCGTGGGACCGCGGGCGCGGCGTCCTCCGTCCATTCAGCGCCCGGCTCGCCGACGGCACCGCCTCGCTCGTCCTCGTCGGCCGGCCCGCGGCGCGCGACCTCGACGGCGCGCTCAACCGCGGCCTCGGCGCCGTCGTGCCCGACGACGCGACCGGCGCGGAGCTATACGTCGCCGTCCACAACGCGTTCGAGCTGCTCGAGGCGAAGTCGCGCGCCGGCGGCCGCGGCAAGTGGGCGCACGCCGGCGGCTACGAGCTCGGCGAGCTGCTCGAGATTGCGCGCGCCATCAGCACCGAGCGCGAGGTCGACAGGCTCCTCCATCTCATCCTCGAGAAGAGCCGCTTCATCACCGGCGCCGACGCCGGCAGCATCTACGTCGTCGAGGGCGAGGACCCCGACGTCCTCCGGCGCACGCTCCGCTTCAAGCTGTCGCAGAACGAGTCGGTCCGCTTCGACTCGCGCGAGTTCACGTTCCCGGTCGGCCCGCGCTCGATGGCCGGATACGTCGCGCTCAACCGCTGCCCGCTCAGCATCCCCGACGTCTACGACCTGCCGCCGGGCGCCGAGTACAGCTTCGATCGATCGTTCGACGAGCGCGTCGGATACCGAACGAAGTCGATGCTGTGCGCGCCGCTCCTGTCGCGCTCCGGCGAGGCGATCGGCGTCATCCAGCTCATCAACAAGAAGCGCGACGGCGATCGGCGGCTGCTCGACGAGGCCGACGTGCTCGCGCAGGTCATCCCCTTCGACGCGCGGAGCGAGGATCTGCTCCTCATGCTCGCCGCGCAGGCGGGGATCCTCCTCGAGAACGCGCAGCTCTACGCCGAGATACAGGGCATGCTCGAGGGCTTCGTGCGCGCCAGCGTCGAGGCCATCGAGCAGCGCGACCCCACCACGAGCGGCCACTCCCGCCGCGTCGCGGATCTCACCGTCGCGCTCGCGCGCGCCGTCGAGCGCGCCGACGCCGGCCCTTACCGCGAGGTCGCCTGGACGCGCGACGACCTCCGGGAGCTCGAGTATGCATCCCTCCTGCACGACTTCGGCAAGATCGGCGTGCGCGAGGAGGTGCTGCTCAAGGCGAAGAAGCTCTTCCCCCACGAGCTCGAGAACATCCGCGCGCGCTTCGATTTCGTCGTTCGCTCCATCGAGGTCGACGTCCTCTCGCGCAAGCTGCGCCTCATCGAGCGCGGCGGCGCCGCCGCGCAGCTCGCCGCGCTCGACGACGAGCTCGCGGCCCGCAAAGCCGAGCTCTCCGCCGCGTACGCGGCCATCTGCGCCGCGAACGAGCCGACCATCCTCTCCGGCGGCGATTTCGCGCGCATCGAGGCGGTCGCGCGGGAGACGTTCACCGACCTCGGCGGCGAGGTGCGGCGCCTCCTCACGCCGGAGGAGGTCGCGTGCCTCTCCGTCGCGCGCGGCTCGCTGACGACCGCCGAGGTCGACGAGATCCGCAGCCACGTGAGCCACACCTACGACTTCCTCTCGCGGATCCCGTGGGGCAAGCACTTCCGCCGCGTCGCCCAGATCGCCGGCTCTCACCACGAGCGCCTCAACGGCACGGGTTATCCGCGCCGGCTGCATGCCGAGGAGATCCCGCTCCAGTCGAAGATGATGAGCGTCAGCGACATCTTCGACGCGCTGACGGCGAGCGACCGGCCGTACAAGAAGGCCGTCCCCCTCGACCGGGCGCTCGACATCCTCCACCTCGAGGTGAAGGACGAGCACATCGACGCCGACCTCGTCCGCATCTTCGTGGAGGCCCGCGTCTGGACCGCGCTCGCCGAGTCCCCTCCCGGCTCCCCTCGTTAACCAGGCGCCGCTCCGCACGGGCCGCCGTCCTTTGCAGCGGGGCCCTCCTTGCGGAGGGCAGGCCCTCCTTTGAGAGGACCCGGGCTCCTTTGAGCGCGGTGGCCTCTCCTTATATATGAGAGGCAGCTCTCCTCGTTTCGCAGGGGCTCGGCCCTCTCCTTTGGGGAGAGGGAGGGGCGGGCCCTCCTTAACGAGGGGCGGGGCGCCTCCCTCCTTTCGCAGGGGAGCGCCCTCACCTTTCGCGCGGCGCGACGCTCCCTTTGCCTGCCCCCTTCCTTCAAGAGGAGGACGGCCCGCCTTCGTGTGATCAGGGCGGCCTCGCCCCAATCACGAGGCCCGGTCGCCCTCCTTACTTCAGGAGGAGGAGCGTCCTCCTGGCTCCTCGGGAACGCATGCCCCGGTCAAAAGGAGCCGCGGTGGTAGCTTGCCTGGCTATTTCCGCTTCAGCTCGACCGGAGACTCCCGGACGAGGGTGGCGTCAGGCCCCGTTACCCGGAGCTGGGCCTCGATGACGTCACCCTTCAGCTTGCCCACGAGGATGCCCGTCATGGCGAGGTCGGCGCGCGGGTCATCGGGGAATACCGAGGCGCGGATCATCTCGCCCTCGGCCTTCCCGACGAGCGTCGCATCGCCGAGCGCGCCGCGCGCCTTGCCGCGCAGCTCGCCGTCGGCATCGATGGTGAGCGTCACCGTGCCGTGCCCGGTCGCGAGCTTTCCGCTGTCCTTCGAGCGCGCGGGGTCCTTCACCTTCGGCGGCAGCTCGACGCTCCCCTTCTTCGCGTCATAGCTGCCTCCCCAGGACCCCTGCGACGACGGCGCGCCGGCCGGTGCGCCCGCGCTCGCGCTCGCGCTCGGGTTCGGGGCGGCGGACGCGGGCGCATCGGGCGCGGCGCGCGGCGCGCTCACGACAGCAGGCGGCGTTTGCTCGGGCCGATCCGGCCGGCCCGGCGCCGGATGTCCGTCGTCGCAGGCCGCGAGCAGCACCGAGAGCACGAGCGCCAGGGCGCCGAGCGCCCTCGCTCCGATCGTTTTTTCCGTGCGATCCACGGCCCGTTTGTATTACGAGCCGCGCCGCTCGTCGCGCCGATTCGGCAGCCCTGCGGCGGAGCGCGGGCGGCGTTGCGATCAGGCAACCTCGATCCGGGCGGAGGCGCGCCGCGACGGGGGCGCCGAGCGCGCTTGCTCCATCTCACGCACCGGGCGGCCCGCTCGGGAGAATCCGCCCAGCCCGCCGCGACCAGCATTGCCGCGCGATCCAGGGGCGAGGGAGAGGAGGGGGGACGGACGCCGGCCCACCCGATTCGGGCCGCGGGGTCCGTCCGGCGGTCGCTAAGGATCCGCCGGGCGAGCGCGATTGAAGGGACCAGGCGGGGAGGGGCCTCGCCATCCAAGGCGGCGACGACCGGGGCTGCATCCGGGGCCCTCCGGGTCCGGGGCCGCCGGGCGACCCGGAGCCTCGAATGTCAAACCGGGGGGGCTCGGGGCGGAGGGCGCGCGAGGAGGGCGGGGACCCGAGCGCCAAATCTCAAACCGGAGCCACCGGCCCCGGGCGCCGCCCGGGACCCTCGGGGCCGGCGCCGGACCCGCCGCAGATCGGCCCTCAGTGATTGCGCCTCGGATTGAAGCCGCGGGGTGTGGGGTGGAGGGCGCGCGAGGGGGGGCGCGACCCGGAGCCCCAAATGTGAACGGCCTCGGGGCGGAGGTGCGCGAGGGGGGGCCGCGACCCGGAGACCCAAATGTGAACGCCCGACCGATATGCAAAAAAAAGAACCCCGGGGACCGCAATTCGCTTGACCGCACAAGAGGCAACGGCATAGTCATACCCACCGCCGAGCTGGATTCGGCGAGGGAGAGCAAATATGGCAACCGACGCCTTTTCGCGGCAGATTGTAGAGCTCGTCCGGAAGATGCCGGACGACGCGATCCTCGCACTTGTGAAGAATCAGCTCGGCGCCGTCACCGGCGAAGTGGCGCTGGCCGCCCCGGCGCCGCGACGTGGCCGGGCGCGCCCCGCCGCCAAAGCACCGCCGGCGCCGGTGGCAGCAGCGCCCAAGGCGGCGCCCGCGGCCGCCAAGCGCGGCGCGGCGCCGAAGCGCAAGCCCGGCCGCCCGCGCAAGACGCAGGCTGCCTCGGCCGAGCGTCAGGAGACGCTCGAGACGGTGGAGCGTATCGTCAAGGCGAGCACCGGCCTGAGCGCGAGCGAGGTCGCGAAGTCGGCGGGTATCCCGCAGACGCGTGCCGCCGCCGCGCTGAAGGAGCTCAAGCTGGCCAAGCGGATCTTCCAGGGCGGCGATCGCCGGTTCGCGCGCTACGCGGGTGATGCCAAGACGGCGGAGCAGGCGAGCATCACGGCGCGTCGGACCGCTGCCGGCCCGTCGAAGCCGAAGGCCGCCCCGAAGCCGCGGAAGCGCTCCGCGCCGCAGCCCACCGCCGCCAAGTAGAACGCGGAAATCGCGATACCGGAACGCCGCCCGCCCCCATGGGGCCGGCGGCTTTCGGTGCTGGCGCGAGATCCTAGGGGCTGTTCGCGCCGCGAGGTCGCCGTGGTCGGACGCGCTCGCTCATTGGCGCGGCTGAGGCGGGTCCCTCCGCGATCGCACGGAGCGCGATCGTGATCGCATGAGGTGCGATCGTGGGGGTGCGATCGCATATGGGTGATCGCTGCGGCGCGCCCGCCGCATCCGTTTCAGGGGGCGTTCCAGGTGAGGCCGCCGTCGTCGGACGCGGTCACATACCAGCTGCGCCGCGACGTGCCGGTCACGTCCGCCTCGAGCACCATCAGGATGCGGTTACCGATGGAGATGAGCGCGCCGAGCTCGATCCGGCCGCGCTCCCCCATGCCCTCGCCGATCACGCGGGGCACCTCGAAGAGCTTCCCGCCGTCCTGCGAGTGCGCGAGGTAGATGCCCCAGCGCGGGCCGGCGCGCTCGGTGAGGACCGCGACCGCGCCGGTGCTCGTGGGGACCGCCGCCATCGACTGCTCGTGCGGCTCAAGCCAGGGCCGGAAGGGCGGCTTCTGCGGGACCGCGCACGGCGCGTCGAGCGGGCATATCGCCAGCGTGCTGACCTTCAGCCGCTTGGCCTCGAGCGGGTCCGAGGGATCCGGCGGCTTGGGGTCCTCGATCTCGACCGCGATCCGGCCGGCGCCGCACCCGGGCGCCGCGCCCTGCGCCGCCTTCGCCGGCAGCGGGAACGCCGCCGTCTTCTGGCGCGAGATCGCGACGACCGTGTCCTTCACCTGCTTCACCACCTGGAAGGACCAGCCCTCGAGCTCGCAGGCCGGCGGCCCCGCGAGCTGCGCCGCGACGGGCGGGGTCATCAGCACGCCCGCCACCTTCTGCGGCGGATCGAGCGGCTTGCCCGGCTCGGGCACCGCGCGCACGAGCAGGTCGCGGCCGCGCGACGAGAGCAGCATCGGCGGGCGGCCATAGGGCGTGGGCAGCATCTGCTCCGTGGGCGGCAGCTTCACCGGCGGGATCGGCTCGGCGCCCGCCAGGCCGCTGTACACGAGGAGCGAGCGGCGAGGCGCCTCCTCGATGACCATCGCGGCGCGGTCGGCGGAGAGCACCGCAGGGATGACGTCGACGGGCAGCTTGGCGGTCGGGCTCCGCTTCGGAAGCGTCACCGCCGACGGCGCCGAGAGCTCGGTCGCGTCGAAGGCCGCGAAGTGGAGGCGGAGCGGATCCGCGGGCGCCGTCGCGCTCCGCGGGTCCTTCGAGGGCTGCTGCGGCGCGACGCGCGCGCCGAGCGTGAGCACCGCCGCGCCCTCCGCGCCGACGGACCACGTCGACCACCCGTCGCGCTCCATCCGCAGCGAGCGCCACGTGCGCCCCGCGTTGTCGGTGAACATCGCGATCGTCTCGTTGACGACCTCGCCGATCAAGATCGCGCGCCGCTCATCGAGCACGACCGCGCGCTTCCACCGCGTCGAGGTCGGCGCGAGCGACGAGCCGATCGCGCGCGCCTGCCCGATCGCGGTGGTCAGCTCGTCGGCCGAGGCCGCGCCCTGCGGCGGCGGCACCGGGATGGGGTCTTCCTTCGGCTTGCCCTTGCAGCCCGCGGCAGACGCGATCGCGATCGCCCCTGCGATCGCGGCGGCGATCGGCGCGCCCCGCCCGCGCCCTCGCGCCGCCCCCGCCGCTCCGGGCCTGCGCCGCCCGCGCCCTTCTTCACCCGCCCGCGTTGACCGCAACGCTCGCCTCGCTATTCGACCCGCTCCGGATCCATGCAGCAGCGGAAGCCGGTGGAGTAATCGTGGTACGTGAAGCTGTGCGCGGCGGTGGCGTACTTGCAGCCGTCGCCGTTGCGCGTCGTGTCCATGTAGTAGCCGCCGCGGAACGTGCCGTCGGGGTCGTCGATCCACTCGTGCAGGTTGCCGACCATGTCGTGGACGCCGTACCCGTTCGTGCACTCGGCGCGCTCGCCGGTCGCGAGCAGCGAGCCCTGGAGCTGGTTGATCAGCGGGTTGTTCATGGTCGACCGCCAGAGCTCGCCCGGCTCGATGCCGAGCAGCGCGCCGATCTCCGCGACCGGGTGGACCGGGCGGATATCGTCGTTGCACACGCGCACCCGGCGCGTCGCGCCGTAGGGGAAGGTCGTGTCGTCCGGCCCGCGGCAGGCCTGGACCCACTCGTCCCCCGTGCAGAGCCGCTTCCCGGACGCGACGCACGCGGCCATGGCCTGCGCCCCGCTGATGTACCCCTGCGGGATCACGCCCGGCAGCGACACGGCGCGCACGGAGCGCTCGCGCCCGTCGATCGAGAGGTATGGCGACCAGGGGCGCTCGCCCTGCGGCGTGCGCTCCACCAGCGAGCCCTCCCAGCGATCGACGCACACGCGATCGTCGACGAGCGCCATCTCCGCCGGGCAGCGCGCGGTGGTCGCGAGGATCAGCGCGTCGCCCCGGAGCGCCTCGGGCTCGAGCGCGGTCTGGATGGGCGCGCGCTCCTTGATCGAGGGCATCGCCACCTTGGCCTTCGGCGAGGGCTGCTCCAGGGCCGAGAGCGGCTGCTCCGCGGCGCGCACGCGCTCGGCCGCGGGGGCCGGGAACTGCGCCGGAGACGCCGCCCCCGGCGCGCAGCCGGTCGCAGCCGAGGCAACGAGAGCGAGGATCGGGCCGAGCGTGGTGAGGCGAGTTGCTGCGGTGTCCTGACCCACGGGAAGGCCGAGCATCTCCTCCCGCATGCACGAATGCAACCGAAACCAGCGCAGGCCGCCGGTCTGTCAGCTCGTTGATGGGGCCGGATGTGGGAGGAGATGCGCAGCGCGACGAGCGAGCGCCTCGCAGGCAGCTACAGGGGCAGGACGGTCTGGTAGCAGGTGTCGTAGGCCTGCTGGCAGGTGGCCGCCGGGTCGCTGGCGAGCTCGTCCGTCATGCAGGTCGCGAGATCGGCGAGCCCGGCGTCGTTGAAGGGCCTGAGCTCCGAGGCGCACTGCTCCTGGTTGATGTCACCGCCGCAGTCCGTCTGGATCTGGGCGCAGGCGGCGGCGATCGCCGGATCGTCGCAGGTCGCGGCGATGGTGTCGTCGAGGCAGGTCTGCGCGGGCTCGACGTCGCAGGCGAGGCCCACGCCGATCGTCGCGAGGCAGGCGGTGAAGTGCTCCGCGGCGCCCGGGATGAAGACCGTGTACGCGCGCTTGCAGCCGAGGTAGCCGGGCGGATCCTGGTCCCCGGTCGCGCCGCACTGCTGCGAGGCGCCCTGGGTCGGCGAGATGTTCAGCGCGTCGCAGGCCGCCTCGGTCTGGCCGGTCCCCTCCACGCCGACGCAGCTCGCGCCGCCCGAGCCGCCCTGCCCGCCGCTCCCTCCGGAGCCACCGTCACCCGAGCTGCTGGTCGTCGTGGTGCTGCTCGTGGTGCCGGTGTTGATGTCGTTCTCCGTGTCGGTCTGCTTGGTCACGCAGCCGACGACCAGAGCTGCCGGGACGGCGACGTAGAGCGCGATGAAAGCGATGCGGTTCATGGAAAGCATGGCGAACGTGACCTCCTGGCCAGGAAAAGGAGACGGGAGTGTACTACGCTCCGTTCCCGTGCGCCCTTCCCCGGCACGGCGTGGTGGAGGCGCAAGCGGCCTGAAAATTCGTTCAGAACCAGGGCGCCTGCGGGCCGCGATCGAAAAAATGAGGGGCCGATCCCGGATCTCTCTTGCACGGGCACCGGCGCCTTGGTAAGGAGCGCCTTCCGTTTTTCCCGGGGCGATCGGCCAGTCCGGTTCCCCCAATCTGAAGAGCCGTAACGGCGCTTCGATCACGGTTTCGCCCTCCCGGCCGCCGCGGGCCTCCCCCCGGTGACGCGGGAGGGGCTCCTCGTCGCAAGACGTCGGACCGGGACCGGAAGCGTACGACGGCGCAGCCGGTTCCCATCGAACCGAAGGCCGGCGCGGGCCACTCCGTCCGCCGGCTTCGCGAGGTGTCTCGAATGCTAAGCAAAGCCAGTGCGAGATTTTCGCGGATCGCCCCGCGGAAGGCGCGCATGATCGCCGATCTCGTCCGCGGCCGAGATGCGGCCGAGGCGATCCAGCTCCTCTCGTTCACGCAGAAGAGCGGCGCCCCGATCGTGCGGAAGATCATCGAGAGCGCCGTCGCGAACGCCCGGCAGGGGGGCGCGGACGTGGACGCGCTCTTCGTCAGCAAGGCGACCGTGGACAAGGCGCCGAACAAGTTCAACCGCCGCTGGCGGCCGCGCGCGATGGGTCGCGCGACGCGCATCACCAAGGGCGTCTCGCACATCGTCATCGAGCTCGACGAGCGAAAGTAAGGACCTTCCGAGTATGGGACAGAAAACCCACCCGTATGGCTTCCGCGTCGGCGTCATCAAGACGTGGAGCAGCAAGTGGTACGAGGACGGCGCCGCGTACCAGAAGTGGCTGCACCAGGACATCCGGATCAAGCGCGCGATCAAGCAGTACCTCTACAACGCGAACATCGCGGGCGTGGAGATCGAGCGCGCTGCGAACCGGGCCAAGGTCGTCGTCTACACGGCGCGTCCGGGCATGGTCATCGGCAAGGGCGGCAAGGGGATCGAGACCCTGAAGAGCGGCAACCTCGGGACCGCGTCGAAGGGCGAGTCGCTCTTCCCGGGCGTCTCCTCGTTCACCGACAACGAGGTCTTCATCGACGTCCAGGAGGTCCGGAAGGCCGAGACGAACGCGCAGCTCGTGGCGGAGAACATCGCGACGCAGCTCGAGCGCCGCATCGCGTTCCGGCGGGCGATGAAGAAGGCCGTCTCGACCGCGATGAAGTTCGGCGCGAAGGGCATCCGCGTGCGCTGCGCGGGCCGCCTCGGCGGCAGCGAGATGAGCCGCGTGGAGACCTACCGCGAGGGCCGCGTCCCGCTGCACACGCTGCGCGCGGACATCGAGTTCGGCCTCGCCGAGGCGCGCACCAAGGTCGGCATCATCGGCGTCAAGGTCTGGATGTTCAAGGGTGAGGTCCTCCAGCGCAAGGCGCGGCGGATCCAGTAGAGGGCTCGCAAGATGCTTTCTCCGAAGAGAACCAAGTTCCGCAAGATGCAGAAGGGCCGGGTCCGGGGCGTCGCGCACACCGGCAGCGACGTCTCCTTCGGCGACTTCGGTCTGCAATGCCTCGAACCGGCGCGGGTCACGTCGCGCCAGATCGAGGCGGCGCGCATGGCGATCCAGCGGCACGTGAAGCGCGCGGGCAAGCTCTGGATCCGGATCTTCCCGGACCACCCGGTGACGAAGAAGCCCCTCGAGGTCCGCATGGGCGGCGGGAAGGGCGCGCCCGAGGAGTGGGCGGCGCTCGTGCAGCCGGGCCGCGTCATGTACGAGATCAGCGGCGTCACGGAGGACGTGGCCAAGGAGGCATTCCGCCTCGCGGCGCACAAGCTCCCCATGCAGTGCAAGTTCCTCTCGCGCGGGCTGCTGTGAGGTAGGCGATGAAGGGCAAGGATCTGCGTGAGCGAACCACCGAGCACCTCCGCGAGCTGGAGAAATCCCTCGCCGCGGACGTGTTCCAGGCGCGCTTCAAGAACTTCACGAACCGGCTCAACGACACGTCGAGCATCCGCAAGGCGCGCAAGGACCTCGCGCGGGTGAAGACCATCCTCACCCAGCGCGCGCAGGCGGAGGAGAAGGCATAGCCATGGCGAAGAAGAAGTCAGAGCCCAAGGCGGCCGCCGCGGCGCCCCCCGCGGCGGCGCCCGCCGCGCCGCCCGCGCCCGCCGCGCAGTTCGCACCCGGGGAGCCTGCTCCGGGTACCAATCCGGAGGCCCCCGCCGCGGCGCACGGCTTCCGCCGGCGCCTGGTCGGCAAGGTCACGAGCGACAAGATGGACAAGACGGTCACCGTCGAGGTCATCCGCAACGCGCTCGACCCTGTCTACAAGAAGTACATCCGCCGCCGGGAGCGCTACAAGGCGCACGACGCGACGAACCAGTACAAGGTCGGCGACCGCGTCGAGATCATGGAGCACCGCCCGATCTCCCGCGACAAGCGCTGGCTCGTGACGAAGCTCGTTGCCCGCCGGGTGGAGGACTAGCCCATGATCCAGGTCACGACCCATCTCGAGGTGGCGGACAACTCGGGCGCCCGCGTCGTCAAGTGCATCAAGGTGCTCGGCGGCTCGCGCCGCAAGTACGCCGGCCTCGGCGACGTGATCGTCGTCTCCATCAAGGAGGCGATGCCCGGCACCAAGGTGAAGAAGGGCGACACGGCGCGCGCCGTCGTGGTGCGCACCGCGCGCGAGTACCTCCGCTCGGACGGCAGCTACATCAAGTTCGATACGAACAGCGCGGTCCTGATCAACAAGGAGAAGGAGCCGATCGGCACCCGCATCTTCGGGCCGGTCGCGCGCGAGCTCCGCGCCAAGAAGTTCATGAAGATCATCTCGCTCGCGCCGGAGGTCCTCTGATGAACCGGCTGAAGGTGGGCGACCTGGTCCAGGTCATCAGCGGCAAGGACCGCGGGAAGCAGGGGCGCGTGACGAAGCTCCTCCTCGACGACGACAAGGTCGTCGTCGAAGGGATCAACACGGTGACCCGGCACCAGCGCCCGACGCCTCGCAACCAGGAGGGCGGCAAGATCACGAAGGAGGCGCCGATCCATGCCTCCAAGGTCATGCCGGTGGACCCGTCGACGGGCAAGCCGACCCGCGTGAAGAGCAAGGTCGGTGAGGACGGCAAGAAAACCCGCGTTGCTGCGAAGAGCGGTGCCGCGATCACGGGTGGCTAGCCATGGCGGACAAGAAGGACAAGGCGGCCAAGGACAAGGACGCCAAGGCCAAGGACAAGGACAAGCCGAAGCCGCAGCAGGCGAAGCCTGCCCAGGGCCAGCAGCAGGCCAAGCAGCAGGGCGGCAAGGGCAAGGACAAGGACGCCAAGGCCAAGGGCAAGGGCGCCGAGGCCGAGGCCGCGGGCGGCGAGCAGGCGAAGCTCGATCCGAACTACGTTCCGCGGCTGCGGACGCACTACCGGAGCTCGGTGGTGCCCGCGCTGACGAAGAAGTTCTCGTACAAGAACCCGATGATGGTCCCCCGCCTGAAGAAGGTGGTGATCAACATGGGGCTCGGCGCCGCGGTGCAGAACCCGAAGATCATCGACTCCGCGGTCGAGGACATGCGGGCGATCGCGGGTCAGAAGCCGGTCGTGACGCGCGCCCGGAAGTCGATCGCGACGTTCAAGCTCCGCGAGAACCTCCCGATCGGCGTGATGGTCACCCTCCGCCGCGAGCGGATGTGGGAGTTCATCGATCGGCTGATCGCCTTCTCCCTGCCGCGCGTGCGCGACTTCAAGGGCGTGAGCTCGAAGGGCTTCGACGGCAAGGGCAACTTCACGATGGGCCTGCGCGAGCAGATCATCTTCCCCGAGATCGACTACGACAAGATCGACGTCGTGAAGGGGCTCAACATCTCGTTCGTGACCACGGCGAGGACGGACGAAGAGGGCCGCGCGCTCCTCACCGAGCTCGGCATCCCGTTCAGGCACTGAGAAGGATTCGACGATGGCCCGTGCAAAAGAGTTTGCGAAGCTGAACCGCCCGCCGAAGTTCGCGGTCCGGCACAGGAACCGCTGCAAGGTGTGCGGCCGCTCCCGTGCCTACTACCGAGACTTCGAGCTCTGCCGCATCTGCCTCCGGCTGTTCGCCCTGCGCGGCGAGCTCCCCGGTGTGATCAAGGCCAGCTGGTGATTCTATGATGACCGATCCCATCGCCGACATGCTGACCCGCATCCGCAACGCGGCGCTCGCGCGGCACGACCGGACGGAGGTCCCGGCCAGCCGCTTGAAGGCCGCCGTCGCGGAGATCCTCAAGTCCGAAGGGTTCATCGCGGACGTGCGCCCCAGCGAGGGCGACGGCCCCAAGAATCTGACGATCGTGCTGAAGTACGGGCGCGACCGGCAGAGCGCGATCGACGGCGTCCGCCGGGTCTCCCGGCCGGGCCGCCGCGTCTATGTCGCGCACGATCGCATCCCGCGGGTGTTCAGCGGGCTCGGCATCTCGATCCTGAGCACGTCGCGCGGGCTCATGAGCGACCGTGAGGCGCGCCGCCAGAAGGTGGGCGGCGAGCTTCTGTGCGAGGTGTGGTGATGGATATCCAGGCGAACGCGGCCGCGGGCGGCGACTCGCGGCTCACGACGAAGACGTCTCGCGTCGGCAAGCGCCCCATCGATCTGCCGAAGGGTGTCACCGCGGCGGTCAACGGCCGCTCGGTCGAGATCAAGGGGCCGAAGGGCCAGCTCAGCCGGCCGATCGTGGACCGGGTCGACGTCAAGGTCGAGGGCGGCAAGCTCGTCGTCAGCTCGACGGCGCCGGGCCGCGACGGCTCGCGCCTGCAGGGCCTGACGCGCGCGCTGCTCGCGAGCATGGTGAAGGGCGTCGCCGACGGCTACGAGCGCACGCTGGAGCTGAAGGGCACCGGCTATCGCGTCGAGCAGAAGGGCACGACGCTCACCTTCGCGCTCGGCTACTCGCACCCGGTGGTGTTCGACGTCCCCAAGGGGCTCTCCGCGGCCATCCCCGCTGATTCGAAGGGGACCGTGCTGATCCTGACGGGGGCCGACAAGGAGCTCATCGGCCAGACGGCGGCGAAGATCCGCGGCTTCCGGCCGCCGGAGCCGTACGGCGGCAAGGGCGTGCGGTACCGCGGCGAGCGCGTCCGTGAGAAGGCGGGCAAGGCCGGCAAGAGCGGCAAGAAGTAACTGAGGTCGATTGGGCGGCGTACATCGCCGCCGCCCCAGAGGACGAGACGACCATGGCCATGAGAATCGTGGGTCGGGAGCGCCGGAAGCTCCGCATTCGCAAGAAGGTTTCGGGGACGGAGGTGCGCCCGCGCCTCAGCGTCTTCCGCAGCGCGAAGCACATTTACGCGCAGGTGGTGGACGACGTGAGCGGGAAGACCCTGGCGCACGCCTCGACGCTCTCCAAGGACCTCAAGGGGACGCTCGAGGAAGACAACAAGGTCGGCGCCGCGAAGAAGGTCGGCGCGCTGATCGCGAAGATCTGCAAGTCGCAGAAGATCGATCGCGTGGTCTTCGACCGCAACGGCTACCTGTACCACGGTCGCGTGGCGGCCCTGGCGCAGGGGGCCCGCGAGGCAGGTCTCGATTTTTGATCCGAGGCGCGGCGCTCGCGCCGGCTGAGTGACAGAGGACGGTTATGGCGTTCGATCACGTCGACGAAGAAAAGCTCAAGGAGCGAGTCATCCACATCAACCGCGTCGCCAAGGTCGTGAAGGGCGGCCGGCGGTTCAGCTTCTCGGCGCTGGTCGTGGTGGGCGACGAGGCGGGGCACGTGGGCGTCGGCCTGGGGAAGGCCAACGAGGTGCCCGAGGCGATCCGCAAGGGGAACGACCAGGCCCGCAAGAACCTCTTCTACATCCCGCTCGACGGGACGACGATCCCGCACGACTCGTTCGGGCACGTCGGCGCGGGCAGGGTGCTGCTCAAGCCGGCGAGCCCCGGGACGGGCGTCATCGCCGGCGGCGCGGTGCGCGCCGTCGTCGAGTCGGCGGGCATTCACGACGTCCTGACGAAGTCGCTCGGATCGAGCAACCCGCACAACGTCGTGCACGCGACGGTGGCGGCGCTCCGCGGCCTCAAGAGCCCGGAGTCGGTCGCGGGCAAGCGCTCGATGCAGCTCGACGACCTCGGCTACCAGCGCCGCGGTGGCGGGATCACCGGGGCGCGCCGGCGCGCGAGCGTTGCGCCCTCCGCGGGCGGCGCGGCTCCGGGCGGTGAGGGAGGTGCGTCGTGAGCGTCCGCCTTCGCGTTCGCCAGACGGCCAGCACGATCGGTCAGGTCGAGCACACGCGCCGCGTGATCAAGGGGCTCGGCCTGCGGGGCCCCGGCTCCGAGGTGGTGGTGGCGAATACGCCCTCGTTCCGCGGGATGGTGAAGAAGGTGCTTCACCTGGTCCAGGTCGAGGAGATCGCGGGCGACGCCGCGTCGCCGAAGAAGTAACCCGGTCATCGCGGCGTCGCCGCGCACGGAAGCGAAACCATGGACATCCTCTCCAAGCTCCAGGCCCCCGAAGGCGCCGTCAAGGACAAGCTCCGCGTCGGTCGCGGCGTGGGCTCGGGCGTCGGCAAGACCGCCGGCCGCGGGCAGAAGGGCCAAAAGGCCCGGTCGACCGGCAACATCAACAAGCGGCACTTCCAGGGCGGCCAGACGCCGATCCAGCGCCGCCTCCCGAAGCGCGGCTTCCGCA
>CAYQYG010000184.1:0-16154 GCA_964421485.1 uncultured Polyangiaceae bacterium | reverse complement strand
GTCTCGGCGCTGCTCGTCACCGCCGAGCGGCGCGCCCGCGTCGATGCCCCGCCCCAGATGTCCAACCGCGTCCGCGTCGCCGACCTGCCGGCGGACGACGCCGAGGCCGAGGCCGAGGTCGCGCACGTCGAGCAGCAAGGCCGCGAGGGCCGGCGCGCGCGGCGGCGCCGCTGAGGGCCTGCTGCGCTCGAACCGGCGGCCTCCTCGATTGCACACCGATTCCGCGGCGCGCAGGGCGTGCTATGCGGTCACGCATGACCACGCCCCACCGCCCCTCGATCGCGCTCATCACCGGCGCCACCTCCGGGTTCGGCGCGGCCGCCGCCCGCCGCTTCGCCGCGCTCGGCGCGCGCACGGTCCTGGTCGGCCGCCGCGAGGACCGCCTCGAATCCCTCGCCCGCGAGCTCCCGGCCCCCGCGCTCCCGATCCCGCTCGACGTGCGCGACCGCGCCGCCGTCGCCGCCGCGCTCGGCGCCCTGCCCGACGAATTCGCGGCCGTGGACGTGCTCGTGAACAGCGCCGGCCTGGCGGCCGGGCTCGAGCCCGCCGATCGGGCGGACCTCGACGACTGGGACGTGATGATCGACACCAACGTGAAGGGGCTGGTGTACGCGACGCGCGCTGTCCTGCCCGGAATGGTGGCCCGCGATCGCGGACACATCATCCACCTGGGGTCGGTCGCGGGGACCTATCCTTATCCCGGCGGGAACGTCTATGGAGCGACCAAGGCGTTCGTGCACCAGTTCTCGCTGGGTCTGCGGGCTGATCTGATCGGAAAGAACGTGCGGGTGACGAGCATCGAGCCCGGCATGGCGGAGACCGAGTTCTCGGTGGTGCGGTTCGGGGGGGACGAGGCCCGGGCCAGGGCGGTGTACCGGGGCATGCAGGCGCTCGGCGCGGACGACGTGGCGGACGCGATTGAATGGGCGGCGACCCGGCCGGCGCACGTCAATATCAACCGGATCGAGGTGATGCCGACGATGCAGGCTTTCGGGGCGTTCGCGGTGAGCCGGCGGGAGGGAACCTAGTACACTGTCCTCTAAGTTCGTCCCTGGATCCAGGGGAGAGAAATTCACAGGGAGGCGGGGAGACGGGGAGGGAGAGAAGAGAGAGATTTCTCAGAAATTTCTGTTCTCCCCGCCCTCCCCGCCTCCCTGTAATCCCTCTCTCCTCTCCTCGCCGATCGCGTTCCGGGAGCACCTTGCGTCTTGCAATCTCCGCTGCGGCAGCGTTAGCCTGGTCACAGGTCACCATGTTCTGCTACGCATGGCTGAGGGGTGGGCAGCGCGAGGCGTACGACGTGCCATCTGCGGGCGCGGAGGCTCGCGCAACGAGTGCGGAGCGACGCCGCGGTGCGGCGCGGAGGGGTCGCGCCGGCGTGGTCCTGTGCGCCGCCGCGCTCTCGGCGCTCGTGGGCTGCCGCTCTTCCGATCCGGCGAGCGGCCAGACCGGGGCTCCGGGGTCCGCGCTGCCGGCCGGCTCGAGCGCCCCGGCCGCCGCCGCGCCGGCGCGGGCGCCGTTCAAGATCGCGTTCAATACCTGGCTCGGCTACTCTCCGCTCGTCCTCGCGAAAGAGAAGGGGTTTCTGAAGGAGGCCGGCATCGACGCGGAGATATCCATCCTCGAGAGCATAGGCGAGAAGAACTCCGCGCTGCTGCGGGGCGCCATCGACGGCGTGGGCCACACCGCCGACTCCGCCGTGACGAGCGCCTCCGCGGGCGTGGACGGGCAGATCGTCTACGTGTTCGACCTCTCGAACGGCGCGGACGGCGTCCTGGCCAGGAAATCGATCAAGAGCGTCTCCGACCTGAAGGGCAGGAAGGTCGCGCTGGAGCCTGGCTTCACCGGGCACTTCTTCTTCCTGGCGCTGCTCGCCGACGCGGGCATGAGCCCGTCCGACGTGACGGTCGTCCCGATGGACACGGGCAGCGCGGGCAGCGCCTTCGTCGCCGGGAAGGTCGAGGCCGCGGTGACGTGGGAGCCGTGGATCGGCAAGACCAAGAAGCTCGAGGGCGCGCACGTGCTCGTGACGAGCGCCGACAAGCCGGGGCTGATCGTCGACGTGCTCTACATGAGCCGCGCCGCGATCGAGGCGCGCCGCGAGGACGTCAAGGAGATGATCGCGGCGATGGGGCGCGCGGCCGACTGGTACGCCGAGCACACGGCCGAGGGCGACGAGATCATCGCCAGGTTCTGGAAGCTGCCGCTCCCCGAGGAGAAGGAGACCGTGGCCGGCGTCAGGTTCATGTCGCTGCCGCGCAACGCGGAGCTCTTCGGGACCAGGGAGGCGCCGGGGCAGCTCTTCGAGGCGGTGAGGAAGGCCAATGATCTGTGGCTGAAGGCGGGCGTGACGAAGAGATCGATCGATCCTGCCTCCGTCATCGACTTTCGCTCCGTCAACGACGCGGCGAAGGCGAAGCCCTAGGCTCGATCTCGAGGCGGCGGATCCCCGGGGCGGCAGGGCGTCATGAAGCTATATCGCGACATCAGCCGCCGGGCGTACGGCGCGCTCGCCATCCTCTCGTTCTCGCTGTTCCTCGCGCTCTGGACCGTGCTCTCGCGGCGGATGGAGTCCGCCGCGGTCTTCCTCCCCTCGCCGCTCGAGGTGGCGGCGGCCGGCGTGGCGCTCTTCCGGGACCACGGCTTCATCCACGACATCATCGCGAGCGTCCTCAGGGTCACCGCCGGCTTCGTGGCGGCGGCCCTCGTGGCCGTGCCCCTCGGGCTGCTCGCGGGGACGATCAAGCCCGTCGACGCGCTGATCCAGCCGTTCAACGATTTTCTCCGGTATCTGCCGGTCGCCGCGCTGATACCGCTCAGCATCCTGTGGGTGGGCATCGACGACGCCCAGAAGATCGCCATCATCTTCATCGGCACGGTGTTCCAGCTCATCCCTCTCGTCGCCGACACGGCCGCGCGCGTGCCGAAGCACCTCGTGGAGCTCGGGTACACGATGGGCGCGAGCTCGCGGCAGGTGCTCCTGCGCGTGGTGCTGCCCTGGTGCATGCCGTCGCTCTACGATCACCTCCGCGTCGCGCTCGGGTGGGCGTGGTCCTACCTCGTGGTCGCCGAGCTCGTCGCGGCGACGTCGGGCATCGGCCACGTCATCATTCAATCCCAGCGGTTCATCCAGACGAGCAACGTCATGGCGTCGATCCTCGTCATCGGCGTCATCGGGCTCGCCTTCGATCAGATGTTCAAGATCCCCAAGCGGAGGCTGTTCCCCTGGCTATGACGGGAAGCTCCCCTCCCCCGACCGGACACGCGACCGGCAAGGCCCTCGTCCTGCGAGCGCTCCACAAGACGTACACGACGGACGGGCGCCCGCACCGGGTGCTCGCCGGCCTCGACCTGAGCGTCGCCGCGGGGGAGCTCGTGGTCATCCTCGGGCCCTCGGGCTGCGGCAAGTCCACGTGCCTGCGCATCGTGGCCGGGCTGGAGGAGCCGGACCCCCACCCGGCCACCGAGCTCTCGCTCGGGGGCGAGCCCATCCGCGGCCCCGGGCCCGATCGCGGGCTCGTCTTCCAGTCGTATTCATCGTTTCCGTGGCTGACGGTCAGGGAGAACGTGCTGTTCGGCCTCCGGTTCTGCGAGCGCGACAGGGCCGAGCGGGAGCGGAGGGCCTCGGCGTACCTGGAGCTCGTCGGAATGACGGATTTCGCCTCGGCCTATCCGCGTGACCTGTCCGGCGGGCAGCAGCAGCGGGTCGCGATCGCCCGGACGCTGGCGACGCGGCCGAGCATCCTGCTGATGGACGAGCCCTATGCGGCGCTCGACGCCCAGAACCGCGAGGTCCAGCAGGCCGAGCTGCTCCGCATCTGGAGGGAGAGCCGGCCGACGATCCTCTTCGTGACGCACGACATCGCGGAGGCCATCTTCCTCGGCCAGCGCGTCGTCGTCTTCGGCGAGCGGACCGCGGGGATCGTCGCCGAGGTGAGCACCGAGGACGCGCTCGAGCGAGCGATCGCGCGCGACGCGCTCCGCCGGTCCGCCGCGGGGGACCGCGGGCGCGCCGAGGCGCTCCGCGCCTTGCTCGGCCGCCCCGTGGAGCAGGTGACCCTCGAGCAGCGCGGGGCCTGGGTGCGGGAGCAGCCGGAGTTCTACGAGCTCACGGCGCGAATCAAGGCGCTCCTCGTCTCGGCCGGAAAGTGAGGCCGCCCGGGCCCTCAGCGCGCGCGCCCCGCCGCTCCCTTGCTCGGAGGAGCGGCGCCGGCGCGCCGCGCGAGCGCGTAGCGCACGGCGGCGCGCAGATCCCTCTGCAGGACGAGCTCCCGGAGATCCGCGCCGATATCCACCATGGACTGGGCGATCGCGGGGGAGATGCCGCAGAGGACGCATTGCGCGCCGAGGAGGGCGACGGCCCGGGCCGCGCGGAGCAGGTGCGCCGCGACGGCGCTGTCCACGACGGGGACGCCGGTGAGATCGAGGATCACGAACCGCGCGCCGTGGCGCGCCACGCCGGCGAGCAGCGCCTCCATGATATGATCGCTGCGCGTCGAGTCGATATAGCCCACGAGGGGGAGGACGAGGATGTCCTCCTCGATCGGCAGGATCGGCGTCGCCAGCGCGGACACCGTCTCGATCAGCCGCTCCTGGGCGCTCCGCAGCTCGGCCTCGGTCCGCCGGAGGCTCTCGACGGCCTGCTTCTGGGCGGTCACGTCCATGACGACGCCCACCATTCCCACGACGCGGCCGGACTCGTCGCGGTAGGGCACGTCGTTCTCGACGGTCCATCCGCAGGTGCCGTCCGCGAGCTCCCAGCGGAGCTCGACGTTCCGCACCGGCGCTCCGGCGGCCATGATGGCTTCATCGCTTTCGCGGTAGGTCCGCGCCGTCTCCGGCACGAAGATCTCTTCGTCCTTCTTGCCGATGATCTGGTCGAGCGGGAGGCGATGGTGGTCGGCGTACGCCCTGTTGGCCAGGATGTACCTGTGATCTCTATCCTTGAAGAAGACCATCACGGGGAGCGCGTCGAGCAGCGCCGCCTGCTCGGCGCTCGTGATTCGCAGCGCCTCCGGCAGCGAGGAGGTGGGCCGCGCCCGCTGCCCCCCCTGGCCCGGGCTCCGGGCGGCGGCGAGCTCCCGCTCCAGCTCCGCGACACGCCGGCGCAGCGCGCTCGCCTCATCTTCCAGGAGCGGGTTCGTCTCGTCGGGTTCGGAAGGCATCGGGGTGCCGCCTGCTCGGTCCGGGGGTATACTGGTCAGCTATCCTGATAGACGTTTTCTCACCCCGCAGCGCGCCTGTCAACCCTTGCGCATCGATTCCGGAGGGTCGGCCCTCACCGCCCGCGACGTAAGACAATCATGATGCCCCGCATTCGCCCTTTGCCCCTCGATAAGATCAAGCCAGCCAACACGGCCCTGCTCGTCATCGATATGGAGCGGGATTTCGTGGACGACGGCGCCCCCTGCGAGACGCCGGGGGCGCGCGATCTGATCCCGGTCGTCAACTCGCTCACCGGCTGGGCGAGAGGGCATCGTCTGCCGGTGATCTTCACCCACGAGATGCACAGGCCGGACAGGAGCGATTACGGCATCGAGCTGGAGTACGATCCGCTGCATTGCCATGAAGGGACCGGCGGGTGCGAGCTGGCCGGCGGGCTCCTGGCCTCGCCGGGTGACTATCGCATCCTGGCCAAGCGACGATACGACTGCTTCCTCGGCACGGACCTCGATCTGCTGCTGCGGTGCAAGCGGATCGAGAACCTGATCTGCTGCGGCGTCTCCGCCAATGTCTGCGTGCTGAGCACGGTGCTCACCGCGAGGAATCTGGATTATCGCGTCCTCTTGCCGAGGGACGCGACCGCGGGGAGCAGCCCCCTGCATCGCGACGCGGCGCTCCTCTGCATGAGCGACGTGTTCGCGTACATCACGGACAGCGCCGCGCTGCTCCGGCTGTGGGAGCGGACCGACGCGGATCCGCCCGGATCGGCCTGAGGCGCGCCGGCCCCGCAAGCCCTGGATCCGGGGAGCGGCTCCGGACACCGATCCGGAAGCGGATCCGGAAACGCCTGGAAATCGACGGCGGCGCGGGTCCGGGGCGTGGCTCTCGTGCGATCCAGGGTGGTCCGACGCGCCGGATGCCCTACGTTCGCGCGGCTCGCGGCCGCAGGGCGGCCGCGGGGAGCGCGCATGACCCTCGACGGCTACCTCTTCCTGATCCTCGGATTCCTCGTGCTGCTCGGCCTCGCCACGTGGGCGCTGTCGCGATCGCGCGCGCCCATCACGGAGGGCGAAGGCGACGGCCCGGTGCCCGGCGACGGCGCCGCGGGCGGGCCCTACCGCGGCGAGCCGCACCTCGTCGAGGCGCCCGCCGACGAGGCCGACGGCCCGCGCCGGGGTGAGCTGCGCACGGGCGGCGCCTCGCCCCGCACCGTCGAGTTCGCGGCCGTCCAGCACCGCGGCGGTGAGGAGGCCTCGACGCTGCGCGCCGTGGTCCTCCCGGACGCGCGCTGCTTCTTCGTGGTGCAGGCGCTGACGGGCCACCCGGCGCCGGGGCCCGCGGTCGCGACCGCGGCCGAGGCGATCCGGTCCCGCCTCGATCGGGCCGCGCGCCGCGGGCCGCTCTCGCAGGACGACCTCCGCGAGGCGCTGCTCGAGGCGAACGGGCGGCTCCGCGCCGAGCACCCGGGCGGCGGCGACAGGGCCCCCGGCGCGACCGCGCTCGTCGCGCTCGTCACGGAGGACCGCGTCCACGTCGCGCACGTGGGCGCCGACCGCGCGTTCCGGCTGCGCGGCGGGGAGCTCGAGGCGCTCACCGAGGACCATTCGATGCTCAATGATTTCCTCGGCCGCCACCCCGAGTTCCCGCCCGAGAAGGTCCGCGACGTGAAGGAGACGTTCCCGCCCCAGTATCGAGAGGTCATCGTGCGCGCGCTCGGGATGAACGACGAGGTCGCACCCGAGCTCACGTCGCACGAATGGTCCCCCGGCGAGATCGTCGCGATCGCGACGAAGGGCGTGGGCGACGCGTTCGATCAATCGACGATGCCCGACGACATCGGCGCGACGCGCGATCCGGGCGAGCTCGCGCGGAGGCTCGCCGTCGCCGCCGCCGAGCGCCGCCCCGGCGGCGACCACGCGGCCATCGCGCTGCGGCTCGGCGGCGCGTGACAGGCGCGGGCGCGGGCGCGGAGGCGGGCGCCTGGCGCGGCCGCGCCGCAATGACGTGGCGCCCCGATATGATCGCTGCGGCCTCTCCCAGGACGCTCGCGCCGCTCGCGGGCGGCGCGGGCCGCCGCGTCGATCACTTCTTGGCGGCCTTCTGGACCTCCACCAGCTTCTTCGTCATCTCCTCGAACTGCTTCTTGAACTCATCCATCTTGGCCTGGTGCTGCGCCGCCTCGGCCTTCGCGGCCTCCGCCTTCTCCTTGTCGGCGCCGGCATCCACCGCCGCCTGCTCGGCGGCCACCTTCTTCTGGCGCGCGTCCTCCATGTACTTGCCCATGACGATGCGCTTGTTGAGGTAGAGGGCCGGCTCGTTCGGATTGATCGCGATCGCCTTGTCGTAATAATCGAGCGCCTTCTGGAGGCTCTCGGGCACGGCGGGGGCCTTCATGTCGCGGGCGCCGCCGCGCTGGGAGTAGATCTCGCCGAGCCACTGCAGGGACATGGCGTCCTTGGGGTCGACCTTGGAGGCCTCGAGGAAGTACTTCTCGGCCTTGTCCATCACGGTCTTCTGCATGTACATGCCGGCGATGTTCCGGTAGACCTCGGCCTTGGCCGCCGGCTCGGTCTTGAGCTCGAGCATCTTGAGGAGCGCCGCCTCGGCGTCCTCGAGCGCGCCCGCCTGCATGTGGCAGTAGGCCTTGCGCTCCCACATCTTCTCTTGCTTGGGATCGGCCTCGAGCGACTTGGCATACTCCTGGGCCGCCTCGTTCCACTTGCCGTCCTGGAGCAAGGCGTTCGCCGCGTCGCGATGGATCTGCGCCTGGTCGGGCTCCTTGCTGCATGCCGTCGTCCCCGCCAGGGCGAGCGCCCCGATCAGCAGCGCAACTCTTGACAATGCCTTCATGACCGCACCTGCCATAGATTGTCCGTGATCCGACACGGCCCGGAGCCCAGCATCCGAGGCGCGCCGGCGGACGCGCCTCGCGGGGCCAACCCGAGGAAAGCCCCCTCGCAGCGCTTCTACCGCTTCATGGCCTGCGGCTCAAGAGGGTCTGCGCCGGGCCGGCGGACCCTGTCCCGGACGAGCTGATCGCGACAACGTGTCGCATCGCTATCCGCGGCGCGGCGGTCTACACCCCGCGGCGCCGTGCGCCTCCCCTCCCCCGCCCTCGCCGCCGCCCTCGCGCTCGCGGTCTGCGCGTGCCCGGACGCCGCGCGCGCCGCGGCCTGCTGCGGCACCGGGCACGGCCTCGGCCAGCGGCTCGGCCCCTCGGAGCGCGCCGCCGCGAGCGCCGCGATCCGGCTCACCGATCGGTTCGGCGCCTGGACCTCGGACCGCGAGCTCGTCACCTCCCCGGCGGCGGATCACGATCGTGAGCTCGCCTTCGAGCTCGGCTGGACCGTGCGCGCCGGACGCCGCGTCCAGCTCGGCGTCACCGTGCCGCTGCTCGCCACGTGGAAATCCCTGGGCGGCGCCACGTCCTCGGGCGGCGGCCCGGGCGACGTCGGCGCGTCGGCGCGCGTCGAGGTCCTCGAGGACGGCGCCGCCTCCTGGGCGCCCTCGATCGCGGTCACGTTCGGCGCCACGCTGCCCACCGGCCGCCCCGTGAGCGCGTCGCGCGACCCCCTCGCCGCCGACGTCACCGGCCTCGGCGCCGCCCAGCTCCGGCCCGGCCTGTCTCTCGAGAAGACCTGGGGCGACTGGCTCTACACCACGGTCTCCGCGTCCGCCGGCTTCCGCACGACGACCTTCAGCGCGAGCGGCGCCGAGGTCGAGCTCGCGCCTCGCATGACCTTCATCGCGGCGGCCGGCCCTTACTGGTCCTCCGGGCTCTCCATCACGGCCGGCGTCCTGCACGAGCGCGAGGCCGCGCCCCTGTTCGACGGCGTGCGCGCCGCCGGCGCCGATCGCGAGCGCACCGCCCTCACGGTCTTCGCGGCCTACGACCTCACCCACCGCTGGACCGCGCTGGCCTCCCTCCAGGTGGACGTGCCCGCCGCGTGGCTGGGCCGGAACGAGCCCGCCGTGATCGCGCCGTACGTCGGCATCCGGCGAATGTGGAGCAGCTTTGAATGATCCATGAATCGAGGAGATCGACGGTTCAAGCTCGACCAGGACGAGCTCGTATCACCGATGGGATGAGCGATGAGCAGCAATGACCGACAGGCAGCATTCAGGGGCGAGGATCGATTGACGGCGTACGCGCGGGAGCGGCGCCGCGGCGCGAGGCGGTCCGGGGCGCGCCTCGGCGTGATCGCGCTCGCGGCGGCGGCGCTCTGCTCGCTCGCCGGCTGCGGCGCGGAGGAGGTCGCGGGCGAGACCGGGGCGCAGACGGTGGTCGGCGCGCAGGGCCTGGTCGAGTTCACCGCGACGCCTCTGGCGCCCGTGGCGGAGGGTCCGAACGAGTTCCATCTCGAGCTGCGCGTCCGGCCGTCGCTCGATCCGCTCGCGGGCGCCACCGTCACCGCGCGCGCCGTGATGCCCTCGATGGGCCACGAGGCCACGGCCGAGCCCGTGATCGAGGAGATCGAGCCGGGCCTGTACGACGTGCGCGACGTCGTGCTCTCGATGCCGGGCGAGTGGCAGGTCCGGTACATGGTGGACACCCCGGATCTCCACGACGAGGCCGCGTTCGATTACGAGGTGCAATAGCCCCAGGGCCGCATCGGTGAGCCGCGCTCCGCGTTCGCCCCGGTTGCCCATGCGCGGCTCGCCGGAGTACACTGCGCGAGGAACGCGCTCGAGCGTTCGCGGAGGCTCGCATGATGAAGGCTTTCTCCCCAGGGCTCGCTCTGATGCTGGGCGCCGCGGTGGTCGCGGGAGCCCGCGACGCCCGCGCCGAGCCGGTCCTGTCGCCGGAGATCCCGATGGATGCGCCGATCCTCGTCCCCGCGGAGGGGGCGCAGTCCGACCCGGTGGTGGCCTTCGATGGGACACAGTACCTCGTGGTGTGGGCGGACGAGAGGAGCGGGAAAGGGATCCGCGCCACGCGCGTCACGCCTTCCGGGGCCGTGCTCGATCCGTATGGGATCCCGATCGCGGCCGGATCCTGGCCGTCCGTCGCCGTGGGGAGCGCCGGGTTCCTGGTCGTGTACGAGTCCGGCGGCGATGTCCATGGAGCGCGCGTCGGCCCGGACGGTAGCGTCCTCGATCCTGACGGCTTCGTGATCTGCGGCGCTCCCAAGCACCAGACCTACCCCGCGGTGGCCTCCGACGGCGACGGTTTCCTCGTGGTCTGGGACGATGGTCGGGACAAGATTTCGGGCGAGCAGTTCGACGTCTACCACGCGCGGGTCGCGCCCGACGGCACGGTGCTCGATCCCGGCGGCGTGCTGACAGCGCTCGGCACCGGCCCCGCCCTGTGGCCCACCGGTCATCGTCCGGACGTGGCGTACGACGGCGCGGGCTACCTCGTGGTCTGGGGCGATCAGCGAATCTACGGCATGCGCGTGAGCACGCAGGGCGCGCCACTCGACGCATCCCCGATTCCGATCGGCCCCCCGCCGCTGGGCGAGGGCGGCCAGCGGTTCCCGTCCATCGCCTTTGACGGCGCGCGCTATTTTGTCGTCTGGTCGGAGTCGGTCACCGAGTATTACGACTACAGGATCGCGGCCGCGCGCGTGACCCCGGCGGGCGACGTGCTCGATCCGACAGGCATCCTCCTCGCCGTCGAGCCCGATATCGACGTCGCCCTGCGCAACCCGAAGGTCGCGTACGACGGGACGAGCGCCGTCGTCGTGTGGCGGCGTCAGGAGCTGGATTTGCATTCCGCAGCGCTCTACCAGATGCGGGTGAGCCCTGCAGGCGTGAAGCTCGATCCGTCGGGGGTGCTGCTCGCCGACACGGCCCAGAACGTCCTGGTCGGGGGCGAGAGCCACGCGATCGCCCGCGGCGGGGACAGCGCGCTCGTGGTCTGGGAGGAGAACCACGCCGGCGACGTCGCCACGGCGAACGGACATATCGCGGGCGTCCGGCTCGCCCCATCGGGCGCCGTGCTCGACCCCTCGCCGTTTCCGATCTCCATGGCCGCCAATGGGCAGTACGAGCCGGCCGCGGCCTTCGATGGGGCGAGCTTCCTCGTGGTGTGGACCGACGACCGCAACTATGAGACCGGCCAGGGGTTCACCGACATCTATGGTGCGCGCGTGAGCCCGACGGGCGAAGTCCTGGATTCGCAAGCCCTCCCCATCGCGACCGGATCGGGGTTCCAATTTAAGCCGCGCGCCGTCTTTGACGGGGCAAACACGCTGGTAGCATGGTGGCACCTGGACTACGTCGACTTCCACGGCGACCCGATCTACCAGGCCTATGTGGCGCGCGTGAGCCCGGGCGGGGTCGTGCTGGATCCGACGCCCATCGCGTTGCCGCTGATCAGCTGGGGGGACGCCCCGCTCGCACTGGCCTCGAACGGGACCAGCACGCTCGTCGCTGCGGACGGGTACGACGGCGTGATCGCAGTGCTCGTCGGCCAGGACGGCGCGGTGGGGCCGCCGCTGTTCCTCATGTCCCAGCCGGGTCAATGGTATGGCTTGAACCCTGCGGCGGCGTCGGACGGGGCCGGCTATGTCGTCACGTGGATCGGGCCGACGAGCCCCGCCGGTGAGGTCTATGGCGCACGGATCAGCCCGGAGGGGGTCAGCCTCGATCCGGAAGGGTTCCTTGTCTCGCCGCCGCCGACGGTTACCCGGTCCTCGAGCGTCGATTTCGACGGATCGAATTCCATCGTCGTGTGGGCGAACGAGGCTGCGGGGATCGAAGGGGTTTATGGCGCGCGCATCGGCCCTGGGGGGCAGGTCCTCGATCCGCAGCCGATATCCTTCGGCCCCGGCGCGGTCCCATCCATTGCTTGCGACGGGCAGAGCACGGAGGTGGCCTGGCTCGAGCGCGACTCGATGGGCACAGGGTGGGACATCCGAGGCGCGGCGCTGTCGCCCGACGGGACGGTGTTCTCGACGTTCCCGATCGCGGCCGAGCCGGAGTCCTGGGGAGCGCCCGCGCTCGCGGCAGGCGCGGGGGCGGCGCTCGTCGCGTACTCGCGGTTTCACGAGGGCTCACCGTTCGCGAGCCACCGCGTGCAGGTCAAGCTGGTCGCACCGGCGCCGTGCGCGCGCGCCGCGGACTGCGCCTCCGGCCATTGTGTCGACGGCTTCTGCTGCAATGAGGCCTGCGGCGACGGCGACCCGCTGGATTGCCAGGCGTGCAGCGTGGAGGCAGGAAGTCATTTCAATGGGAGCTGCGGCCCCGTGGAGAGCCCAGCCTGCACGGATCCGGGGCCGGGCGCAGGCGGCACCGGCCGCGACGAGGACGCCGCGACACGTCTGGTCGCCGCCGGCGGGTGCGACTGCCGCGCGGGCGCGCCGCCTGGGAGCGCAGCGTCGCTGTGGATCGCCGCGCTCGCGTTCCTCCGTCGTCGGCGTCCCCGGGCAGCGGCTCACCGCGACCGCGTGCGGCGGCGAGGTCACTGAGCCGCCCGAGGGCGACGTGGGCGGTAGCGGCGCGGGCGGCCGTCGCGGCGCCCTCGATGGCGGTCGATGGCAACGGGATTGACAACGCGTTCGGGAGGAACTTTTCCGCAATGACCACGGGGGTGCCGGACTGATCGCGCCGGCGTGCGGGCATACCTCGCACGCGGGGGTGGGCGCTGCCATTCGCCAAGACGGGCGGCGTGGGAGCGAGGCATGGGGACGCCGCCCTGCGTGTCTCCCTTCGGGTCTTGACACCTGAGGCCATCCGCAGCGCGCCACTTAAGGCGCGCCTGAGAGGCCGCGCCTCCTTTTGCCTTATGGCACCTCGGTCGGTGCTCGGGCCGCGCCCACCCCCGCGTGCGAGGCATGCCCGCCCGCCTCTGCTCGGGTCTGGGGGGCGATGTAGCGGATCGTGGTGGCGTCTCCGCCGCCGGCGCCTCTCCACGTACTGAACACGCCGCCCCTCGTGACCCCGCCGCGATCCCCTCCGGAGGGGTCCTCCGACGCCGAGGGACCCGACCTCGCCGGGGTGGTGACCGGGGGGGCCGCCCCGGGCGACCCGTCGATTTCCCGGGAAAACCCGGTGATCGGATCCATGGACCGCCATGCGGGCGCCGCCGGGGGCCCGATCGGCGGTGGGTCCGGACCCATCGGGCGGGGTAGTGGCCGGTTTTGGGTGAAACTGGCCGGGTTTGACGATTCGGGCTCGACGTTGAGGTAGGTTCGGCCGCGCAGTACAAGTGCGGCCCGCGGGTGTTCCACCACCCCGGGCCGCGTGGCCGACACCGCTTACACGGAGCCGACGCATGCAGCCTACCGATCCGCCCGGATCGGGCCAAGGGACTGGTGTCCCGAAGCGCCCGCCGAGAAACCCAGGGACGCGCCCGAGGTGTGCCCCGCCGAACCTTGACCGCGGCACGAAGGACGCCGTAGGGCGCGCCCTCATGCACGGGATCGCCCGTGTCGAGAGCTACCTGCGCCGCCGCGGACTGACCCCCGGCGACGTGGAGGACATCGCGCTGGAGTGCGCGTGCCTCACGTACCGCAACATCGCCGATGGGACGATCACCCTCGACCCTGAACCCGCCAAGCGCGAAGGGCAGATCGGCAACTACATGCGGACGATGTGCTGGCGCATGGTGGCCAGCCAGAAGACGTACAAGGACGTCTTCAAGCGTTACGTGCGCGAGGGCGGCACGGCGGCGCTTGAGGCGCGCACGTACGAGGTAGAGCCCGCCCTGGAACTCGCGTCCGAGATCCGCGCGGAGCCCCCGAAGGCCCAGCGGTTCCTGCTCGCGATGCTCGGCGTCGGCGGCGCGCTCCGCTTCGCCCATGAGGCGGCGATCGACGCCGGCTTGCACAGGTGCGCCGGTAAGTGGCACTTGCGGAGCTGCCGGGCCCGCGCCGCGAAGCGTCTCGCCGCGGTCTGATCCCTCCTCACGCGCGCCCCTGTCACGATTGTGATACTTGCGCGACCGGCTTGCGCAGCCGACCAATTCGAACTAAACGAAAAGTCCCGGCGGGGGTTGCGACCCCGCCGGGACAAGCGGGCCGGAGCATGCACGCGGGTACGGGTCTACCATCAGGGCGGGCTTCGTACCAGGGGGGCATGGTCCGGCTTCCGTTAGGGAGTTGGAGCATGATTCAGCACAAGAATATATTGAAACTGAATGATATCGCTGTGTTTTCTGATGACGAATCCGAGCTTGCCAGATCGAGCTGTCGGAAAATCAACAAGCTCCTGCGAGAGACGCGAGGCGCAGCGCGCGCGATGGTCTCAAACGCATCCGAAAACGAACGGGTCTGGTATGACATACTGAGATCCTATTCAAAGGCCGGATGGATCACGGAGTACTTCTGGACAGACGAAACGTCGCTAGTGTTTTACATCACCCATCCAGAAGTTGCTGAGCCGCGCGATCTGAACAACGGCAACAACGGCCACGCGCCACCGGACAAGATTTTGAAGCTCAATGAACTGGCGGATCCGGCTCAGGCTCATCCTCCGGATCCTTCGCAAGATCGATGAGCCTTGCGTCTTCGAGACGCGGATCGATCAGGTAGATTTTTGATGGAAATCTCGATCCAGGCCGCTCGGTCATTTCCGCTAGAACTCTTCTGACTTCCGCGGCGCCGAACGCGCTAATCAGCGCCTGAAGCGCGCCCCGCAGCGGGGACAAGGCGCACCGCGTCATGACGCACCTCCCGCGGACGCAGCGCTAGGACATTCTATGTCCACCATTTGCAGTTCGCCGAATTTATCGCCGTTGCCAGGCGTATAATCGGGCTCCACAAGGCAAAACGCCCCGCCTCCGGCTGGAACCCGAGGGCGGGGCGGCAGACGCCGAACGGTGGCCCGCTCGTAGTCCTGGCAGACCGCAGCGTGCCCCATCTCGGCGAGAGAGGCAAGGGGCCCGTGAACGTCCTCCCGGAGGAGAAGCGGCTGCGCGTGCTCGCCGCTCTGGTAGACGGCAACTCCGAGCGCGCGGTCGAGCGCATGACCGACGTGAACCGTGAGACAGTCGGCCGGCTCGCGCGTCTGTTCGGCCTCGGCGCCGAGCGCTTGCACGATCGGATCGTCCGCGACCTGTCCTGCTCGCTGATCCAGGTTGATGAGATCTGGAGCTACGTCCAGAAGAAGGAAGCGCGCGTCACCGCGAAGGACCCGCCCGGAATCGGCGAAGCGTACACGTTCGTCGGGATCGACGCGAACAGCCGGCTCGTGCTCGCGTGGCGCGTCGGGCGGCGCGACCAAGAGACGTGCGACGCGTTCATTGCGGATCTCCGCGCGCGCCTGCTCGTGATGCCGCAGATCACGAGCGATGGGTTCGTGCCCTATATCCCCGCGGTCGGCGCATCCTTCGGCCCCGGCGTCGACTACATGCAGACCGTCAAGAACTACCGAACCGGCGCGCAGCGCGGCCCGGATCACCGCTACGAGCCTCCGCGGGACCCCTTCATCACGAAGCATACCGTCTATGGTGCGCCCGACGCGGCCCGCGCGTCCACCGCGTACGTCGAGCGCCTTAACGGGACGACGCGGCACACCAACGGGCGCATGCGTCGGCTCTGCAATGCGTTCAGCAAGCGCCTGGAAAACCATCGCGCCGCCGTCGCGCTGAACTACGTGCATTACAACCTATGCCACGTCGTAAAGACACTTCGCATCACCCCTGCCATGCAAGCCGGGATCACGGACCACATCTGGACCGCGGAGGAGCTTCTCCACGCGCTCCTCTCCGAGCCCGCGGGCGAGGCGCCCCGCGCGCAGCCGCTCGCACACCGCATGCCCGACGCTCCGGCCCGGCCCCTCCCGAACGGGCGCGGCTTCCTCCGCCTGGTCACGGAGCCGACGCCCGCGCTCCGGCGTCCGCCCGTCATCCCGGACCCTCCTCCGCCTCCGGCCGTCGCGCCGCTCCCGAAGCAGCTCAACTGGTTCGACATCTTCGATCGGGAAAACCAGCCAGATTAGGCGCCTGGCTGGATCCAGCCACTACCTCGGGCGGTGGGTCCGGACCCAAGGCGGGATGGGTCCGGACCGATCGGCGGATCAGTCCGGACCCAAGGCGGGATGGGTGG
>CAYQYG010000183.1:12987-16158 GCA_964421485.1 uncultured Polyangiaceae bacterium | reverse complement strand
TTTTGATCTGTCAGAGGGCTGCTGCGCGCGTAATACGGGGAGGCGGATGATTGTAGACGATGAAAACGTGCTCCGGCGCGGAGGACGTTTTCGCCGCGCGAGGCCTGTTCGGAGAACATGAGAGATGCACAGGGAGGCGCGGAGGCGGGGAGGCAAGAGAAAAATCAGAAGATTCTCGCCTCCCCGCCTCCCCGCCTCCCTGTGAATCTCTCTCTCTCCCTCTCTCTCCGCAGCGCGAGGCGCTGGAGCTCGAGGTCTGGGCGCCCCGCAAGGCGGGTCCGTTGCACGACCTCATGGCGAAGCGCTCGGCCTGAGCCGGGGCTGACGTACCACCAAAGTGGTATTCCACGCGCGGCTGTCCGGGCCCAGCATGCCCGCCGCCGGAGGATCGCGCTGGAGGATCGCCTCGACGTGGGGCGCTCGAGCGCGCCCACGGTCGCTCTCGAAAGAACGACAGAATCAGCCCCGCAACGCGGCAGCGCGGGGCGCCAACCTGAACGCACGAGGAGGAGCGCGGATGAGATCTCGATGGTGGACCAGGGTAGGGCTGTTCCCGCTGTTCGGCGTGGTCGCAGCGGCGTGCGGCTCGGATGATTTCTCCGGGGATCGCGCGGCGAGCGGCGATCTCGACGAGGCTCGGGCGGGCAGCGCGGCGGCCGGGGCCGGCCAGGCCGAGGCGATCGCGCGGGCGTCGCTGCGCGCGGCGTATGTGCAGGCGGTGCAGCGCGGCGCCTCCGAGGAGTACGCGATCGATCGGTCGGACAGGGTGCTGCGGGCGCTGAATCCGTCGCAGGGCCTGCGGGCCGATTTCGACGTGGAGGAGGCGCGGGTCGCGCCGCTCGTCGAGGGAGGCGCGGGCTGGAGCTGGACGGTCACGCCGTCGCGGTGGGGGTGCGCGGACGATCTTTCGCCCGTTTCGGGCGCGGCGCCCGAGGCGAGCGGCAACCGGGTCGAGTACCGGCGCGAGGGGCTGACCGAGTGGTACGTGAACGGGCCGCTCGGCGTGGAGCAGGGGTTCACCGTGCCCGAGGCGCCGGCCTGCAGGCGCGCCGGGGGCGGGGAGCTCGTGATCGAGCTCCGCGCGGCGGAGGGGCTGACCACGACCCTCCTGCACGGCGACCGCGAGGCGGCGCTGGAGGACGCGTCGGGCGAGGCGGTGCTGCGGTACATGGATCTCCACGTGAGCGACGCCGAGGGGAAGGCGCTGCCGGCGAGGCTGGGGCTCACGGAGGGGCGGCTGTCGATCCGGATCGAGGACGCCGGCGCGGCCTATCCGCTGGCGGTGGATCCGCTGGTGACGATACAGCTCGGTCAGGTCTATGTGCCCGACTGGGCGACAGGTGACGCATTCGGTCAATCCATAGAGATCGATGGCAATACGGCGTTCGTGGCAGCGCCCATGAGTGATGTCTACGGCACCAACTCAGGCTCTGTCTATGTCTTCGAGCGCTCGGGTCCCGACGCGAGCTGGACATTGCAGGACAAGCTCTTCGCCAGCGATGCGGCGAGCGAGGACCAGTTTGGCAGCTCGCTGGCGATATCGGGCGACACGCTCTACGTGGGAGCCCCCTACAACGACAACACAGCCACGAATTCGGGGGCGGTGTACGTCTTCGTCCGAGCAGGCTCCTCCTGGGAATTCCAGGAGAAGCTCATCGCGGGCGATGGGACGGCATCCGACAGGTTTGGATCCGGCGTCGCGGCATCCGGGGGCAGAGTGATCGTGGCCGCGCCCGGTGACTCGTCCGCATACATGTTCACCCGCAGCGGCAGCACATGGATCAATCAGAAGCTCCTGCCGAGCGGCGCGGGCGGCTATATCTCGGGCAAAGTCGCGATATCCGGGGATACAGCTGTCGTTGGGGGGAACTTGGGGTCCACGTGGGTCTTCGCTCGCTCTACCTACACTGACATCTGGGTCGAGCAGCAAAGGGTGATCACACCTAATAACTATTACAATGACTCTGTCGTGCTCAGCGGTGACACCTTGTTCGTGGGGGCATCCTCCCACCACCCCAACGATTTGCACGTGGGCGGAGTCCATGTTTTTAGCAAATCCACAAACCCGGGGACCTGGACGCTGATCCAGACGCTCCAAGCGAGCGATCCGGTAGAGCATTCCCGGTTTGGCAACACCTTGGCGGTCAGTGGGAGTAGAATGGTCATCGGCGCACCCCGCGACGACGACAATGGACTCTACTCTGGCTCGATCTACGTCTTCGCCCTCACCGATACCGGGTGGACCGAGGAGTACAAGATCGCCGCGAACAATGGAGCACCCAATGACTACTTCGGCTCCGCGATGGTGTTGTCGGGCAACGCCCTGCTCGTCGGGGCATACAACAAGGTCCCGGGCGGGGCTGTGTACGCCTACTCGCTGGGCCAGGGCGACGGTGATGCCTGCACATCGAACGACCAGTGCGCGAGCGGCTTCTGCGCCGACGGCGTCTGCTGCGACACCGCGTGCGCCGGGACCTGCTCCGCGTGCACCCTGGCCAAGAAGGGGAGCGGTTCCGACGGCGCCTGCGGCCCCATCCAGGCCGGGAGCGATCCCGACAGCGAGTGCGCGGCCGACGCGCCTTCCTCCTGCGGGTACACCGGCGCCTGCGACGGCGCCGGCGCATGCCAGAGATACAGCAGCGGCACGGTGTGCGCCGCGGCGACCTGCTCGGGCAGCACGCTGACCCACGCGTGGACCTGCGACGGCGGCGGCACCTGCGCCGGCAACGGCACCCAGAGCTGCGGATACTACCTCTGCTCCGGCAGCGCCTGCGGGACCAGCTGCTCCAGCGACGGGCAGTGCGTCTCGAGCGCCTACTGCAATGGCACGAGCTGCGCCAGAAAGCTGGACAACGGTGACGCCTGCTCCGGGGCGAACGAGTGCCAGAGCGGCTTCTGCGTCGACGGCGTCTGCTGCAACAGCGCGTGCGGCGGCGGCTCGACCGGCGACTGCCAGGCCTGCAACGTGGCCGGCGCCGCCGGCACCTGCTCCAATGCGCCGTCGAGCACCACCTGCCGCGCGTCCGCGGGCGACTGCGACGTGGCCGAGACCTGCACCGGCGCGAGCCCGGCTTGCCCGGCGGACGTCTACCGGCCCTCCGGGGACACGTGCCGCCCGTCCGCGGGCGACTGCGACGTGGCCGAGACCTGCACCGGCGCGAGCCCGGCTTG
>CAYQYG010000183.1:0-12887 GCA_964421485.1 uncultured Polyangiaceae bacterium | reverse complement strand
GCGACTGCGACGTGGCCGAGACCTGCACCGGCGCGAGCCCGGCTTGCCCGGCGGATGCCTACCAGCCCTCCGGGTCCACGTGCCGCCCGTCCGTCGGCGATTGCGACGTGGCCGAGGCCTGCACCGGCGCGAGCACGGCGTGCCCGGCGGACGCCTACCTGCCCTCCGGGTCCACGTGCCGCCCGTCCGCCGGCGATTGCGACGTGGCCGAGGCCTGCACCGGCACGATCGGCATCTGCCCGCCCGACGGCTATCGCGCGCCGGGGTACGTGTGCCGCGCGCAGGCGAGCGACTGCGACGCGGCGGAGGTCTGCAGCGGCGGCAGCACGGCCTGCCCCGCCGATGGCGACCTGCCCGACGGCGCCGCCTGCACCGGCGGCACCTGCTCGGGCGGCGCGTGCCAGTCCTCGGGCGCGCAGCCCTGGCAGGTCGCCGGCGGGCAGCTCCACTCGCTCGCCCTCGACTGGGATTTCAACGTCTGGTCGTGGGGATCGAATTCGAGCGGCCAGCTCGGCGTCACCGGCGTCTCCTCCAGGAACGCCCCCGGGCCGGTGCCCGGCGTGAGCGGCATCCAGGCCATCGCGGCCGGCGCGTCGCACTCCATGGCCCTGAGCTGGGCCGGCGACGTGTGGACGTGGGGCTCGAATGCGTCCGGCCAGCTCGGCGTGGCCGGCACCTCCCTCGTGCCCGTGCAGGTGCCCGGGCTGAGCTGGGTGGAGGCCATCGCCGGCGGCGGGTCGCACTCCATGGCCCTGGTCGGGGGCGTGGTGTACACGTGGGGCGCGAATGGATTCGGCCAGCTCGGCCTGGGGAGCACGACGCCCACGACCACCACGGTCCCGAGCCAGGTGGCGATCCCGAACGCCTCGGGGATGGCCTACCTGATCGCGGCGGGCACGAGCCACTCGATGGCGATGGACTTCGACGGCGTGGTCTGGACCTGGGGGAGGGACAACTCCGGCCAGCTCGGCAACGGCGCCGTCACGGGCAACCAGCCGGCGCCCCAGGAGGTGTCCCTGCCCCTCGGCGCCAAGGCCGTCGCGGCGGGCGGCGAGCACTCGATGGCGGTGCTCGAGGACAACACGATCTGGACCTGGGGGAAGAACACCAATGGCCAGCTCGGAAACAGCTCGACCACGCTGAGCCAGGTGCCGGTGCAGGTCGTGGGGCTGCCGGCCGGCTCGGAGCCGGTGCTGATCGCCGCCGGGGCGAGCCACTCGCTGGCGGTGCTCTCGAACGGTGAGGTCTGGGCCTGGGGCCTCGGCACGAGCGGGCAGCTCGGCCAGGGGAGCGCGACCGGCAGCCTGGTCCCGGTGAAGGTCGCGACCCTCGCGACCGCGCTCGCCGATCCGGGGAGCCTCGCGGCCGGCGCCAACCACGCGCTGGCGATCACCGCCGGCGCCTCGGGGAGTGCCGCGTGGGGCTGGGGTCAGGACAGCGTCGGTCAGGTCGGCGACGGACCCACCGGCGGGAACAAGACCTCGCCGGCCGCGGTGCTCTTTCCCTGAAGCAATGCGTCGCCGGCCCCTCGCCTGACGGCGCCGGCCCCGAGCGGAGGGCCCAGATCGGGCCCTCCGCCACGAACTTGACAATCGGACCCCTCCGGACCTCCAATTCGTGCTCGTGATCGACACGGGACGACCCCGCGGTTCGAGCCGCGCCTCCGGCCCGCGACGCCCCTGATTGCAGGTCGATCCCGCGTCCGTCGCGTGCGGCGGCCGAACCAGGAGGTCCGAGTGTCCCATCACGTCCCGCTCGTCGCTTGTGCGGTCCAGTCCCGCGGCCCGGTGCTCTCGGGCCTGATGCTCGACAACGGGGTCGCGCTCATGGCGGCGCACCTCCTCCGCGAGGGCTTCTCGCCGAAGGTCTTCGATTACAACTCCCTCCACGCCGTCGACGCCATCGCCCGGGCGGGCCACGACGCGTTCCTGGAGGAGGTCGTCGAGGAGCTCGCCGGATACGTCGCCAAGCATCGCGTGAAGCTCGTCGGCTTCAAGCTCTACCTGAACGGGTTCATGGGCGCGCTCGAGATCGCCCGCCGCCTCCGGGAGCGCTTCCCGGAGCTCGTGATCGTGGCCGGCGGGCCGCAGGTCGACTGGTTCACCGAGTCGCTGTTCGACTGCGCGCGGCGAGCGGCCGGCGGCCGCCTCTTCGATGCCCTGATCTACGGCGACGCGGACGTCGCGCTGCCGCGCATCGCGGAGAGCGTGTATCGCACGGGCGAGGATCTCTCGGGGATCCCGAACCTCATCCTGCCTCCCGGGCCGGACGGCCAGCTCCGGCGCACGGCCCGCCGCTATTACGACCTCCGCGACCTCCCGTTCCCCGAGTACGGCCCCGAGATCTACGACACGTCGGGGAAGCTCCTCATCCCGGTCATCGAGGACAGCCGGAGCTGCGACGTGGCGTGCACGTTCTGCATCCAGCCGCGGATCGGCGGCCGGCGCAGGGAGCGCGGGCTGGACGATGTCCTCCGCGAGGTCGAGCATTACCGCGAAGCGTATGGATGGCGCCTCTTCCGCCTCGCCGGCCCCAAGCCCACCGGGGCCTACCTCGGCGAGCTCGCGCGGGGCCTCCCCGGGGACGCGCGCTTCACCGCGTTCGGGTACGCCGACGAGGACTACCAGGAGGTCGTCGCGTCCGGCAAGATGGTCGGCCTGTTCACGGGCCTCGAGTCGACCGACCCCTTCATCCTCGAGCAGGTCTATCACAAGACCGACGACACCGCGCGCTACCTGGATGCCGCGCGGCGCATGATCGACCTCTTCAAGCGGAGCGGCCTCGTGAACGTGGTGTCCATGATCGTGCCGTCGCCCGGCGAGACGGCGGACGGCATCCGGCGGACCATCGATTTCATGCTCGAGACCGCGCCCGACTTCGTGCCCGGCCTGCCCGTCTGCCCCATCCCCGGCACGCCCCTCGCGAGGCTCGCCAGGAAGGATCCGGAGAAGGCAGGCGTGATGCTGGACGACGATTACGAGCTCAAGCTCGCCGGGTTCGAGGTCGACCTGCTCCGGCCCTCGTCGTCCTGGCCCACGCCGCCGTGGCAGGTGCGCGTGGACGGCGCCTGGGTGCGGAACGCGTTCACCGAGGTGACGGCGGCGTTCACCGGGGCGCTCGCCCGGCACGGGATGCACATCCTCTCGGACGAGCAGGTGCTGATGGCGTACCTCTACCACGGCGGGCTCAGCCGCGATCAGGCCGAGCGGCGCCGCCAGTGCGTCGATTTCCACGGCGCCGCCCGCGCGGCGATCGAGGCCGGCGACGCCGCGTCGCTGCGCGGGCTCGTGGCCCGCGTGAACGAGCGCCAGGCCCGGAGAGCCGAGCCCGCCGGGCGCGCGCCTCGACGGCGGGCCGGCCTGGCTGGAGCTCCCGGCGGTCGCTGATCGCGCGGGCGGGGACCTCGCCGGGCGGGCCGGCCGCTCATCCGGGGGGAGGCTCGATGCAGAGCCAGAGGCCGTTGGGATCCTCCGGCGAAGCATTGTGCTCGTACACCACGGCGTGGATCCGGTCGTGCCCGACGACCGCCTGGCCGACGATGGCGACCAGGGTGCGCCCCGGCTCGGGCCGGAGCAGCACGTCCTCCACGATCGGCGTCCCCGCGCCGTCCATCCGGCTCATCCGCACCTGTCCTTCGCCGTCGCCGTCCCTGTCGTCGTTCCACAGGACGAGGAGCTCCTCGCCGTCCCACGCCGCCTGGGGCGCGCCATAGACGTAGGTGGCGCGCGGGGCCGCGGCGTTGAGGTGCCTCGGCGGAGACCTGAGCTCCCCCGTGCGAGGATCGAGCAGGCCGATATAAGCGTCGCTCCTGTACGCCGGCTTTGTCGGCCCCCGGTCCGTGTAGGTGAATGCTGCGAGCTCCGCCTCCGGCATCCAGGCCAGGCGCGATTGCGAGAAGAGCCGGACGCCGGGGGCCACGATCTTCCCCGCGGCTCGCGGCGTCGAGGTCCCCGCGGGCCAGCGGAGCTCGCCCGTGGCGAGGTCCAGGCGCTGCATCGCCAGGTGATCCGTGCGGTTGCCCTCCAGATCCATGTGCGTGAAGGACACGAGCGCCTGATCGCCGCCCCCTTCGAGGTCGGGCAGCAGCGCGAGGGATGGATAGAGCGCCTGCCCCTGGGAGACGTCGATCGCGCCGCCGATCGCGGAGAGATCGGCGTCGAAGATCTCCACGCGGGGCGACCACAGGTAGGGATAGCTGTCACCTGCCTCGGGCGCGATCCCGGCATGATCGGTGATCATGATGATCCGATCGTGGTGCTCGCTGTAGGTGATGCTGTGCAACTCGGCGTCGAAGCCGCTGTTCAGCGGTCGATCGCTCAGGATCCGGCCCTCGTCGTCGAACAGGAAGGCATAGGAGTGGTCCTCGGTGCCCTCCCGCGCCATGCGGTATGCGACGGCCCAGCGGTCGTGCGAGGCGACGTAGGCGAGCGTGGGATCGTGCGCTCCGGAGCTCTTCGTCAGGGCTGGAGCGAGCTGCGGCGGGTCCGTGACGGGCGCTGGACCGAAGACGACGCGACCGAGCGCGTCCGTGCGCACGAACTGCAGCTTGGCGGGCGCGCCGTCGGCGAAGATGATCCCGTATTCGTGATCGACGGCGTTCCAGGCGACGGCGGCGGACATGGGGCCGACCATCGGTCCCTCGGCGAGGAGGATCGGCGCGCAGGTGACGTGGATCTCCTGGACCTCCGAGGCGACGTTCGGGCCGCAGGACGGGCAGCGGACGCGCCAGTAGAAATACCCTCCGGACAGGCCCTCGACGCGCACCTCGGGCCGCTCCGAGACGAGCGGGGAGAGGCCCGGCACCGGCTCGCGGAAATCGGGATCGAACGCGATGTCGATCTCGTACGTGGCGAGCCCACCGCTCCAGGTCAGGGTCACGGCCGGCCCGGCGAGGGTCTCGCCGTCGGCCGGCGAGGCGAGGACGAGCGGCGCATAGTCCCCCGGCTCGGTGCCGAGGAGGAGGTTGCAGCCCAGCCCGTGGCAGGCGAGGAGCATGGCGGCGATGGAACAGGCATGGATCTTCATGGCGTCTCCTTTTCGACGGCGGGTCATGGGCTCTCGTGAGGCGGTTCGATGCACAGGAAGAGCCGGTCGCCCGAGGTGTAGGCGAGGGCGTGGACGCGATCGTGGCCGACGATCGCGGGGGGCCCGCTGACCGCGTCGCTCGCGTGGAGCGAGTCTCCGGCGCCGATGGGCCTGCCCAGCGGATCCAGCCTGGTCAGCCGCAGGCGAGGCCCGGCGCTCGGGTCGCGGCCGTCCACCCAGCCGACGAGGAGCTCCTCGCCGTCCCACGCGAGCCGGGGGGAGCCGGGCTGCACCGAGCGCGGGGCGGCGGCGTTCAGGTCGGTGCGCCGCCCGAAGGAGTGGCCCGTCGCCGGGTCGAAGACGATGAAATGGGCGTCGTCGCCGGCGTCCCGGCCGTCCGTGTAGACCAGGCCGGCGATCCCATCCTCGAGATCCCAGGCCATGCGCAGCGCGGGGGAGCCTCCGCTCACCTGGGCGAGCGGCGCGTCGAGCTCGTGCGCCGTGCCCTCGTAGAGATCGATGCGGGTCAGCAGGATCTCGCCGCCGCGGGTGTAGGCGACGAGGGCGTACTTCGGGCGGTGATCCGGCTCCGGCAGCGTGATGATGGCCCGGCCGCGGCCTCCCCACTGCTGCGCTGCATCGATCTCCCACGCGAGCGTCCGATCGCCGTCGGCGACGACGACGCGCGGCGCCTGGTCGTCGTCGTTCACCGTCACGATCTGATCCATCCAGGGGTGGTACGCGACGTCGTGCCGACCATTGCCGGTCAGCGGATCCGGCCCGGAGTCCGGCACCACGGTCGCGTCGTCGTCAATGAGGAGCAATGCCTGTCCATCCTCCATCGGCGCGACGACGGCCCAGCGATCGGGCGAGGCCACATGGACGACGCCGAGCTGCCCCGCCGCGACGGCGCCCGGCATCCCCGCGACCGGCGTGGGCCCGGAGATCACGGCCCCCAGCCGGTCGGTCCGGAGGAGCGCGAGGCGCGGCGGGTCGCCCTGCGCGAAGACGATCCCGTACTCCTGGTCCTCGTCGTTCCAGGCCATGGCCACGCTCTCCGGCACCACCCCCTCGGCGAGCTCGACGGGAGCGCAGGTGACGTGGAGCTCGCGCACCTCGGAGACCTCTTCCGGATCGCACGCCGTGCAGCGCACGCGCCAGTAGAAATAGCCGCCTCCGAGGCCGTCCACCGTGAGGCTCGACGCCCGCGTCGTGCGCGGAGAGAGCCCGGGGACCGGGCGCTCGAACAGGGGATCGAAGGCGAGCTCCACCTCGTAGGGCCCGAGCCCGCCGCTCCAGCGGAGCGTGACGCTCGGGCCGGGCACGGTGTCGCCGTCGGCGGGCCCGACGGACGAGAGGGCCAGGGGCTCGCCCCCGTCGTTTCCGAGGATCGCATTGCAGCCCGACGCGCCGCAGAGGATCAGGAGCGCGGACCCGACAGCATGGCTCCGGCGGCTCGACATGGCGGCCTCCTCGCTCACCAGGTCGCGCGGAGATCGATCCGCTGCGGGCCCAGGACGATCCGCGCGCCCGTCCGGGGCTCGGCGTCCGGCGCGGTCAGGAACACGGTGATCCCGCCGGCGAGGGAGACCGCCCCGGCGATGAACGCGGCGGTCGAGAGGGTGCCCGCGAGCCGGCTCTCGGCGCGCAGCTCGAGGCCCTCGCCGGTGCACAGATCGCCCCGGCAGCGTCCCTCTTCATCGCTCGATTGCTTCTTCGCGAGCGCCACCCCCCCGGCCACGCCGCCGGCGCCGAGGCCGAGCAGGCCGACGCCCCCGACGAAGGCCCCGATCCATTGCTGGGTGCTCCAGCGGGGGGATCCGCCTGCGCCCGCGCCGCTCCGCGCGGGTCGGGACGACGCGCGGCTCCTCGGCGCCTGCGCCCCCGGCGGCGCGGGCGCGCGCGATCGCAGGATGGAGGGATCCGCCTCCGGGGCGGGCTCGATCGCCGGCGGCTCGCCGACGTCGAAGCGCACCGTCCGGCCGTCGGCCTCGAGATCCGCGCGCGCCTCCCAGGTCCGCCGCCCGTCGGCGCTCGCGGTGATCCGGTGCGCGCCGCGGTCCACGGGGAAGGGCGCGTCCCATTGCGCAGCCACGATCGGGACCTCGTCGCAGGTGATCGTGAGGCCGGGCAGCGCCCGCACGGCGTCGGGTATCACGAGGGAGAGCCGGGCGAGCCGCGGCCGGAGCGCCTCCGCGCGCGCCCGGGCGAGCCTCTGCCGCTGGGGCTGGCCCATGCGCGCCGCCGTCGCCCCGGCCAGGAGATAGGCCGACCACGCGCTCGCGAGCCGGCCGTCGGCCTCGTAGCACGAGGCCAGGGCGACCCTGCCCCCCACGCCGTCGGGGGCGAGCCGGACCACCTGCTCGAGCTTGGGGCAGGCCGCGGTGAAATCGCCCGCCTTCATCGCGGCGGCGGCCTGCTCGTAGAGGTCGTTGGCGACGATCAGGGCCCTCGTGGAGGTCGGTTGCGCGCGCCCCCCGGCGGCGAACGAGAGCACCGAGGCGACGATCCAGAGCGATGAGATGCGGTGCAACCAGGGCGCCACGACGTCCTCCGGGACGATTTCAATATTTCAATAATCGAGGGTCTCGGGGATGATCACGCCGGTGAGGGGCGGCGGCCGCGCTCGCGGCGGCCGCGGCGGCCGCGGCGGCAGCGGCAGCGGGCCCGGCTTCGGATGCGCCCGCTCCAGGCTCGGCGCCGGGGCGCTCTCGACGGCGGGGCGGCGCTCCGGGAGCTCGGGCGGGGCGGGGAGGGAGCCGAGCACGATGGGGCGCAGGACCGCGGCGCGCCGCGCGGGGACGTGCGGCGCGAGGGTCAGGATCGCGGCCAGGGGCAGGACCGCGGCCAGGGGCAGGGCCGCGAGGAGGAGCCGGCGGCGCGCGGCCCGCGGCCGGGGCGCGGAGGATGTGCCGCTCTGCCAGGCCGGAGGTGGATCCATCTCCTCCGGCGAGGCGCATTGACCCGTCGTGGCCACCGGCTCCACGGTCGTGACGCGCGCGCGGATCGAGCCCTGCGTGGCGGTGATCGTCGCCGGCTCGGCGCCCTCCGGGGCCTCGTCCGCGGGGAGCGCCGCCGCGCCGTGCGCGCCGTCGAGCGCCCCCTCGAGCGCGGCCCAGAAGGCGCCCATGGTCGGATAGCGCAGCTCCGGGCTCACCTCGAGCGCGCGGCGGATCAGGGCCTCGGCGGCGCGGGGGAGGCGCTCGCAGAGGCGGGTCCGGGTGTCCTCGTGAATGGCCGCCACGAAGAGCTGCATGACGCTGGTCCCGGCGAGCGCGCGGCGACCCGTGGCGACCTCGGCGAGGATCAGCGCCATCGCGAACACGTCGGTCCAGGGGCCCGGCGCCCCGTACTCGGCGCTGAACTGCTCCGGCGCGCCGTACTGGGGCGTGAACGCCCAGCGCCGGTCCGCCGTGGCGCCGATCGTGGCGGTGAGCTCGGTGTCCTCGGAGAACGTCCGGGCCACGCCGAAATCGAGCACCTTGAGCGCCGCGTCCGCCCCGCCCCGCGCGAAGACCAGATTGGCCGGCTTGAGATCGAGGTGCGCGACGCCGGACTCGTGCATCGCCGCGATCGCGCGGGCCGCGGGGGCGAGGAGGCGCGTGGCCCCGGCGAGCCCGGGCGGCGCGGCGCCGGCGCGGCGGCGGCTCGAGAGGTGGCGCTCGAGCGTCTCGCCGGCGGCCCATTCCATCACCAGGTACGGCGTCCACGCGCCCGACGGCGACGTGGCCGCCCCGACGTGCAGCGCCTGCACGATGCCCGGCGTCCGCCGCGACAGCCGGTGCATGAGCCGCGCCTCGCGCTGCAATCGCGCGAGGAACCGCTTCCGCTCCGCCGGGCCGAGGCGCGCCGGCAGCTTCAGGCACTTGATCGCGACGGGGACCTCGAGCCCGAGGTGCCGCCCGCGATAGACGATCCCGAAGCCGCCGTCGCCGGCCACGGCCTCGACGGCGAAATGACCCTCCAGGACCGCGCCGACCCAGCGGAGCGGGTCGGCCGGCCGCGACGGGTGCGCTCCAGCAGGGTCGCGCCGCGGCACGCCGGCCTCCCTCAGGTCGCGGCGCCGCCGCGCGCCTCGGCGGCCGCCGCGCGGTCGATCCCGTATCGCTTGATCGCCTTCTGGATGAACGGCCGGCCCACGCCGGAGATCCGGGCCGCGAGGGACACGTTGCCGCGGGCCCGCTCGAGCGCGGCCTCCACGTAAGCCCGCCTGTAGGCGTCCGCGATCTGCTCCAGGCCGATGTGGAACGGCACGGAGAGGTTCACGTCGATCTCGGCCGGCAAGGGCGGCTCCGCGCCGCCGCCCTCGGCCGGATCGGGGAGCCCGATCGAGAGCATCCGGCGGACGCTGTTCCGCAGCTCGCGCAGGTTGCCCGGCCAGGCCTGCTGGCGGAGCTCGCCGAGCGCGGAGTCCGGGATCGGCGCGCGCTCGATGCCCTGCGCGCGCCACTCCTCCTCGAAATGGCGCACGAGGAGCGGGATGTCGTCGCGCCGCTCCCGGAGCGGCGGCAGGCGCACGGGGATGACGGCGAGGCGGTAATAGAGATCCTCCCGGAAGGTCCCCCGCTCGACCTCGCGGGCCAGGCACCGGTTGGTCGCGGCGATGATCCGCACGTCGACGGGGCGCTGCTCGTTGGACCCGACGCGCGCGATCGACCGGCTCTCGATCGCGCGGAGCAGGTTGGGCTGGTGCTCGATGGGCAGCTCGCCGATCTCGTCGAGGAACAGCGTGCCGCCGTCCGCCGCCTGGAAGCGCCCGACGCGATCGCTCGCCGCGCCGGTGAACGCGCCGCGCACGTGGCCGAAGAGCTCGCTGTGGAGGAGGTCGGGGGACACCGCCGAGCAATCGAACACCACGAAGGGCCGGCCGGCCCGCGGGCTCGCCTCGTGCACCGAGCGCGCGACGAGCTCCTTTCCGGTGCCGGTCTCCCCCTCGACGAGCAGCGTGTCGTGGGTGGGCGCCGCGCGCTCGAGCAGCGCGAACAGGCGGCGCATCGCGACGCTGCGGCCGAGGAGGTGACCGAAGCGGGTGAGCCGCGAGACCGGCAGCTCCACCATGTCGCGCAGCATGCGCAGCCGTATCGTCGTCCTGCCGAGCGTGATGAGGGAGTCGGGGCGCGCGTACGCGTCGCGGATCCGCGTGCCGTCGACCACGGTGCCGTTCCGGCTGCCGGAGTCCAGGATCCGGATCGTGTCCCCCTCGATCCGGAGGACGAGGTGCAGCCTGCTCACGGTGGGATCTCGCAGGACGAAATCGGCGCCCTTGCCGCTGCCGATGCGCGCCTCGGGCCCGGGCAGCTCCGCCGCGGCGCCGGCGTCGGGCCCCTGCACGACGTCTATCCTTATCTTGTGCGACCGCAGCCGGAGACCCGGCTCGGAGTCGACCTCGTCCGTTCCATGGTCGTCATTCATGGCAGATCCGCGCCGTGACGGTCCACGCCGTCCCCGAAGAGATGTCGAGTTGTGCCGGCCCGGGTTCGATGGGCGGCAGGTGCTCTGGGCCCACTGGGCCCGATGTTCGTGAGCTTATCCCGATCCTCGCCCGGGGCAAAATTCCATGGACCGCGAGGGGCGTCGCCGCGCGCGTCCCGCCCGACTGGTATTCACCACCTGCTGGATGAAGTGTACGATGTGGCGTGAGGAGCCCGAGGGACCGCGCCATGATTCACCTCAACGCCGGCGAGCAGCGCCTCTACTGGGAGCTCATCGACGTCCTCCGCGCCCAGCGGTCGCTGCCGGAGGTGCTCGCGGAGGCGTACCGGCCGCTGCGGAGGCTCATCGCGGTGGACCATGGGGCGGCGTGCGTCAGCAGGGCGGGGGGCCCGGAGGAGTACGACTGGTTCGGGTCGGACCTGCCGGAGGCGCTGTTCGCGGGGTACCGCGACATGGCGGCCTACGATTTCGTGCGGAAGGCGGCGGTCGCGCGGCCCGGGGTCGCGCTGCGGGACGAGGAGATGCTGCCGCGCCGAGAGATCGAGAGGAACATGCTCTACCAGGCATGCCGCGAGCGGGGGCTCCTCCTGGAGCAGGTGATGACCGTGCTCCTGCCGATCGAGCGCGCGGCCCACGGGGGGCTCACGCTGTACCGCAGCCGCCGGCGGCCCTTCAGCGCGCGGGAGCGGGGGATCCTCCAGCTCCTCGCGCCGACGCTGGAGCTCGCCCTGCGGAGCCATTACCTGCTCGGCGAGGCCGCGTCGCGCGCCGCGGCGCTCGACGCGCTGCTCGGGCGCGGGCGCGGGGCGGCGGTGCTGATCCTCCCGCCCGCGACCGTGCTCTGGCGGACGGGCGCCGTGGAGCCGCTGCTCGCGCGGTGGTTCGCGCCGGTGGAGCGAGCCCGCGGAGGGCTCCCCGAGCCGCTCCGCGAGAGGCTCCGGACGCTGGCGGCGGCGCGGCCGGGCGCGGCGCCGTCTTCGCCGTGGGTGCGCCGCGGGGACGGCGCGGACCTCCGCGTCTCGCTCCTCCAGGTGCCGCAAGGACACCGCCCGATGTGGCTCCTGGTGCTCGAGGAGGTGCTCCAGGCGGGCTCGATCCCGCCGGGCTGGGCCGAGCGGCTCACCCCCGGCGAGGTCAAGGTGGTCGAGCGCGTGCTGCGCGGGTGGGACAACGCGCTCATCGCCGCCGACCTCGGGTGCACCGTCGCCACGGTCAAGAAGCACCTGCAGCGGGTGTTCGACAAGCTCGGCGTGCCGAGCCGCGCGGCGCTCCTGCACGAGGCCCAGAATCGGCCCCGCCCGACATAGCGATCCCGCAGACCAGTGCCCACGTCGAGGTCCAGGAGCAGGGCCTCGACCTCTATGCCGCGCTGCGCAGGGTCATCTCGATGTCCATCTCGTCCATCACGGCCACCATGGGGACCGCGAAGCGCTGGAATCGCGCGTCGTAGGCGGGCGCGCCGGCGAGGCGCAGGCCCGTGCGGGTGAAGACCTCGAGCGGCCGGGGGAGGGCGAGGCCCGCGAGGTCGAGGGCGGCGGCGCGGCGGCGCGCGGCGCCGTCATAGAAGGGCGCGCGGGGGACAGGCGGCGGCGCGCTCGCGGCCCGGGGGGAGAGGCGATGGTGCGGGGACACGAGGCGTCGAGCGGCGGCGACCTGCGCGACGATGGCCGCGTCCTCGGCGTCGTCGGTGTCGGTGTTGGCGACCGCGACCCAGTGGGTGACCCCGCGGCGCCGGCTCTCGAGGACCATCGCCGTGAGCAATGCGACGGCGACGCCCTCGCGCCGGAACGCGCGGAGCACGCAGAAGCGCGTGGCCTCGGCGAGGGATACGCCCGGCCCGGCGAGCGCGCCGAGGTCGAAGCGGTCCTCCATGTCGATGCCGATACCCGAGCCGCGGGCGAGCGCGACCTCGGCGCTCGGGAGGACGAGGCGGGCAGTGGCCACGGCCGCGCCGTCGACGTAGGCATTGAGATGGACCGTGGTCTCCAGGGTGTCGAAATCGTCGACCTCGCGCCGCGCCGTCCGCGCGGGGAGGAGGCCGAGCTCCTCTCCGAACACGGCCCAGCGCAGGCGGAGCGCGTCGTCGAGCTCGCGCCGCGACTCGGCGACGCGGCAAGAGATGTGCACCATTGAGGTATCTCCCGTCGGTAGTGCGACCGCGCCGTGCGGACGCCTGGCCGAGGGGATTCGCAAGCTCCGGGCCAGGGGGGATCGCGCAGCGGTTCCAGGAGATACGGGCCTCACCGGGGCCGGGGGTGCATCCATCCGGAGCCACCCGCGCCCGCGCGGCCGCCCGGAGGTGGAACCGCGGGGATGCACCCCTGGCTCGCAGGTGGGCCGTTGCTCTCCGCCGGCGCCGGGCCCGCCTCCCCCGGCGAGCTGCCACGGCCGTGGCGATCTCCGGCAGGCTGGGCTACGGTCGCGGCATG
>CAYQYG010000182.1:0-16206 GCA_964421485.1 uncultured Polyangiaceae bacterium | reverse complement strand
TCAACTGCGCGTGCGGGCGGTGCGCCGCGTGCCGCGCGGGGGGGCGGAACCATTGCCCGTCGCGCACCGTGCTCGGCATCCTCGGCCGGGACGGGGGGATCGCCGAGCGCGTCGCGGTGCCCCTGGAGAACCTGCACGTCGTGCCGGACGCGATCCCGGACGAGCGCGCCGCGTTCATCGAGCCGCTCGCGGCCGCGCTGCACGCCTTCGACGAGGCCGCGCCGCGCCCGGGCGACCGCGTCTGCCTGCTCGGCGACGGCAAGCTCGGCCTGCTCGCCGGCCTCGCGCTCGCCGCGCGCCGCGGCGACCTCGGCCGCGCCGTCGCGGTCGGCCGCCACCGCGACAAGCTCGCGATCCTCGAGGCCGCGGGGCTCGACGTCGCGCTCGAGCAGGGCTTCTCCGAGGCCGGCTTCGACGTGGTGGTCGAGGCGACGGGGCAGCCTGCGGGCCTCGCGCGCGCGCTCGCGCTCGTCAGGCCGCGCGGGACCATCGTGCTCAAGAGCACCTACGCCGGCGCGGCGGGCGTGGACCTCGCGCCGATCGTGATCCACGAGCTCCGCGTGGTGGGCTCGCGCTGCGGCGACTTCGGCCGCGCGATCGACGTGCTCGCGCGCGGCGCCGTCGATCCGCGGCCGCTCGTCTCGGCGCGCTACCCGCTCGCCGACGCGGAGCGGGCGTTCGCGCGCGCCGCCGAGCCGGGCGTGCTCAAGGTCCTCGTCTCGCCGGGCTAGCCGTCCGAGGTCTCGCCGGGGCTCACGGAGGAGAGGAGAGAGGGATCACAGGGAGACGGGGTCTGTGAAATTCCTCTCGGGGGCCGGGGCGATCAGCCCGCGCTGGCCGCGGCGGCCGGGGCCGCGCGCGCGGCGTGTGGATTGTCGACGCCGTAGATGAGCGCCGTCGGATCCTCGTCGACGCCCTCGCCGATGATGCGGAAGCCGAGCTTCTCCAGCACGCGGATCGCGGCCGAGTTCTCGGAGTCGACGGTGGCCGTCACGCGGCGGAGCCCGAGGTCCTCGAACGCGTAGGCGAGCAGGCGCGCCGCGATCTCCGTCGCATACCCCTGCCCCCAGTGCGGGCGCCCGAGGACGTATGCGATCTCGAAATCGTCCGTGCCCGGCCTGGGCTTGAGCTCGGCGCTGCCGATGTACCGCCCGTCCTCCGCCGTGCACACCGCCCAGACGTCGTGATCGGAGTGGTCCTGGAGGCCGAACACCTTGCGGAAGATGCCCGTGGACGCAGGCCAGGACATGATGCCGTCGCTGACGAAGCGCATCACCTCCGGGTCGGTGAACAGGTTGACACTGCTCTTCAGGTCGTCGTGCGCGTGGGGCCGCAAGAGCAGCCGCGCGCTGGTCAGCCGTGGCGTCATCGAAGCCACCTCGGGTGGAGAGGGTCCGGCGCGGAGCATATCAGGGCACCGCCGTACCGGTCCGCTCCCGCTCACCCTCCCTCGGCGAAGCCGAAGGCAGGGATGTCGCGCCGCGTCAAGCCTCGCGCCGCGACGCGAAAAATTCGCGCTTCTTCGGGCGTTTGGCGCAGGTCCTGCGACGATCGGAGGCCCTGGCGGTACGCCCGCAGGCGAAACGCGTCGCGAATTGCGCCCCCCACGAGCGCGCCGGCACGCCCGCGCGGCCAGGGAAGCAGCTTTCGGATGGCAAGAGGATTGACAGGAAGGGAAGACATGACCTAATTGCGCGCTCGCGCAGTGGCGACCTCTCGCGGGGCGCTTCACGAACGGGGTGGATCCGGAGTGATCGCTGTACGTTCTGGAAGCACCACGTCGATGACACCGCTGATTTTTATGCTCTGTAGCGAACCATGGCGGCTCTTTGCCGGCGTGTTCGGGCAATCGCCCGGAGGCGCCGGTGAAGAACCGCCGTGCCCGCGGGGCTGAGCACAGGACTTCGGGGCGGCCGCGCCGAGGACCGGCGCGGCGCCCGAACGGGAGAGTAGTTCAGATGGATCAGATGGAGAGCGTCACGAAGCAGCCCGAGGAGGCTGCGAGAGACACCCGGGAGGAGCTCGACTCCGTCGTCATCCGGTTCGCCGGCGACTCAGGTGACGGCATGCAGCTCACGGGATCGCAGTTCACGCAGGCGACGGCCCTGCGGGGCAACGATCTCGCGACCTTCCCCGACTACCCCGCCGAGATCCGCGCCCCGGCCGGGACGACGTTCGGCGTGTCGGCCTTCCAGATCCAGTTCTCCGCCTACGACGTGCTCACGCCCGGCGACGCGCCCGACGTGCTCGTCGCGATGAACCCCGCCGCGCTCAAGGTGCACCTCAAGGACCTGCGCTCGGGCGGCCTGCTCGTCGTGAACACCGGCGCCTTCACGCCCGGCAACCTCAAGAAGGCCGGCATGGAGCAGAACCCCGTCGAGACCGGCCAGCTCGAGGGCTACCGCGTCCTCGCGATCGACATCACGAGGCTCACCCTGATCGCGACGCAGCCCTTCAAGCTCACCCAGAAGGAGGCGCTGCGCTGCAAGAACATGTGGACGCTGGGCCTCATGTTCTGGCTCTTCGAGCGCGACCGGCAGTCGACGGTGGACTACCTGAAGCGGCAGTTCGCGAAGAACCCGGTGATCGCCGACGCGAACATCGCGGCGCTCAACGCGGGCCACGCCTACGGCGAGACGGCCGAGCTGCCGGCCGGCATGCAGCGCTACAACATCCCGAAGGCGGCCTACGCGCCGGGCCTGTACCGCAACGTGACGGGCAACGAGGCGACCGCGTGGGGCCTCGTCGCCGGCTGCCACGCGGCGGGCATCCCGATGATGCTGGGCTCGTACCCGATCACGCCCGCCTCCGACGTGCTGCACTACCTCTCGGCCCTCAAGCACCACGGGGTCATCACGTTCCAGGCCGAGGACGAGATCGCGGCGATCTGCAGCGCGATCGGCGCCTCGTACGCGGGCGCGCTCGGGGTGACCACGACCTCCGGGCCGGGCATGGCGCTCAAGACCGAGGCGATGGGCCTCGCGGTCGCGACCGAGCTGCCGCTCGTCATCGTGGACGTCCAGCGCGGCGGCCCCTCCACGGGCCTGCCGACCAAGACCGAGCAGAGCGACCTGTTCCAGGCCGTGCTGGGCCGGAACGGCGACACGCCGCTCGTCGTGCTCGCGGCGGCGACGCCGGGCGACTGCTTCCAGATGTCGATCGAGGCGGTGCGCATCGCGCTCAAGTACATGACGCCGGTCATCCTCCTGACCGACGGCTACCTGGCGAACGGCGCCGAGCCCTGGCGCTGCCCCGACCCCGAGGAGCTGCCGAGCTTCCCGGTCAAGTTCCGCACCGATCCGCAGGGCTTCCACCCGTTCGTCCGCGACCCCCAGACGCTGGCGCGCGCGTGGGCGATCCCCGGCACGCCGGAGCTGCTCCACCGCATCGGCGGCATCGAGCGGGACTACAACAGCGGCAACATCTCGTACGACGCGGCGAACCACCACAAGATGACCAAGACCCGCTTCGCGAAGGTCGCGGGCGTGGCGCAGGACATCCCGCTGCAGACGATCCACGAGGGCGACGAGAGCGGCGACCTGCTCGTCGTGAGCTGGGGCTCGACGTACGGCGCCGTGCTCCAGGGCGTGCGCAACGCGCGGCGCCGCGGCCTCAAGGTCTCGCACGCGCAGGTCCGCTACATGTGCCCGTTCCCGAGGAACCTCGGCGAGGTGCTCTCGCGCTTCAAGCGCGTGCTCGTGCCCGAGATGAACAACGGGCAGCTCGTGCACCTGCTCCGCGCCGAGTACCTGGTACCGGCCGAGGGCTTCAACAAGATCTCCGGGCAGCCGTTCAAGGTGTCCGAGATCGAGGGCAAGATCCGCGAGATGCTGGAGGCGTGACATGTCTGAGACGACGACGACCCTGACGAAGAAGGACTTCGTTTCGGACCAGGAGGTCCGCTGGTGCCCCGGCTGCGGCGACTACGCCATCCTGGCCGCCGTGCAGAAGGTGATGCCCGAGCTCGGCGTGCCGCGCGAGCAGACGGTGTTCGTGTCCGGGATCGGCTGCTCGAGCCGCTTCCCCTACTACATGAACACGTACGGGTTCCACACGATCCACGGCCGCGCGCCCGCGTTCGCGACCGGGATCAAGCTCGCGAACCCGAGCCTCGACGTGTGGATCGCGACCGGCGACGGCGACGGCCTGAGCATCGGCGGCAACCACCTGATGCACGTCCTCCGCCGCAACGTGAACGTGCAGATCCTGCTCTTCAACAACCGGATCTACGGGCTCACGAAGGGCCAGTACTCGCCGACCTCGGTGCTCGGGCAGAAGACCAAGTCGACGCCGTTCGGCGTCGTGGACGCGCCGGTCTCGCCGGTGCTCTTCGCGCTCGGATCGAACGCGCGCTTCGTGGCGCGCACGGTCGACGTGCTCACGAAGCACATGCCCGACATGCTGCGCCGGGCGCACGATCACAAGGGCACGTCCTTCGTCGAGGTCTTCCAGAACTGCGACGTCTTCAACGACGGCGCGTTCGAGTACTTCACCGCCAAGGAGGTGGGCTCGGATCGGCAGATCCTCGTCGAGCACGGCAAGCCCATGGTCTTCGGCGCGAAGCGGGACAAGGGCCTGCGGCTCAAGCCGGGCACGTTCGAGATCGAGGTGGTGCAGCTCGGCGACGGGATCTCCGAGGGCGACCTCCTCGTGCACGACGAGAGGAACCTGCCGCTCGCGTTCCTGCTCGGGCAGCTCGAGCCGCCGGCGTTCCCGGTCGCGCTCGGCGTGCTCTACTGCAACCCCGGCCCGACCTACGAGCTCGCCGTGCACGAGCAGATCGAGAAGGCCCGGGAGCGGCTCGGCGCCGGCGATCTCGCGAAGCTCTTCCGCGCCGGCGCGACCTGGAACGTCGGCTGACCCGCCCCGCGGCCGCGCTCGCGGCCGCGCCTCACCTCACCCCCAGCGCCTCGATCCCCTGACGCCGGCGCGCCGCGGCGGCGTCAGAACGATTCCGTGCAGGCTCCGACGCAATCGTCGCAGCCCGGGCAGGAGCCCGTCGCGCATGGATTGCAGACCAGGTCGGGATCGGGGCAGGCGGGCGCGGACTCGTCGCAGGCCGGCGCGCATTGCCCCGAGCCATAGATGCAGACGCTCCCCTGCGCGCAGTCGTCGTGATCGTCGCATTGGCCGGGGGCGGCCGGCAGGCAGGCCGCCGTGCAGTTCTCGCACCCGGGGCACGACGAGGTCGCGCACGGATCGCAGACGAGCCCCGGGCCGCAGGGATCGAGGGTGGACGCGTCGCAGGCCGGCGCGCATTGCCCCGAGCCGAAGATGCAGAGCTGTCCGCCCGGGCACTGGTCGTGCGACTGGCAGCCGCCGGTGCTGGTGGAGGTCGAGGTGGTCGAGGTGGTCGAGGTGGTCGAGCCGCCGCCCCCGCCGCCGCTGCCGGGGGGGTCGACGACGACGCCTCCGCTGCAGCCGGCGAGCGGCGCGGGCGCGCAGGTCAGGATCGCGATCGCGGCGAGGTGGAGCTTGTTCATGGGCGCTCCAGGGAGCTTACCGGAATGGGTGGCGATTCCTAGCATCGCCGTTCCCCGGGGTCGTCCCAGGGTGCAGCGCGGTGCCGGGCGACCCCGCCGGCCCCGGGGACCGAGGGGGCCCTCACCTCCCGGGGCCTCCTGCCAGAGCAAAGCCTGTCGTTTCAGGGTAGATTGGGGCGCATGCTGGTCGCGGTGATTGGTCTCGCCGTCCTGTTCGCGGTCATCGGTGCCATTATTTACGCTGCGGTGCGCGCGAGCAGGAGGCAGCAGGCCGACGGCGCCGCGCGCGAGCGGGCGTTCGCCGCGTCCTGCGCGGGCCTCGGGGGCAGGGCGGTGCCCGGCGGCTTCTTGGTCACGGTGGGCGGGCAGGGGTTCACCGCGCGCATCACGCACCACAAGGGGACGCCCACGGGCTTCGTGCTGGAGACCCCGGTGGCCGACTCCGGCCGCGACGCCGCGCCGGCCGCCGGCTCGTACCGCAGCGATCCGCGCCGGCAGGTGAAGGGCAGGCCGCGCGTGCGGCTCCGCCGCGAGACGGGCCGCGACAGCCTCGGCAAGCGCCTCGACATCAACCGCGAGGTGCAGACCGGGGACGAGGAGTTCGACGCGCGGGTGTACGTGGAGTCGGACGCGCCCGACGGCGACGTGCGCGAGGTGCTCGCCGACGAGCGCGTGCGCCGGGGCGCGCTCGGGCTGCTCGAGCTCGGCTACCGCGAGGTCCTCATCAATGACGGCGCCGGCCGCCTCTCCGCGACGTTCCAGACGCAGAGCCCGGAGTCGCTCGACGAGGCGGGGCTGGTCCGGGCCGCGGAGCTGATGCGGCAGGTGGCCGGGGCGCTGCCCGAGTTCTCGGGGCCCGCTCGCTCCGGGCCGATGTGGTGGGCCGCGGCGGCGGCCGTGGGCGCCTCCGCGGCCACCGTGATCGCGGGCATGATCGTCAATGCCTGGGCGCACGCCCGGTACGATCCGCTCACGTCCGCCCCGATCTGGGTGGGGATCCTGCTCGGCCTGGGCGCGCTGCTCCTCTCGCTGCCGGTGCTCCGGGTCGTGCTCCGGGGGCGCTCCACGTCGTTCCGCGTGCTGCTGATCTGCGGCGGGGTGCTGGTGGTCGGCTGGCCGCTGCTCGGCGCGGCGCTGGCCGCGGGGCTGAACGGCGCGCTCGACGAGGCGCCGCCCGTGGCGCACGCGACGACGGTGCGCGGCCGGCACAAGGTCTCCGGGAAGAACAGCACCACGTATTATCTCGACGTGGATTCGTGGCGGCCCGGCGAGCGGACCGTGGCGCTCGAGGTCCCGTACGGCGTGTACAAGCAGCTCGCGCCGGGGGCTCCGGTCGTCGTCACGACGGGCCCGGGCCGCTTCGGCTGGGAATGGCTGAGGTCCGTCGAGGGGGGCCGGGCCCTTCGAGATTGATTCTCCCACGCTGTCGCACAGCGATGCCCCTGATGGCTCGAAGCCAATGTCTGAGCCTCTGGCCGGCGGCGTAGTGTCCGCACCGGCGGATACAGCCTGCGCAAGAGCTGCTCGAATCGCTCGGCTTCGATCCTGTCGATCTCGTCCTCGCGCAGGCGCACGAACGTGACATAATCACCCCGCTGGAATGCCTCGTGGGCATCTGGGCTGATCAGCACGTGGCGCTTCTCGTCCTCCGCGCGAAGCCGGACCTCCACCGCGCATACGCCTGCTCGTCGTCGTCCCAGGCGGCATCGAAGGCGAGGTCGTTGCGCGGAGTCGAGCGCGACCTGATCTCGGAGTAGGTGGCCCCGCGGGCGACATCGGAGTCGAGAGCGAGCGGGCCGACGCCGGCGCCCCCCGAGGACGCCGAGAGCAGCGGGAGCGCCCGCAGGAGGGCGCTCTTGCCGGCGCTGTTGTAGCCGAAGAGCAGCGTCAGCGGGCGGAGCTCCACGGTCGTCCGGCGCACGAACGAGCGATAGCGTGCGACTGCGTACGACGAGAGCGGCATCGCTGCGACCTTACCACGGGAGCGTGAGCGAGAAGAAATCCGCTCCCGTGTCCACGTCCGCCCCTGCTTCCGCGTCCGCTCCTGCTTCCGTATCCGTTTCCCGTGTCCGTGGCCGTCCCCGTGTGTGTCCCGCTCCCCCTCGCTCAGCGGATCCCGGTGTCCGGCGCGCCCGGCATCCGGGCGGCGCGGCGGGCGGCGTCGGGGACGAGCTGGCGGAGGTTCCAGCCGTGCATGAAGAGGCGCGCGTCGAGCTCCTCCATCTTCGCGCGGACGCGGCGGATCATCAGCGTGGGCACCAGGACGAGGCCGGCGCTCACCAGGATCAGGAACGCGGGCGTGAGGAGCGGCGGCAGGCTCGTCATGCGGGGGAGCACCGTCATCGCGCCGTCGTGGAACGAGTACGAGGGCGGCAGCACGCGCGCCATCTGGAGCACGGGCGGGGCGCAGACGGCGAGCAGGTCCGTCGCGATCGCGTAGCCGTGATAGCGGCGATCCGCCTGCACCACGAAGCCGATCGCGTGGATCGCCGCGAGGCCGGGGACCACGATGAAGGGGCCCATGAAATAGCTCAGGATCGCGATCGTGCACGCCGCGATCGCGTGCACCACGAGCCCGGCGCGCACGCCGGCGCGGCGGCGGGCTGACCAGTAGGCGCCGATCAGCGCGAGCGCCATGCCGCCGACCAGCGCGGGGTAATACGGGAGCCTCGGGCGCAGCACGAGCGCGAGCAGCATGAAGGCGAGCCAGATCGCGTAGGCGACCACGGTCGTGCTGCGGGAGGCTCTGGCGACCGGGCGGCGCGAGGCCTCGAGCTCGCGGCGGGCCTCGGGCGGCATCTCCGTGGGCGCGGTGAGCAGGAGCTCCATCAGGGTCTCGAGCGCGCCGGGGTGGCGCGGATCGAAGGCCAGCGCGGCGCGGACCTCGTCCAGCGCGCGCTCGCGGGCGAGGCGGCCGTCCTCGCCGCCCAGCGCGACGAGCTCGGCCGCGCGCGCGCCCGCGGCGGCGTGGGCGGCGGCGAGCGCGCGGCGGCGCTCGACGTCGCGATCGCCGTCGAGGTAGCGCTCGATCGCCTCGACCATCTCCAGGGCGGAGGAATAGCGGTCCTCGGGGCGCGTCGCCGTGGCGCGGACGCAGACGGCCTCGAGCTCGGGCGGGACGATCCGGTGCGGGGCGCGCGCGGAGGCGCGGGCGTCGGCGCCCCGGAGCGTGGAGCTGAAGACGGCCTCGAGGGTGGGGCGGGCGTGCAGGGGCTCCAGGGTGAGCAGCTCGAAGAGGATCGCGCCGAGGGCGTAGACGTCGCTCGGCGGGCCCTGGGACTCGATGTCGCCCTGGAGCTGCTCGGGGGCCATGTAGCCGGGGGTGCCGAGGATCTGGCCCATGGCGGTCTTGGTGGCGAAGCGGGGATCGGTGGCGATCGCGTCGAGGCCCTCCTCGGTGGTCATGATCTTGGCGAGGCCCCAGTCGAGGACGTGGACCTCGCCGTACTCGCCGAGCATGATGTTGCCGGGCTTGAGGTCGCGGTGGAGGACGCCGCGCGCGTGGGTGTAGGCGATCGCGAGGCAGACGTTGCTGAACGCGCCGAGGAGGCGGCGCAGGGAGTAGCGCGAGGCGATGGCGCCGTCGCCCGTGGCGAGGCCGTCGATGATCTCCTCGAGCGTGAGGCCGCGGACGCGCTTCATGGTGAAGAAGGCGGCGCCGCCCGGGCGGATGCCGAGGTCGTAGACGGGGACGACGGCCGGGTGCTCGAGCTGGCCCTGGACGCGGGCCTCGCGCTCGAAGCGGGCGCGGACCTCGGGGTTCTGCATGTGCTCGGCGCGGATGACCTTCATGGCGACGTCGCGGCCGATCTGGCGGTCGCGGCAGAGGAGGACCTCGCCCATGCCGCCCTCGCCGAGCTGCTCGGCGGCCTCGTAGCGCTGCTCGGCCTCGAGCTTGTCGAGCGGGTCGAGCTCGACGTTGACGCTCCGGGGCGCGACGGCGAGGAAGGGCTGGGTCTTGCGGCTGTCCATCGAGTCGGGCGCGACCGAATCAGGGGCGGCGTCGGCGGGGGCCGCCTCGACGTCGCGCTGCGGTGACGGGCGCGGCGGCACTCTCGGGGGGGATGCCATGCCCCGAGGCTATCCAACGCGAGGGGCGAGCGGGAAAGGGAACGGCGACGAAGGCGGAAACGGACGCGGAAACGGACGCGGAAACGGACGCGGAAACGGACGCGGAAACGGAGGCAGGCGCGGCCACGGAGACGGCAATGGGCGCGGCGGCGGCGGCGGAGACGCCGGGATCCGACGGTCCGCCGGTCGTGCCCCTTGACGGGGGTCATGCTGGTCGTGTTCCTTGGAGCAGACGGGCGTCCGCCAGGGCCGCCCGCGGGAGATGGACGGCGTCGATGCGCCTCGATGAATACCGGCGTCACTGCCTCGAGAAGCTCCTGTGGGCGCTCGAGAGGCTCGAGATCAAGGCCGATCCCGTGGGCCTCGAGGGCGTCGCCGAGCTCATCGTGCAGACCATGACGGGGCCGTGGCGGTACTTCCACTCGCCCGATCACATCTTCGAGGTCGGCGGCCAGGACGACGCGATCGAGGTGCTCGCCGCCCTCTTTCACGACATCGTGTACGTGCAGGTGGATCGCGGCATCCACTTCAACCTCGCGCGCTTTTTGACCCCGTTCATCCAGCAGGTCGGCGAGCGCCTGCGGCTCCGGGAGCTCGCGGACCTGCCCGCCGGGGGCGCGGAGATCGCGCCGATCCTCGACATCTTCGGCTTCGCGCCGGGCCAGGAGCTCTCCCCGTTCGGCGGGCAGAACGAGCTGCTCAGCGCGATCGTGGCCGTCATGGCGCTGCGCCCCTGGGTGCCGCTCCGGATCCTCGCGCAGGTCGTGGCCTGCATCGAGGCGACGATCCCGTTCCGGCGGCCGACCGAGCGGGGCGAGAGCCCCAGCGACCGGCTCCGCGACCGGCTCCGCGCGGCGAGCGCGCGCTTCGGCCTCGGCCTCGACGAGGCCGAGATCCTCGAGACCGTGAAGCGGAGCGTGCGGCTCTCGAACCGCGACGTCGGCGGGTTCGGCGACACGAGCGCGCGCTTCCTCGACAACACCTGGAGCCTGCTCCCCGAGACCAACCCGCATTTCAAGAACCCGAGCAGCTACACCGCGCGGGAGTACCGCACCTCGATCCAGAAGACGTCCGCGTTCCTGGAGTCGCTCGCCCCGGAGGTCGTCTTCCGCCGCTTCGAGGGCGAGCCCGACGAGGAGGCCTACCTGCGCCTGGTCGGCCGGGCGCGGCACAACCTCGCCGTGGGCCGGCTCTACCTGGCGAGCAAGCTGGTGACGATGGCCTACGTCGAGGCGCTCTCCCGCCGCCTCGGCGCCGACGTGCCCCTGACGCTGATGCTCGGCCAGCTCCCGTCCGCCGGCGAGCCCGCCGGCCGCCTCTCCGACCTCCTCCCCGGGCCGGCGCGCCCGCACGAGCCCGCCGACGCGCTCGAGGAGGAGGTCTTCGACCTGCTCGACAAGGGCCGCACGCGCGAGTCCGATTACGATCTCCAGAACTCGCCGCTGTCGGTGTTCCTCGTGCACGCCATCGGATTCGACGGCATCCTCGGCGCGCTCCCCCGCGCCCACGCGCTCTTCGCCGGCGAGCTGCCCCCGGAGGAGTTCCTCGCCGGCGGCCCCGCCGACGTCATCGACGCATTGGTCGCCGGGATGGCCGAGCTCTTCGAGCGCCGGAAGCGCGCGATCACCGGCACCCTGCGCGGCTGAGCCGCGTCCATATCACCGGCCCGAGCGCAGGCTCGAGCAGGACCGCGGGGCCGAGGTGGAAGGGGGTGACGGGGCGCGCCGAGTGTCAGAGGCGGAGGAGAAGGACGTCGCGGCCGGTGAGTGTGGTGACGTGCTCAAGCCGGGGCTCCGTCTCGGTGGATACGGGCACGTCGAAGACAACGAGGGCTCCGTGGGCGGCCTGCGTCACGGCGAGATACACATCCAACTGAGCCAGACCGAGATTGATGACAGACTTGCGCGACAAGGCCATGATCTCGATCACTGCGAGTCGCTCGACAGGCTCGCCGAGAGAGCCGATCATGATGTCCGGACGCTTGCCGCCCGGTAGCCCCGGGCTCATCACCGCCGGCGCCGGTCGATCGAGCACCGCATCGAGCGCAGCGTGGAGCGCCCAGGTGACCGCTTCTGCGGGCCGCCGACCGAGGCCCGCTTCGTGTATGACGCGGCGAACATGCGGCGCGACGCGCAGGAGGGCCTTCTGGAGGAAATCCGGATCGTCCCTGGAGATACGATCCTGGTTCCTCAGGTCGTCGGCGATCGCGCGCCCCACCATCTGCCCCAGCCCCTCCGGAGTCACGATGTCCTGCAGGATCTCCGAATCTGCGGCGTGTGCGCGCGCCAGCTTGGCCGTCTGCTGGAGGAGATCCGGCGCGAGCGCCTCCCCGGGCCCCACCACGTTGAGCCGCTCCGCGATCTTCCGCTGCTGCGCAGGCGACGCGGTCCGGACCGCCTCCTCCACCGCCAGCTCGAGCCTCCGCGTGATCGCGCTCCCGGTCCGCCGCTTCTGCGGCACCGAGAACGTACGGCAATACCCGTCCTGCTCGTCATCCGGGAACACCTTCGGATCGAGCACCCACCCGTCCGCGCCCGACGCGAACGCATAGGGCCTGAGCCGCACCTTCCTCGCGTTCGGCCTTATCTCTCCGAGGAAGCACCCGTTCGGCCACTGGCTCCCCTGATAGACCGCCGGCCCGGCCACCTCGACGTACCCGCCCCGCTGGGTCGCGATCGCCCGCGTCTTGTCCTTGTGCAGATGCCCCCGCAGCACCATGTCGAACGATCGCTCGATGTAGTGCCCCACGTCGTCGCGCTCGATCTCGTGCAGCTCGTCGAGCGGGTGGTGCATGAGCGCCACGGCGAACGGGGCCTCGAGATCCGCGACCCGCTGCCCCGCCCGGTTCACGCTGGGCTCGCCCAGCCAGAGCTTGCCGCGGTCATCGTCGCCCTGCGCGAACCACGCCGAGTTGAACGACGCGACCGCGAGGCGCGCACCCCGCACCTCCACGAGCTCCACCGCGTCCTCGCCCACCGCGAGACCCAGCGGGCGTCCCCCGCCGAGGAGCCCGCGCATGCTCGTCGCATAGGCATCGAGCTTCTTCAGGTGGAAGGTGCGGCTCTGCGCGTCCTCGAAGAACGCTATCGCCTCCTCGTCCTTGCCGAGCGTGCGCAGGAGCCAGCGACCGACGTCGCGATCGACATCATGGTTGCCCGGAACGACGAACATCCGCTCCGGCGTCACGCCCGTGACGCTCATCAGCTTCTTCAGGAGCTCGACGACGAGCGCATACTCCTCCGCCTTGCCCGCCTGCGCCAGGTCGCCCGTCACGAACACGAGATCGAGCGGGAATTGAGCGCGATCTCGCTCCAGAAACTCCACCAGGCCGCGCAGGACGCGATCTTGCTCGTACCGCTTCGCGGGGCGCAGATGGACATCCGAGACGTGCAGGAAGCGAATCGGGTCCTCCTCCGGCACGGGCGGCTCCGCGCCCACCGTCCGCGCGCCGAGCCGCCTCGCCAGCGCCTCGAGATCGCGTGGTCCCGGTATCTCGTAGCTCTGCGCCGCCCACGTGAAGAAATCCGGCGAGTGCTGGCGGATGGCCCGCTCCGTCGCGCGTGACACGAGCAGCACCACGGGCCCGGCGAGCTGCCGCAGGAGCTCCCGCTCGGCGTTGTAAAGCGTCACCATCGGGCGAAGGCTGAGCGGCGAAGAGGGGGCGGCCGCGAGCACGTAGGCCTCGGCCGGGCTGCTCCGGGTCAGCTCGGCCCAGCGCCCCGGGCCGGCATCGGTGGAGCCAACACCGAGATCCACGACGGCGAGCGGCGTCTGCCGGAGCAGATCGATCAGGATCTGCCGGGTCTCCCCCAGAGAAGCGTCCGTGTCCACGATGCCGAGCAGCAGCGTCGCGGATCCCGGCGGCGCGAGCTGGAGGCGCGCGCGGAGCTCCTCGAGCCACGCCGTCATTGCGGCGCGCGCTCCAGATGGTCGAGGAGCTGCTCCACCGGGGTGGGCAAGCTGTACCAGACGTAGCCATTCCGGTACTCGGTCACCCAGAGGCCATAAAGGAGCTGCTTGCTCACCTCGCCTCCCTCGTCGAGCTGGCACTCGCGGCGGACCCTCTTCAATACGGGCAGGAAACGAGGATCGTAGGCCCGCCGGAACGATTCCCGCTGATCCGCGATCGCGATCTCGACGTCCCGCAGCTCGATGAAGCTGCCTCCGCGGACGTACGCCTTGACCACGCTCGCCTGCATGAGGCGGGCGAGCTCGCGGAGGTTGCCGCCGGAGCCGACGATCGCCCGCTCGACGGCGTCGTGCATCGCGATGTGCGGATCGATCGGGGCGACCCGGGCGTCGACGATCCGCCGCATGATCTGGACGCCCTTCTCGGACCGGGTGCGCGCGCCGGTCAGGCGATCGAAGTCCCACAGCCGGACCGCGGGGAGCACGGCATTGCCCGCGTTGATGTAGCGCCCGGCGAGCACGTTGTACGTCGGCTCGTACACGATCGAGAGCGGGATCGTGAGGACGGCCGCGCCGGGCGCCTCCGCCATGGGCTTGCGCTTGTCGTCGAGGAACGTGTCGCTCGCCCGCGCGGGAGGCAGCTTGTCGAGGCCGTCGAGGATGATTACCGGGCGCTTGCCCCTGAGGTCCTCCAGCACCCGGCAGAGCAGCTCGAATGGATCGCCGCCGCTCTCCTTGACGAGGATGCGCAGTCCGTCGCGCAGGCTGCGGCTCTCGCGCACCGCGACGAGCTGGCGCCGGAGACCGGCCCCGATCGCGTCCAGATCCGCCGGGGGCTCCCTGTCGCTCTCGATCCGCGAGAGCCAGCTCCGGCACGCTTCCAGCGTCGCCGTGGAGAGCGGCTCCCCCGCCCCCTTCGCCGCCGCGAGCAGCTCGGCCATCGCGGCCAGGTACATCTCCACCGAGCCCAGATCCTGCACGGCGGTCTGCGCTTCGAGATCGACGAACGCCACGATGCGCCCCTCGCGCCGCAGCCTCTCCGCCACGCTGCGGAGCAACGTCGTCTTGCCGCACCCAGGCTGGCCGGCCACGAGGAGCTTGGCGCTGTCGTTCAGGTCGAGCGCCGCCTCGAGCTCGTGGCGGTACCCCTCGTGCGCCTCGGGCACATAGGACGACCCCGGTCCATCGGCCGCGTCCTGGTAGGGCCGGAAGATCGGGTCAAAGACCTCTGTGAGCCTGCGAAATTTCGCTCTCGCGTCGGACATGGGGGTCGCTCGAGCGACCGTACTCCCCGCCGGTCGAGGGGGCAAGCTGGAGCCCTTCTGCTGGCCTTCAAGCGGGGATCGAGCGGGGATCGAGCGGGGATCGAGCAGCGCCGGCTGTCGGCCGCGTCCGAAGCCGCTGCGTCCAAGCCCGCCGCCGAAGCCGCCGCGTCCCACGTCGCTCGTCGCCCGGGGGCGCCCTGAGCCGGATCGAGCCGCGAGGCTACAGCCAGGAGTACGCGTCACGAAAGGCGCGCGCGCCGTCCCGCCGCACGAGGGCGCCGTGCGCGAGCACGATGCCGTCGATATCCCATTCGAGGATGCGGCGCACCTGCCGCCGGCCGAGCGCCCAGTCCTGGACGGCGATGCGCTCGATGTACCCCTTGCCAGGCCCGGTGTTCGCCATGAGCAGGGCGACGAGGCGCGTCCACCGGGACGGGTGCCCGGAGAGGTTGAGCAACGCATCCGCGCAGACGAGCGTGCGCGTCTTCTTGTGGAAGAAGACGATCTCGCGCTCGAACCGCGCCGTGAACGCCGCCTGGTCGAGGTCGCCGCCCCACGCGTCGCGGGGCGCGTCGCCCAGCGCGGGCCCCCAGCGGAGATCCGCGCGCTTCCGCTCGAGCCCGGGGCAAGGGTGGAAGGACGCGTCCGGATACGCCTTCATCCATTCTCCCACGCAGAGGTGGTGATAGAGGCTCGACGCGACGACGGCGCGCACGGGGCCGAGCGCGTCCACCGCGCGCCGCGTCTCCCCGTCGAGCGCGACCGGGCAGTGCACGAAGAGCCCGCCATCGCCGAGGCGGACGATGGTCATCCGCGTGCCGGTCTCCACGCCCCAGAACCTCTGCGATCGAGCCACGGTCCACACGTCTTCGGCGAAGGGTTCGATCACGGCGGGCTCCGTCCGGTGAGGGTCAATCCCGGAAAAGTCGTCCGGCAGACCATGGTAATCCAGGCACGCCTCGGCGATCCATCGGCCAGCGCGTAGCGGCCTTGCGGGGCGCCGACCTGTCCCAGGTGCGAGCTGGCCGGCGATCCGGCACCAGACGGCGGCCACGGAGGAGGAGGTCCGCCGCGCTCGGCGTCCGCGAGCACGGCACCTCCCCGCCGACCGCCGCGCCCGCGCCTTCACGCTCGATGCGCTGGGTCACCTGGTGACGAGCAGCACTCAGGCCGAAGCCGTTCGTGCGCTGGACAGCCTTTCGACACCGCACGACGTCAAGGGGCGTCACGTGCCCAGGCTCCAGCCCATCAGCCGCGACGACTGCGCGCTGTTCGAGGCGGTGCTCCGCGGCGAGCACGCCATCAACGGCTTTCGCAACAAGGACGTCGCTCAGCACCTCCACCCATCCCCTCCCAGCTCCCCAGAGGAGGCTCGCCGGCGTACGGCCAAGATCTCCAGGCAGCTCGCTTCGCCATCCCGAGCCCGATCTCGGCGAAGGCGTCGACCGCCCCGAAGCCGACCTCGGTGATGATGTAGA
>CAYQYG010000181.1:0-16211 GCA_964421485.1 uncultured Polyangiaceae bacterium | reverse complement strand
CGCCGCTAACGTTCGTTCTGAGCCAGGATCAAACTCTCCAGTTAAATCCTGTTTGCCGGTCGGCGGCTAAAGCCGGCCGGCTGCTCCTGACGTGTGAGGTCGAGCTCTCGCTTGCGCTTGCGCGCAAAGCGTTCGCTCGCCTCAGGGACCCACGTCACTTCGTAGGCACACAATCCAGTTTTCAAGGACCGAGCGGAAGGGCTTGCCAGGGGCTGAACACCTGGTCCCTTTCCTCAGCTTGTCGCGAGGACGACCGAATCGGGTCGTCCCAGCGAGGGCGGAGACTTTAGAGCGAGCCGCTCAATCTGTCAACGCCTTGTCACCCGCCGGAGTCGATTTTGTGTCGCGCCGCCTGGTTGCTGCTGACGCGAACGCTCGCACCTCACCTCTGCGCTTCGCAGCTGACGCTGCTCGGCGTGGGTCGGTGCTCGGCCCGATCGGATGCCTGGACGGTCGAGGTGGGCAGCTCGGGGCGCTTGTTCGCGCCGCCGTTCCGCAGCACCAGGTGGCCGTCAGGGAGGGCGGAATCTACTCGGGGGGGTCGGGTTGTCAACCCTAAAAATTCATGCCGGGGGAAGATCGTCTCGGGCTTGCTCAGCCGTGGCGGCGCAGGGGGCAAAGGGGGCATTCTTGCGGCAAGGCCGGAGAAGGGCCCGCCGGGGCTCGAGGGGGCGGCCGCACGGGAAGCGAGCGGGGACGGTCGGCGTAGGACGCGCCGGAAGGATCCCGGGAGACGTCGATGGGATACGGTGCGGTGGCGAGGCGGGCTTGGATCGCGGCGGTGTGCGCGGTGATCGCGGGATCGACGCTGGGGGCGCGCGCGGAGGGGGTGGAGCAGCAGGGGGGGTGCGGGAACCCGGGGCAGGCGCCCTGCCCGATGCAGGCGTTCATGCGGGCGAGCGTGGCGACGCCCCTGGCGTCGAACGATGGGGCGGCGCTGGCGGCGGGGCTCGAGCGGGCCGGGAGGCTCGCGCCGGAGGCGACTTGGGCCTCGTGGGCGACGTTCGCGAGCGATGGGGCGGCCGCGGCGCGGCGCGGAGATGTCGCGGGAGCCAGGGCGGCATGCAAGGGGTGCCACGACGCGTGGCGGGAGAAGTACAGGGCGGGGTACCGGGCGCGGCCTCTGCCCCGGTGAGCGCGCGCTTCAGCGCTCGATGCGCTCGTCGGCGAACCAGCGGCCCATGCGCTCGCGGACGAGGAGCATCTCGGCGCCGCTGGGGAGGCGGACGCGGAAGCCCTTCTCACGCGGGGGGAGGCCGACCATCGCGCCCATGACCTCGACGGGCTGCCAGGCGCCGGCGGCGCGGAGGCGGGCCGGGCGGGCGCGATCGGTGGGCTCGGTCTCGACGTCGACGCCGTACCAGCGGGTCTCGGCGCGCTGCGAGGTCCAGCCGGCCTCGGCGCAGAGGCGCGCGTCGGCTTCCTGGAGGGCGCGGCCGGAGGCGGCGAACGCGGCGCGAGGGTGCAGGACGAGCACGACGGCGTAGCCGGGCTGGAGCTGGCGGACGATGTAGCTCCTCGCGCGGGCGCGGATGACGAGCTGGCGCGGGGAGCCGAGGCGGGTCTCCGCGATCTGCGAGAGGACGAGCTGCCAGTGGGCGGCGGAGACCTTGAGGTCGAAGGGGTCGAGCGCGCCGGCGTAGTCGACGGTCTCGCCCTCGAAGTCGACGAGCGCGGCGGCGTGCGCGCCGGGGATCGCGTCGAGCAGGGCCTCGAGGATCTCGGCGAAGGTCGAGGGGGCCTGGTCGCGGACAGCGCGGCGCGCGCGCTTGCTGCGCGCTGAGCGGGGGGCGCTCACGGCTCGATCCGGACGAGCGAGAGGAGGGCGTCGACGCCGCCTTCGAGCGCGGGCTCGCGGCGGAGGGTCGCGAGGAGCTGGGCCTGGAGGGCGCGGGCGCGATCGCTCACGGCCTCGTCGTGGACGAGGCGGCGGCGCTCGTCCTCGGGGAGGATGCTGGGGGGGATGCGCTCGAGCAGCAGGATGACGTGCACGCCGAACGAGGACGTGACAGGTGGGCTGAGGTCGCCGCGCGCGGCGAGGGCGGCGGCGCCGCGCGCGAAGGCGGGGTCGAAGTCCTGGCGCTCGGGGACGAGCGCGCGGCCGGCCGCAGTGACGGCGGGGAGCATCTCGGCGACAATCTCGAAGCCGTCGGCGGGCACGGCGCGCGCGGCCTCCTTGAAGGCGTCGGCGGCAGGATCGGAGGGGGGGCGGCCCGGCGCGGGCGGAGGGGGCTGGGTGCGGAGGGCGACGTCGCGCGCAGGGGCGGCGGCGGCGCGGATGGCCTCGGCGACGGCGCGCGCGCGGTCGCGGGTCGCGGCGTCGGCGTCCGCGGCGAGGCGGACGACGGCGTGCACGGTGCGGAAGGACTCGGGACGATCGAGCTCCATCCAGTGGCGCTCGGTGAGGGCGCGGAGCTCGTCGTCGGTGACGGGGCCGGCGCGGCGCGCGTCGTCGAGGAGCTGGCGGAGGACGCGGCGCGCGAGCACGGCCTGGATCTGGGCGCGGAGCGCGGGGTCGTCGTGGAGGCCGCGGGCGCGCGCGCCGGCGGCGAGGAGCGCGTCGCGGATCGCGGCGTCGCGGGCGCGGTCGAGGGGGATGCGCTGCGCGGCGGCGACGCGGGCGACGGTGTCGGCGGTGACGTCGAGATCGCCGACGCGGGCGACGACGCCGGCGGGCATCTGCGCGGCGGCCGGCGCGGGCGGCGCGGGCGACGGGTCCGCGCGGCACGCCGCGGAGAGGCACGCCGCGGCGGCGAGGGCCGTGCGGCCCCGGATCACGCGCTGCCCCCGCGCGGGCGGAGGATCTCGGTCGACGCCCGGAGCGCGAGGCCGCCGATCACGAGCAGGTAGACGGCCTTGAAGTCCTGGCGGTTGCCCAGCGCGTGGATGCCGAACGCGAAGGCCGAGGCCGCCGCGGCGAGGAGCAACATCGCGAAGGCGTCGATGGCGCGGGACACGCGGGGAGCATACCTCGGATCGAGCGCCCGCTGGCCGCGATGCGCGGGTCAGCGGAGCATCATGAGGACCGCGCCGGCGACGGCGAACGCGGCGAGGACGACGAGCGGCCGGACCGCCTCGCGGGTGAGGCGCCGCGAGGCGGATGGGTGGCGGCGGCCGCGGGCGACGGCGATGGTGGCGGCCGCGGTGGTGAGCGCGACGGCGCAGGCGAGGGCGACGGCCTGGGCGAGGAGGGCGCGGTCGGGGTCGCGGACGCGCCAGGCGACGAGGAGCAGCGCGAGGCCGGCGAGGGCGCCGAGGCCGGCGAGCGGGGCGGCGAGCGGCGGGAGGTGCGAGCGGGCCTGGAGGAGCGGGGCGTCGGGGTCGGGGTCGGGCGCCTTGCCGGTGGGCCAGCGGTCACGCCAGGAGAGGGCGTAGACGCCCCAGGCGACGGCGCCGATGGCGGCGCGGATGGGGTCGAGCCGCGCGGGCTGGATCGCAGGGGACGCGAGCAGCCAGGTGAGCGTGGAGAGCGCGAGGAAGGCCGAGATGCCGATGTGGCGCGCGAGCCTGCGGCGAAGGACGGCGAGCAGCGGCGCGCCGGCGCCCGCGGGGAGGGCGAGCACGGCGAGGAGGCGCGCAGAGGCCGGCGAGCCGCGGGCGAAGGCGGCGGGGGCGACGGTGATGGTCCAGGCGGCCAGGGCGGCGAGGGTCGCCTGGATGGCGCGGCCCTCGCGGACGCCGCGCTCGAAGCGGGCGAGCGCGGTCTCGTGGATCGAGGGCGTCGAGGGGGCGGCGGCCGCGCCGGGCTCGGTGCGGCGGGCGCCTTCGCCCGGGTGCGGATCGGCGCCGGGCCCCTCGCCGGGCGGTGGCGCCGAGTCGGGCCGGCGCGCGTCGTCGCTCGTGGTGGCGAGGGGGGCGGACATGGGCGAACGCTGATGGAGTCCTTGTGGGGCGAGAGTAGAGTAGCGACGAGCGAGTCGGGGCTGGGCCGGGGCCCTGGCCGGCTAGGCGATGCTCCGGAGGAGGTGCTGCGCGTCGATCAGCTCGGGCGCGCCCTCGGCGACGTCGGCGGCGGCGGCGCCCTCGCGGGCGACCTCGAGGCCGAGCCGCTCCCAGAGGCCGCGATCGAGGAGGTGGCTCGGCCGGACGTTGCGGAGCGCGGCGAGCATGTTCTGCCGCGCGCCCGGGTGGCGCGCGTCGAGATCGGCGAGCAGGCGGCTCATGGCCTTGCGCTGCAGGTTCTCCTGCGAGCCGCAGAGATCGCAGGGGATGATCGGGAACCGCTCCTCGGCGGCGAACGCGGCGAGGTCGTCCTCCGCGCAGTAGACGAGCGGCCGGATCACCACGTTGTCGCCCTCGTCGGAGATGAGCTTCGGCGGCATGGCCTTGAGCTGGCCGGCGAAGACGAGGTTCAGGAGCAGCGTGGTGATCGCGTCGTCGCGGTGGTGGCCGAGCGCGATCTTCGTGCAGCCGAGCTCGCGGGCGAGCCGGTAGAGGATGCCGCGGCGGAGGCGGGAGCAGAGCGAGCAGTAGGTCTTGTTCTCGGGGATCTTCTCCGTGACGATCGCGTAGGTGTCCTCGGCGATCATCACGAAGTCGTGGCCGCGCTCCGACATGTAGTCCCGGAGGAGGTGGCCCGGGTAGCCGGGGTGGCCCTGGTCGATGTTGACCGCCACGACGCTGAAACGGACGGGAGCCCGGCGCGCGAGGTCGACCAGCAGCGCGTGCATCGCGTAGCTGTCCTTGCCGCCCGAGACCGCGCACATGATCCGATCGCCGTCGGCGATCATGTCGAAGTCGGTGACGGCGCGGCTCATCGCGCGCTCGAGCTTTCGGCGGAGCTGCACGGCGCTATCGGGTGAAGCCTTCGATCAGGCGGAGGTAGGTGAGCACGCCGTGGCCGGTCCCGCCCTTGGCGTGGACGCCGTAGGCCTTCGAGGCCGACGAGGGGCCGGCGATGTCGACGTGGATCCACGGGACCTCACCGACGAACTCGCGCAGGAAGAGCGCGGCCGTGATCGAGCCGCCCCAGCGGTCGGCGGTGTGCTTGAGGTCGGCCCAGTCGCTCTTCAGGCCCTCGCGCAGGTCCTCGACGAGCGGCATGTGCCACATCGCCTCGCCGGACGCCTTCGCGGCGGCGCGCATGCGCTCGGCGATCTCGTCGCGGTTCGTGAAGAAGCCGGAGACGGTCGGGCCGAGGGCGACCACGCACGCGCCCGTCAGGGTGGCGTTGTCGAGGAGGAGGTCGGGCTCGAGCTTGCGCGCGTACGCGAGGCAGTCGGCGAGCACGAGCCGGCCCTCGGCGTCGGTGTTGATGATCTCCACGGTCTTGCCGTCGAGCGAGCCGAAGATGTCGCCGGGCCGGTAGGCGGCGCCGTCGGGCATGTTCTCGGCGCAGCCGATGATGCCGTGGACCTCGACGGGCGGCCTCGTCGCCGCGACCGCCGCCATGAGGGCGATCACGTTGGCGGCGCCGCCCATGTCGCCCTTCATCTCCTCCATGCCCGGGGCCGGCTTGATGCAGATGCCGCCGCTGTCGAAGGTGAGGCCCTTGCCGACGAAGGCCAGCCTCGCCTTGGGCTTGCCGGGCGGCGTGTAGGCCATGTGGACGAGCCGCGGCTCGCGGGCGCTCCCCTGCCCCACCGCGAGGATCAGCTTCATGCCGCGCTTCGTCAGCGCCGCCTTGTCGAGGATGGTGATCTTGAGGCCGTTCGCCTTGCAGACGTCGGCCGCGGCGCGGGCGAGCGCGTCGGGGTAGAGCTCGTTCGGCGGCTCGTTGATGAGGTCGCGCGCGACGCACACGGCCTCTCCGACGCGCTGGCCAAGCGCGACCGCGTCCCGGTCGGCCTTGCTCACCCTCCCCGTGGTGAGCACCGTGCCGCGCTCCAGCGAGACCTTCGGGAGGCGATCGCCGGTCAGGTAGCGGGTGAAGCGGTAGGCGCCGAGCACGAGCCCCTCGGCCGCCGCGCGCTCGCCGCCCTGGACCCCCTCCGGGACGGCGACCGCGATCGACTGCGCCCGAACGCCGTTCGCGAACCGCGCCCCCTTCGCGGCCAGCAGGCGGCAATCGACGTCGGTGACAGGCCCCTTGCCCAGGCCGTTCAGCAGCACGCGCGCCGGCTTGAGCGCGCCGTTCGTCACGAACTCGGTGCTCTGGTCCTTCTTCCCGGTGAAATCGTCGCGCTTGAGCTGCTTCGACACCACCTCGCCGAGCGCGGCCGCGAGCTGCGCGAGGACTCCCTCGCCCGGCGACGCGCCCTCGAGCACGCCGATCACGACGACGTCGACGGCGGCGCTCAGCGGGTCAGAGGCGGCGATGTTCACTTTGATCGGCATGCGTTCTCCTGGGCCCAGATCGTGAGGGGGAAGGGTTCGGGGCGCGGCATCTAACCACGACAAGCCCATCCCGTGAACGAGCTTTGTCGCGGGCGGGCGGGGGCGGCGGGGGCGCCGTGCGGCGCTCCGTGAGCCTTTTTCTGGGGGTTCGCGGCGCTCCGGCGGTCGTCCGCCGCTGCTGCGGCGCGAGGGCTGGCGCGGTGCGGCGTGGGCCGCCGCAGCGGCCGCGCGCGCCATATAGGGACGGATCAGGCGGAGCGGTAGATCTGCATCACGTCGGCCAGCAGCTTGAGCGCGTCGGCGCGCGGCCGCTGGAACGCGTTGCGGCCCATGATCGAGCCGAACGAGCCGCCGGCCGCGAGCTCGCGGACCTCGGCGAGCACGGCGTCGGTCCCCTTCGCCTCGCCGCCCGAGAAGATGACGACGCGCTTGCCATTGAAGGTCGCCTGGACGACGTGGCGGACGCGCTCGGCCAGGGTGCCCAGCGGGACCGGGTGCTTCTCGTAGACCTTCTTCGCCTCCTCCTGCTCGATATGGGCCGAGGGGGGCTTGACCTTGATGACGTGGGCGCCGAGCTGCGCGGCGATCGTCGCGGCGTAGCAGCAGACGTCGATCCCCGTCTCGCCGGCCTTCGAGATGCCCGCGCCGCGCGGGTAGCTCCAGACCACGACGACGAGGCCCTTGCGCTTGGCCTCGATCGTGATCTCGCGGAGGTCCTCGTACATGCGGTTCCGCGCGCCCGAGCCGGGGTAGATCGTGTAGCCGACGCCCACGCAGCCGAGGCGGAGGGCGTCCTCGACCGAGCCGGTGAGGGCCGAGATGGGCTGCTCCATCTTGGCGAGGGTGTCGCTGTTGTTGAGCTTGAGGATCAGCGGCACCTGGCCGGCGAACTTCGCCGCGGCGGCCTCGAGCGAGCCGAGCGGGGCCGCGTAGGCGTTGCAGCCGGCGTCGACCGCGAGCTGGAAGTGGTAGTCGGGGTCGTAGGCGTCCGGGTTCGGTGCGAACGAGCGCACCGGGCCGTGCTCGAAGCCCTGGTCCACCGGCAGGATGACGAGCTTGCCGGTCCCCGCGAGCGAGCCGTGGTGGAGGAGCCGCGCGAGGTTCGTCAGCGTGCCGGGGTTGTCGGACGCGTACCAGGAGAGGATCTGCTTTACGCGGTCAGTGAGCGCCATGGATGACTCCGTCGAGTTGGTTCTCCGTCTGTCGGCCGGGGAGGCATAGCCCGCCTTCGGCGCCGACCCAACACTCAACGTGGGCCACGGGCTCGAGATGGTCGCGTGCGGCCCGAACGGCCGCCGCCAAAGGGTCTGGGTCCGGGCCGCCGCGGCAGTTGTGCGCGGCCAGCGGATACGCAATTCTCCACCGCGATCGCGCCCGCCATCCCGCCGGAGGGGGCTTGGGGCGAAGGGCGCCGCCAGGCGACCCGGAGCACCATCGTTCCACCTGGGAGCGGCCGGAACGCGCGGATCGCCTGCGGTGGCGCCGCGGCGCCCCGCTCACCCACGTGGAGGCATGATGGCTGTCACAACGGAACAACCGGCCACGAGCTGGAACCCGCCCCCTGCGACGTCGCGCGTGGGCATCACGCTCGAGACGTACATCCTGGAGGGGATGCTCGGGTTCCCGGCCGCGACGGGCGCGTTCACCTCGCTGCTCAACCAGATCGGGCTCGCGGCCAAGCTCGTCACCGCGAAGGTGCGGCGGGCCGGGCTCGCCAACGTGCTCGGCTACACCGGGGACACCAACGTGCAGGGCGAGCAGGTGCAGAAGCTCGACGAGGTCGCGAACGAGACGCTGCTCAGCGCGCTCGGGCGGCGGGGGCACTGCGCGGCCGTCGCGAGCGAGGAGCTCGAGGAGATCCGCGTGCTCTCGATGGATCCGAGGGCGAAGTACGTCGTCGTGATGGATCCGCTCGACGGCTCCTCGAATATCGACGTGAACATCTCGATCGGCACGATCTTCGGCGTGCTCCGGAAGAGCGACGCCACGGTCGGCGCCGAGCCGTCGGACTTCCTGCGGCCCGGGCGCGACCTGCTCGCGGCCGGCTACGTGCTCTACGGCTCGTCGACGATGCTGGTGATCAGCACCGGCGTGGACGGCGGCGTGCACGGGTTCACGTACGACCCGACGGTGGGGGAGTTCTTCCTGTCGCACGAGAACATCCGGATCCCGGAGCGCGGCTCGACCTACTCGATCAACGAGGGGAACTCCGCGCGATGGACCGACGAGGTGCGCCGCTGGAACGCGTGGGTCAAGGAGGAGAACAAGGCCGAGGGCCGGCCGTACGGGTCGCGCTACGTCGGCTCGCTGGTCGCGGACGCCCACCGGACCTTGCTCAAGGGCGGCATCTTCGCGTACCCGGCCGACAGGAAGAGCGCGAGCGGCAAGCTCCGGCTGCTCTACGAGGCGAACCCGTTCGCGTTCGTCTTCGAGGCGGCCGGCGGGCGGGCGTCGACGGGCAGCGAGCGCATCCTCGACATCGTGCCGCGCTCGCTCCACGAGCGGGTGCCGCTCATCCTCGGCTCGCCGCGCGACGTGGAGGTCTTCGAGCAGTTCATGCGCGGCGATCGCTGACTCACACCCCCTGCGCCTCCGCGCCCCAGATCACCTTGTGGAGCTGCACCTGGACGCGGACGCGCAGGGCGTCCTCCAGCACCCAGCGGACCAGATCCGCGGGCGCGAGGCGGCCCCACACCGGCGAGGCGAGCAGCGCCGGGCCCAGCGCGTCGAGGCCGCGCTCCTCGATCACGGCGCGCATCCACTCGTAGTCGGCGCGATCCGCCAGCACGAACTTGATCTCGTCGCGCGGGGTCAGGTGCTCGAGGTTCGACCAGCGGTTCCTCCGGACCTCGCCCGAGCCGGGGGCCTTGAGGTCCATGATCCTGTGCACGCGGGGGTCGACGCGCGACACGTCGGCCTCGCCGCTCGTCTCCACGAGGACGGTGCGGCCGGCGTCGCAGAGCTCGGCGAGCAGCGGGATCGCGCCCGGCTGGAGCAGCGGCTCGCCGCCGGTGAGCTCCACGAGCGGCGTGCCATGCGCGAGCGCGGCCGCGAGCACGTCGGCCCGGCGCATGCGCTCGCCGCCGTGGAACGCCTGCGCGGTGTCGCACCAGACGCAGCGCAGGTTGCAGCCGGTCAGCCGCACGAAGGTGCAGGGCAGGCCGACGAAGGACGACTCGCCCTGCACGCTCGCGTAGATCTCGTGGACGACGAGGGTATCTTCCTTCACGGCGAGCGCGGAGGATGGCCACCGCGGCGCGCGTGGCGCAAGCGCGCGCGGCGGTGACCAAGCTCAGCCGGGCAGGACGCTGACCTCGCCCGCGACCACGGCGCGGAGCGCGCCGCCGTCGTCACGGACGAGCAGCCGGCCCTCGCCGTCGATCCCGGCCGCCACGCCCGCGACCTCGCCGACCGTGACGCGCCGGCCGCGCAGGGCGTCGAGCCGGTCGAGATCGGCCCCGAACGGCGCGAGCCGGCCCGCCTCGAAGCGCGCCGCGGCGTCGCCGATCGCGGCGATCAGCTCGGCGGCGAGCGCCTCGCGGCCGAGCTCCCGGGCGCCGAGCAGCGCGAGCGACGTCGCCCGCTCCGCGATCTCGTCGGGGAAGCTCCACGCGCCCACGTTGAGCCCGACGCCCGCGACGAGCGCCTGCACCGCGTCCCCTCGGAGCTGCCCCTCGACGAGCAGGCCGGCCAGCTTGCGGCCGCCGGCGAGCACGTCGTTCGGCCACTTGAGCCGCACCTGGGCGGGCCCGGGGCCCGGGGCGGAGGGCGCGCGGCGCGGAGCGCGACCCGGGGCGCCGGACGTCAGGCCGGCGAGCGCGCGCTCGGCCACCCGCGCGACCGCGACGCCCAGCGCGAGCGTGATCGGCGCGACCGCGATCGCCGGGATCGCCGGCCGCAGCACCACCGAGAGGTAGAGGTTCTCGCCCGGCGGCGAGTGCCACCGGTGCCCGCCCCGCCCGCGGCCGGCCGTCTGCGCGTCCGCGAGGAACACCGCCCCGTGCGGCGCGCCCCCGGCCGCCGCGCGCCGGGCGTCCTCGTTCGTCGATCCCGTCTCCGCCACGACCGAGAGCGGCCGGCCGACGGCGGCGCCGCGGCGCGCGAGCGCGCGCTCGATCGCGGCGGCGTCGAGCCCGGTCACAGCGACAGGTCCAGCGCGATGTCCGCCGCCTTCGCCGAGTGGGTCAGCGCCCCGACGCTGATGACGTCGACGCCGGCCCCGGCCAGCTCGGCGATCCGCTCGAGCGTGATCCCGCCCGAGACCTCGAGCAGCGGCCGCCCGCGCGCGGCCGCCCGCGCGCGCGCGACCGCCGTCCGGACGTCCTCCATCGAGAAGTTGTCGAGCATGACGATGTCCGCCCCGGCGGCGAGCGCCTCGTCGAGCTCCGGCAGCGAGGCGACCTCGACCTCGATCCGCGAGGTGTGCGGCGCCCGCAGCCGCGCCCGCGCGATCGCGGTCGTGATCCCGCGCGCCGCGACGATGTGGTTGTCCTTGATCATCACCGCGCTGCCCAGGCTGTCCCGGTGGTTGTGCGCGCCGCCGACGCGCACCGCGTAGCGCTCGAGCGCCCTGAGCCCCGGCGTGGTCTTCCGCGTGTCGGTGATCCGCGCCGTCGATCCCGGCGGCAGCGCCTCCGCGTACCGCCGCGCCTCGGTCGCGACGCCGCTCATCCGCTGCGCCAGGTTGAGCGCCGTCCGCTCGCCGCCGAGCAGCGCCCGCGCGCGCCCCCGCACCGACCAGAGCACGGCGCCCGGCTCCACCGAGACGCCGTCCTCCACGTGGATCTCCCCGCGCGCCGTCGGATCGAGCCGCTCGAACACGCGCAGGAACACCGTGCCGCCGCACGCGACGAGGGGCCTGCGCGCGACGGCCTTGCCGGTCGCCAGCGCGGCGGCGTCCACGCAGGCCTCGGTGGTCAGATCGCCCCCGGCGAGGTCCTCGTCGAGGGCGCGATCGATCAGGGCGTCGAGCAGCGGCGGGGCGAGCATGCGCCGGACGTTAGCGCGCCCCGGTCGCCTCCGTCGACCTCAGAACCGGACGACCGCCGCCCCCCACGTGTACCCGCTGCCGAACGCCGCGAGCAGCACGTTGGCCCCCTCGGGGAGCTTGCCCTCCGCGAACGCCTCGCTCAGCGCGAGCGGGATGGTCGCCGCCGTGGTGTTCCCGTAGCGCTGGATGTTGTGCACCACCTTGGCCTCAGGCAGCCCGAGCTTGCTCGCGACGAGCTGGTTGATGCGCATGTTCGCCTGGTGCGGGACGAACAGGTCCACGTCCCCGACCGACAGGTCGGCCCTGCGCAGCGCCTCCAGCGAGACCTCGGGCATCTTCTCGGTGGCCCACCGGAAGACCTGCTTGCCGTTCATCTTGGGGAACTGATCGCCGCGATCGAGCATCTCGTGCGTGATCCGCGCGGGCAAGCGCATCGACGCCGGCGCGGGCAGCCAGAGATCGCGCGCGCCCGAGCCGTCGGCGTGCAGGCTCAGCGAGAGCACGCCGCGCGCCGGGCTCGGGCTCTCCCCCACGAGCGCCGCGCCCGCGCCGTCCCCGAAGAGCACGGCCACGTCGCGCCCCCGCTCGGTGAAGTCGAGCCCGGTCGAGTGCACCTCCGAGCCGACCACGAGCACGTTCCGGTACACGCCCGCGCGCACCCACGCGTCCGCGATGCTGAGGCCGTAAAGGAAGCCAGAGCACTGGTTCCGGACGTCCAGCGCCGGCACGCCGGGCAGGCCCAGCTTGTCGCCGAGGAGGCAGCCCGAGCCGGGGAAGCCCACGTCGGGGCTGAGCGTGGCGAACACGATCATGTCCACGTCCGCGGGGCTCCGGCCCGCCCGCTCGAGCGCCATCTTGCAGGCCGGCACCGCGAGATCGCTCGCGCCGATCCCGTCCTGCTCGATGAACCGGCGCTCCTTGATGCCCGTCCGCTGCTGGATCCATTCGTCGGTGGTGGGCATCAGCCGGGAAAGGTCGTCGTTCGTCACCACCTTTGTCGGGACGTAATGCCCCACGCCCAGGATCGCGGAACGCACCATGTGGACGGCCTACCGCGGCTGCTCTGGCCCCGGAAGGTGAGATCGACCGACACGCCGCGTCAGCACCGCCCGATCCGCGGTAAAAAGGACCTGCGACCTGCAAGGCACCGGCGCCGCGCGCCGTTCCTCCAGGTCCCCCGCCGGAGGGCGGTCACCCTCCAAGGGGCGAAGCTCCAGGGGCTCCCGGCTCCGGGGCCCCTTGCCATGCGGCTCACGCCGGGCCTGGAGAGATCGCGGCTTCGATCACACGAATTGGGCTGACGCTCGTCTACCAGGCTGTGCCACTCTCCCAGGACGTCCACCTCCCCCCACGGAATCCGATGCGCCCGCAGGTAGGCCAGGTCATCAACAACAAGTACCGCCTCATCCGCCTCATCGGGGACGGAGGCATGGGCAGCGTCTACGAGGCCCGCCACGAGGTCTTGGGCACGACGGTCGCGCTCAAGTTCCTGCACCCGGAGCTGACGCGCCGGTCGGGCCTCGTGCAGCGCTTCCTCCAGGAGGCGCGCGTCTCCGCGCAGATCCAGAGCCCGCACGTGGTCCGCGTGACGGACGTCGATCAGTCGAGCGGCGGGCTCGCGTTCATCGTGATGGAGTACCTGGAGGGCCGCACGCTCCAGACGCTGTACGAGGACCTCTACCGCGCCGGGGTGCGCCTCTCGCACGCGGACGCGCTCGAGTACGCGATGCAGATGATCGAGGGCGTCGAGGCGGCCCACCGCGCGGGCGTCGTGCATCGCGATCTGAAGCCCGACAACGTGATCATCACGAAGACGCCCAAGGGCGAGCCGCTGCTCAAGCTGCTCGACTTCGGGATCGCGAAGCTGCGGGTGACGGGGCAGCTCGATCGGGGGCTGACCCGGCCCGGGGTGATCATGGGCACACCCGAGTACATGGCGCCGGAGCAGGCCTACTCGGCGGACGCGGTCGACGCGCGCGCGGACATCTTCTCGCTGGGCGTGATGATCTTCGAGATGCTCGCGGGCCGCAGGCCGGTGGGCGGCGACGAGCCGCACCAGATCGCGGCGGCCTATCTGTCGGGGCAGATCTCGAAGCTCTCGGACCTCGCCCCAGGGCTCGCGCCGGAGCTCTGCGCGGCGGTGCACCGGGCGATGGAGGCGCAGCCGAAGGACCGGTTCTCGACCGTGGCGGAGCTGCGCGAGGCGATCGAGCCGTTCGCGAAGGCGGCGCGCGCGCCGTCGGTGGTGACGCCGGTGCCGCCCGGTACGAGCGAGCCGCGCGCGGCGACGCCCGCCGCGCCGGCGCCTGCCGCGGTGCCGCCGACGTCGGCCGGGACGAGCCCCGCGCCCGACGAGGCCCCCGCGCCGGCTGCGGCGTTCCCCGCGGCCGCCGCGGACGAGCCGCGCGCGGTGCCGAAGACGATCCCGCCCGAGGAGGAGGGCTCGCCGGCTGCGGCCCCCGCGCCGGCGCACACGCCGCTCGGCGGGTTCGCGTCCGGCGCGTCGGCCTCGGAGCCGCAGGCGACGCCCGAGCCGCAGATGACGCCTGCGCCGGCGATCGCGGCGCCGGTCGAGGCAGCCGGGCTGCCGCCGACGGTGAGCGCCGCGCCGTACGTGGCGCCGAACGGCGCGCGCGGCGGGAGCACGGAGGCGGCGCAGCCGATCGAGATGTCGCCCCGGCCCGGCGGGACCGCGATGGGGATCCCGCTGTTCGCCGAGGCGCCCGGGCCTGCTCCGGCGCAGGTCGCGCCCGCGCACCACTATGCCGGGACGGCGCCGATGGACCCGCTGCCCGCGACGGTGTCAGCCTCGCCGATGCCGGGCGCCGAGCCGAGGCGGGCCGGGAAATCGGGGCCGCCGCTGGCGCTGATCCTGCTGCTCGCGCTGGGCATCTCGGGCCTGGCGGTCGGCGGAGTCTACGTGGCCCACGAGCTCAGCCGGACGGAGGAGCAGACCGATCAGGGTCCGCCACCTCCCCCGCCTCCGGTGACTGTCCCCTCGGAGCCGCAGCCCCCCGCGCCCACGGAGCCGACCGTGCCGGCGGCGACGACCACGCCGCGCCCCACAGGCACGACGAAGCCGCCCAAGCCCCCGCCGACCACGCCGACGTCGCCGCCGACCACGCCGACGTCGCCGCCGACCACGCCGACGTCGCCGCCGACCATCCCGACGTTGCCGCCGATCGTGCTGCCGTCGACGTTCCCGTTCCCGATCCCGATCACGCCGCCTTCGGGCACGACGACGCCGCCCAAGCCGAGGCCGTCGGGAACCCATACTGGAAAGATCCCGATCCTGATTCCGCACTAGGATCGCGCGTCAGGAGGGCGCAAACGCCCGCGACCGCGGTAACATCCGCGCGATGAGCAACGAACACAGCGGCCCGCCCCCAGGCTGGCCGGCGGCGCCGCCCGCCGGCGCGTTTGGCCCCGGCCTGACCGTGCCCGGCGAGCCTCCGCTCCTCGGTGACGAGATCCCCGCGGGAGCTTTCCCGGCTCCAGCCGGCGCGCCTGCGGCTCCGCTCGCGATCGGAGCCCCGCCCATGGCCGCTCCCGCGGGAGCTGCGCCGATGGCACCGCCGGCCGCCGGGGCACCGCCTGCCTCCGCTCCCGCTGGCTCGGGCGGCGTCCTGCCGACCCTCGTCGATGATCCGGTCGCCCCCGGCGCTCTGCCGGCCCTCGCGCCGCCGGGCGCGCCCGCGCCCTACGCTCCGGTGGCCGCGCCCGCGCCTTACGTTGCGCCGCCGCCCGCTGCGCCGCTGCCTGCCTCGGCTCCGTACGCTGCGCCGCAACCCGCTCCGTATGCTGCGCCGCAACCCGCTCCGTATGCTGCGCCGCAACCCGCTCCGTACGCTGCGCCGCAACCCGCTCCGTACGCTGCGCCGCAGCCTGCCGCGCCGGCGGCGTACGCCCCGCCGGCCTACGCTCCGCCGGGGGCCGCGGCGATCCCGCCGCCGCCGTCGCCGGTGACGCCGGCGCGCGGTGGGGGCCGGACAGGGGGCGCCTCGCTCGCGGTGATCGGGATCGGCGCCTTTCTGCTCATCGGCGGGGTGACGACCACCATCTTCGTCGTGAGGGGGCTCGGCGGCTCGTCGGACGAGAAGCCGGCGCCGACCATCGAGGTGCCGGCGCCCGCCAATGTGGGTGGGGACCCGCCGGCCGACGAGCCGGGGGCCGCAAACGCAGGGGACCCCGCCGCGCCCACCACGCCCCCGAAGGCCACGCAGCCTCGACCCAGATCGACGAGCTCCGCGCCGGTGCCCAGCTCCTCGTCGAGCGCGCAGCCCAAGCCTTCATCGGCTCCGACGACCACGCCGACCACGACGCCGACGACCACGCCGACCACGACGCCGACGACCACGCCGACCACGACGCCGACGACCACGCCGACGACCACGCCGACCGGCTCTTCCTCCTCGAAACCCCCCATCAAGATCCGACCGCCGACCCGCCGCTGATCCGGCCCGCGACCTGGCAATGTCCTCCTGGCGGCTGTGCGATCTGGCACAGGGTGCGCCGGCACGATGGGCTCGGATCAGGATCGAGGCAGCGACTGGCAGGCGCGGCGCCGCTCAGGCGTGCCTCGACGGGGCGCGGCGGTGATAGCCACGGATCGTCGCGGTGAATCCGGCGGCGGCGAGGTGCGGGCCGAGCGGGGAGCGCTCGGGATCCTCGCCGTCAATGCGGCCGATCAGCAGCGTGCGGCGGCGGCCCTGATCGACGAGGGCCGCGAGCGCGCGCGCGACGGCCGCCATGCGCTGGCCGCGGGCCGGCTCCTCGTCCGGGAAGAACGTGAGCAGGCTCCGATCGGCGCGGCCGATATACGCGGCAAGCGCGCCGCCGACGAGGATCACGAGCGCGCCGGCGGCGCGCTGGGGTCTCGCCGGCAGGCGCCCCGGAGCGCCGAGCGTCGAGCTGGCCTCGGCGGCGCGCTCGCCGTCCGCGGCGG
>CAYQYG010000180.1:0-16384 GCA_964421485.1 uncultured Polyangiaceae bacterium | reverse complement strand
AGCAGGGCGCCGCGCCGCAACAGGGCGCAGCGCCGCAGCAGGGCGCCGCGCCGCAACAGGGCGCAGCGCCGCAACAGGGCGCAGCGCCGCAGAGCGCCGCGCCGCAGGAAGCTCGGTAGCGCAGCCGAAGGCCAGGCCGCTCGTGAACGGCCTGCTCCAGGCCGACTTGAAGGAGCCGAGCTGGGCCGGCGCCCGCCTCCGCGGCGGGCAGCGATCGACGCCCGCGCGCGGGCGTTCCATCTCTGCCGCGCGGCGCGCGCGTGAAGCGTGTATAGGTGTCCCATGGACCCTGTCATGCAGCCCATCCAGGGCATCTCCCTCGAGCGCTACGCCGACCTGGGCGCCGCGCTGGACGGCACGAACAACGACCCGGAGGCCGTGCGGCGCGTGCTCGCCGCGGAGGGCGTCCGGGAGGCGGACTGGGAGGCCGCGAAGACCGGGTGGACGGCCCGCATGCAGGACATGTCGCTCATGGGGCGCGTGGCCATGGCGTACATGCCGATGTACCAGGCGGCGCTCGCGCGGCGGAAGGGCGGCGCGGCGAGCCTGAGCTACGAGGACTTCGTGCACGTGAGCGCCGTCATCAAGGTCATCGGCTTCGAGGGCGCCATGGGCGCGTGCGGCCTCTCGCAATCGGACTGGACCGAGGCGGCGGGGCAATGGAACAACACCATGGCCCAGAACATGGGGCAATACGCGGGGCACCACGGCTACGTCGGCCAGGAGGAGGCGCGCTTCCGCGCCGGCGGCCCGCCGCGCCGGGTGCAGATCACGCGCGTGGCGGGCTCGGCGCCCGCGGCGCAGCCGGCGTACATGCAGGCCGCGCTCCACACCCCGGGCGCGACGGGCATGGACGCCGCCATGGCCCAGGCCATGAACAACCCGATGATGCAGCAGCAGCTCGCGGCGCAGGCGGCGATCCAGGCGAACCCGATGGGCTTCGCGATGGGCCAGGTCGGCGCCTTCATGAGCGGCGGCATCACCGCGGGCTCGCGGGTGATGGTCGCCTGGTCGGACGGCAACTCCTACCCGGGCCAGGTCCTCCAGGCCGCGCCCGATCAATACCAGGTGCAGTTCCAGAACGGGTCCCAGCAATGGATCCCGGCCCAGTACGTGCGGAAAGCATGAGCCAGCAAGGGCCGCTCCAGCGCTGCGCCCATTGCGGTGCGAACCTCGGGGTCGACGATCTGCGCGGCACGAACTGCCGCTACTGCGGCACGGCGCTGCCGCACCACGCCCGGGCCGCGGAGCACGCCGCGCTCGTGAACCAGATGCTGAACCAGCAATTCCAGGCGCGCGGCCTCGCGCCGCCGGCCAATCCGGTGGTGCCTTATCAATACGGCGCGCCGCCGAACGTGCCCTATCCGCAGGGCGCCGCGCCCCACATGATCGGCGCCTCGGTGGAGCAGGCCGCGAAGCGGGGGATCGCCGCGGCGATCATCATCTCGGCGGTCGTCGCCCTCGTGATCATGATGGTCGCCGGCGGCGCCATCGCATGGGCGCTCCTCGGGTGAGGGCCCGGAGGACGACATGAGAATTCCCGAGCATGGCCTCTCCCGCGAGGAGGTCTTCGCGGCGCTCTCCGAGATCCGCGCCGGCGACGTCGACTGGCGGAGCGGGCGCGCGTGGGCGTACGTCTATGACGCCGGGCCGGAGGCGGAGGCGGTCTGCAAGGACGCGTTCTCGAGCTTCCTCTCCGAGAACGGCCTGGATCCGACGACGTTCCCGAGCGCGCTGCGGCTCGAGCGGGAGGTCGTCCGCATGGTCTCCCACCACGTGGGCGGCGGCGAGCGCGCGGTCGGCAGCTTCACGAGCGGCGGGACCGAGAGCCTGATCCTCGCCGTCAAGACGGCGCGCGACTGGTTCCTGGAGCGGCGCCCGGGCCGGCAGGCCGAGGTGGTGCTCCCGCGGACGGCGCACGCGTCCTTCCAGAAGGCCTGCCATTACCTCGCGGTGAAGCCGGTCCTCGTGCCGGAGCGCGCGAGCGACCACCGGGCCGACGTCGAGGCCATGGCGCGGGCGATCACCGAGGACACGGCGCTGATCGTCGGATCCGCGCCCTCGTACGCGCACGGCGTCGTGGATCCCATCCCGGAGCTCGGCCGCCTCGCCGCGGAGCGCGGCGTGCTCCTGCACGTCGACGCGTGCATCGGCGGCGTGCTCCTGCCCCTCTTCCGGGAGCTCGGGCGCCCCGTCCCCGATTTCGATCTGTCGGTCCCCGGCGTCACCTCGCTGTCGGTGGATCTCCATAAATACGGCTTCGCCGCCAAGGGCGCGAGCGTGCTCCTCTTCAATGATCCAGCCATCCGGCGGCACCAGATCTACGCGTGCGCGAGCTGGAGCGGCTACACGATCATCAACACGACCGTGCAGAGCACCAAGTCGGCCGGGCCGCTGGCCGCGGCGTGGGCCACGATGCGGTTCCTCGGCCAGCGGGGCTACCTCGATCTCGCCCGGAAGATGGCGGAGGCGACGGATCGGGTGATCGCGGGCATCCGGGCCACCCCCGGCCTCCACGTGCTCGGCGATCCCGACTCCAACCTCGTCGCCTTCGCGAGCGCGAGCGGTGGACCGAGCGTGTTCGTCATCGCCGACGAGATGAAGGCGCGCGGCTGGTACGTCCAGCCGCAGCTCGCCTGCCCTCCGACGCCGGCCAACCTGCACCTGTCGATCAACCCCAAGGCGCTCGCCTGGGTGGACGCGTTCCTCGGGGACCTCCGCGATTCGGTCACGGCGGCCGCCGCGGTCCCGAGGAGCCCGCTCGTCGCGGCGGTCGTGGAGGCCGCCTCCGCCCTGCGCCCCGCCGATCTGCGCGGCGACGGGTTCGAGCAGATGATGGGCGCGCTGGGCCTCGGGGGCTCCTCGCTGCCGGAGAGGATGGCGGAGATCAACGAGATCCTGAGCGCGCTGCCCCCCGAGCTGCGGGAGGCGCTGCTCATCGAGTACGCGAACCGGCTCTATCGATAGAGATCCCCGCGGGGGCGGCGCTCAATCCCACACGCGCACGACCATCAGGTCCGCGCTCCCGCGGCTCCCCGCGGCGACGATCCGGCCGTCGCGCTGCACGGCGACCGCCCTCAGGTAGCTGGGGATGCTGCCGCTGTCGAAGAGCACCTTGCCCGCGGCGCCGAACCCCGGGTCGGGGCTGCCGTCCTGCAGGCGGCGGAGGATCGCCGCGACCAGGCCCGACGCCACCGTGCCGCTGGTCGTCACGCCGAGCAGCTTGCCGTCCGCCGCCAGCGCCACGTCATGGGTGGACTCGTAATTGACGTCCTGAGGGTCGACCAGCCCGCCGGCTCCGAAGGTCGCGTCGGACAATCCATCGGCCGTGAAGCGGGCGAACGCGAGGCCGTTCACGCCGTCGAGGCGCTTCCCCGAGAGCACCGGCTTGCCGTCCTGCTGGAGGGCGAGCCCGCTGTCGTTGAACGGCGTGGGGCCGAGCAGCGCGACGCCGGCCCCGCCGAAGCCCGGATCGACGGCCCCCTCGCTGTCGAAGCGCGCCGCCATGAACGTCGGCCCGATCCCCAGGCTCGACGTCCCGCCGACGACGAGGCTGTCGCCCGCTCCGACGGCCACCGTGTGATAGGCCTGGTCGGCGGCGGACACGAGACCCGCGGCGGGGAAGCCGAGATCCCGCTGCCCCGAGGGCGAGAACCGCAGGATGAAGCCATTGTTGTCCGGGCTCTCCGTGCCGACCATCACGACGGCCCCGGTGCTCTGCACGGCGACGCCATACCCGCGCGAGCTGGAGAACACGCTGCCATCCAGGGCCGCGAGCCCGTTCGCGCCGAACGCCTGGTCGCGGGAGCCGTCTTGATTGTAGCGGGCGACGACCGCGTGGGTCCCCGTCGTCTGGCCGACCACGAGGATCTTTCCATCCGGCTGGAGCGCGATGTCGTCGAGGGTCCCGTCGATGTCCGTCACGACGCCGCCGGCGCCGAAGCCCGGATCGAGCGCGCCGCCGGGCAGGTAGCGAGCGATCACCCAGGTCGAGCCATCGAGGCCGGCGACGACGATCCTGTCGTCGGGCTGGACGGCCATGGCATGGGCGCTCCCCGTGGCCGCGGCGATCGTGATCCCGTCGCCGTCGAAGGTCTGATCGAGCGTCCCCGGCGGGTCGGCGACGAGGACGGCGACGGGCACGCTGCGGTCGGCGAGCCCCTCGGCGCTCGCCACGAGCGACGCGTCGGCGGCGCCGAGCGACGCCTGCGGCCCGGCCGTCAGGGTGAGCACGCCCGTCGAGGCCTCGGCCGCGACCGTCGCCGTGCCAGCCGTGACCCCGGTCGGGAGATCGACGATCGACAGATCGACGGCGCCGGTGAACCCCGGCTCGCGCGTCACCGTGACCGTGAGATCCACCGAGCTCCCGCGCACGACCCGCGGCGCAGCATCGCTCAGCGAGAGGGAGTACTGCGCCTCTTGCCCCCCTCCGCCGCCGTCCCCGCCGCCTGCTCCGGCGCCGCCCTGGGCGCCGGCGCCGTCGCGCTCCACGTCATGAATGCCGAGGAGCGCCCCGCAACCGAGCGCGAGGCCGGAAGCGAGCCCGAAGGCCATGAGCGCGAGAGGCCAGGGCGTCGTGCGCGGGCGGCGCGAAGGGATCGGGCGCATCGGTGCCGAGGATAACACGTCCACGCCGTCGCGAGCCTCGGCGAGCGCTCACGGCGCCCCCGCTGTCAACGCGCGCACGAGCGCCTCGATGAACGCGTCCTCGGCGGCGACGTCGCCGGCGTCGAGGCTGGCGACGGGCTCGTCGAGGCCGAAGCGCTCCATCACGTAGAAGAGCTGGTCGGCGCGCACGGAGAGCACCGTGAGGCCGCCCCCGCCGAGCGCCGCCGCGACGGCGTCGTGGTGCCCCTTGCCGGCGGCCTCGAGCTTGCTGATCTCGTCGAGCACGAGCGCGCGGGCGCGGGGCGCGTCCTCCTCCAGCCACCGGCGCGCGGCGGTGAACGCGTCGTTGTCGAAGACGAAGGAGCAGAAGGTCTCCTCGCTCGGACCGCGGGCCGCCGCGCCGCGCCTCGCGAGCACGAGCGCGGCGTCGCGGCCCAGCCGGCGGAGGCGGTACGCGACGCGGTCGCCCTCCTCCTCGACGCCCTCCTGGACGAAGCCGGCCACGGAGATGCCTCGCTCTTCGAGCCGCGCGGCCACGCGGAGCGCGGTGGCCGACTTGCCGGTTCCCTTGCCGCCGAGGACGAGCGCCCACATGGTCATGATGCGATCCCGGTGATGGCCGTGGAGGCCGTGGGCGACCCGGGCGCCCAGGGTCCGATCGCGCGCCCCCGGCGGGCCGGCGCCGGGGACGCCGCCGTCACTGCTGCTCCACGCAGATCGAGAACTCGCCGGACTCCTCGCACAGCATGTGGGTGGGGCAGTCCGGCTTGCCGGCGCCGCACTCGCGGAAGCAGCGGCCGAAGTAGGCGTTGACGAAGCCGGGCATGCACTTCGGGATCGCGGTCTTCTCGCCGCGCGAGCACGCGAGGAGCTTCTCGCAATCGCCATCGTAGGTGCGCTCGCAATCGACGTTCGGGGCGCCCATGAGCTGGTCGCAGGTGCTCACCTTGAAGAGCTGCTTGTGGCAGGCGCAGAGCTTGTCGGCGCCGGCGGTGACGGCCGCGCCCGAGGGCTCGGCGAGCGGCGACGACGCGCCCTCGAACACGCCCACGGTCTGGGGCTTCGGCGCGTTGTGCGGCCATTTCACGACGAGCGTGTGGCTCTTGTCGGTCCAGGAGAACGTCGCCGCGAAATCGATGCCCATGATGAACGGGACGATCAGGATCGTCACGCTGTCGGCCGCGACCGTCATCGCCTCGCCGCGGCCGCCGCGGTCCACGCGCACGGTCGTGGGGGTGCCGCCGGTGTCGTTCTTGCCGGCGCACGCGACGCGCAGGTACTCGCGCACGATCTTGGTCTCGCAGCCGAGCGCCGAGGAGCCCTTCACGGTGACCTCCTTGCGCTCCTTGTTCCACTCCTCGAGCGTGGGCATGGGCGTCCGGCCCGGCGGCAGGGCGGCGGTCGCCGCGACGGCGGGGGCCTGCGCGCTCGGGGCCACGGCGGCGGAGGCCGGGGCCGTGGGGGCCTGCGCGCTGGGGGCCGGCGCGGCGGTGACCTGCGCGGTGGGGGCCGCCGAGGCCCTCTCCGGGGCCGGCGTGGGGGCGCTGCCCTTGTCGTCCGACTTGCTGCCGCAGCCGAGGACGCCGACCAGAACCGCCAGCGCCGCGCACGTCCTTCGCATGGATCTTCTCCTCCTCATGAATGCCGAGGCCGCCAGCCTAGCCGAACTGGCGGCCCGGACGCGAGGGGGCTGTGCGGCGTTCACCGGCGCCCCGAGGCCCGCTTCTGATCTTTACCGGATCTTCCGCTCCTGGCGCTTGCCGAGCAGCATCTTCTGCTCGAGCCGCGCGCGCTGCGCCTCGTAGAAGGCGCGGAGGAACGCCTCGGCGGGCACCCGCCGGCTCCGGTCCCAGCCGATCTTGCGCTGGATCCGCTCGGCGATCGATTCGTAGAGATCGACCGAGGTCGTCACCTCTCCCCTCAATACGTCCTCGAGCACCTGGAGCTCCTCGATTCCATAGATGTCGAGCTGGGCGTTCGTGAACACGAGCTCGGGGGCGCGGCGCTCCGGGCGGGCCACCGTCGCGACCAGGTCGGGCATCAGCGTCGCCCTGGGCGTGACGACGACGACGGTGCCGGCGACGAGGTCGCCCATCCGGGCGCGGTGGCGATTGAAGAAGGGGAGGAGCGCGAGCACGAGCAGCCAGAGCGCGCAGAGGCCGCGGACCCAGCCGGAGGCGCCGCCGAGGACCGCCTCGGGGAACATCAGCACGATCGCCGGCATGAAGAGCTCCAGATCGCGCGTGAGGTTCCGGGCAAAGACCATGTCCGCCGTGAGGCCGCCGCCGTCGCGGGCGATGACGCGGATGCCCTGGGCGCGCTTGCCGACCGTGCGGCCCTCCCAGCGGAGCTCGCAGAAGGCGAAATAGAAGTTCCGGACGAGGAAGCCGGCGACGAGCAGGAGCGCGCCGATATAGGCGCCCCCGTCCGCGCCGACCATCAGGAAGAAGGCGAGCGCGACGAGGCCGAGCGCGAGCAGGACGCCCGAGATCACGAGCACGTCGATGAGCAGCGCGAGGAAGCGGGCGGAGAGGGGCGCGACCTCGAAGGGCAGCGAGACGTGCTCGGGGGTCTCGACGTCGATCCGGAGGCGCGTGATCGCGGCGGGATCGCTCACGAGGGCCGCTCCCTCGCCCCGGCCCCGGCGGCCCCCGCGGCCTCGCGGCCGCGGGCGCCGAAGTAGAGGGCCCAGAGGACCGCGGTGGTGATCGCGACGGCGGCGCGGATCGCGCTGTCGTGCACGAGCTGCCGGAAGTAGCCCTCGAGCAGCGCGGCGATGAAGAAGAGCAGGACCGCGCCGACCGCCACCGCGCCCGCCTCGCGGCCGCGCCGGGCGAGGCTCTCGAGGCGCCTCCGGCGGCCCGGGAACACGAGGCTCTGCCCGATCGTGAGGCCCGCCGCGCCGCAGAGGCAGACGGCGAGCAGCTCGGTGACGCCGTGCGGGAAGATCCAGGCGAGGAACTCGGCGCCGAGGTCCTTCTGCACGTGGATCGCGATCATGGCGCCGATCGTGAGGCCGTTCGTGAAGAGGAGCAGCAGGACAGGGACGCCCGCGAGGAAGCCGAGCGCGAAGCAGGAGAGGCCGATCTTGGCGTTGTGCGTGAACAGGAAGCTCGCGAAGGCGGTGAGCGCGCCGGAGCCGCCGCCGCCGTCGTGGTGGAGCACCTCGGAGAGCTCCTCGCGGCTGCTGGTCGGCCCGCGGCCGCCGGCCATGCCGGCGTCCACGAAGCTGTAGAAGCGCTCCGGATCGAGCAGCGTGAGCGCGAGGCCGACGCCCGCGCCGGCGGCGAGCAGGAGGACGGAGAGCAGGAGCGCGCCGCGCATGCCGTGGACGAGCGCGGGGAAGCGGGTCGTGACGAACGCGCGGGCCTCGCCGAGGAAGCGCCGCTTGGGGCTGTAGACGCAGACGTACGCGCGCGCCGAGAGGCCCTCGAGGTACTGGAGGAGGTTCTTGTCGAGCGAGATCGCGCGGGCGACCGAGAGCGACGAGAGCGCGCCGCGGTAGAGGAGGGGGAGGCGCCGGAGCTCGTCCTCGCGCAGCGAGCCCACGCCCTGCTTCTCGACGCGCGCGACCAGCTCCTCGAGCTCGGTCCAGGCGGCCTCGCGCTCGCGGCGGAACTCGAAGGATCGGAGGGTGTAGGAGGCCATGCGGTCCGCCCGGGCGGCGGGGGCATCGTCGCCGGGCCGCGCGCCGGGGGCAAGCGCGGGACGCGGATCGCAGGCTCCCGCCTGCCGCTGCCGGCGGCGATCAGCTCTCCGCCAATACGATCACCTTGTCCCCGGCCGTGAACGTGACCTTCTCGGCCTTGTCGGGGTTCACGCAGACGCCGTAGGCCTGGTCCACGTCGCCCGCGTGCTCGTGGAGGCGATAGCCGATCGCCACGTGGCCGCGCCGGCGCGCCGCCTCGACGACCGTGTAGAATGACACCGGCGCGTCGAGCTTCACGTACCCCTCCGCGGGCTTCAGGTACACCTCGCTGCCCTCGGGGGAGAAGAGGTCCGCGAACACCGCGCCGAGCAGCTTGTTCTCCGCGATCTGCGACAGCATCAGGCTCACCAGCCGGTCGCTCACGATGAAATCGTCGGCCTGCGTCACCTCGGCGAGCTGGCGGTTCCGCACGTCGAGCATCTCGCTCACGATCGAGAACGACCGGCCGGCGCGGGCGGCGATGTCGCGCAGGTGCAGGAGCGTGACGAGCGTCCGCGCGTCGGCCGCCTGCGGCGCGAGCCGGTCCGAGCTGCTCAGCGTGATGATGTGGTCGTACGAGCCGAGCTCCAGCCGGTCGAGCACGCGGCGGCTCGTCGTGTCGCCCTCCTCGACCGTGACCGTCAGGTTCTGGAGCTTCACGCCCCGCGCGTCGAGCGCGGCCTGCACGTCGTCCCCCTCGGCGACGATCTTGACGACCGATCCGGGGGCGACGTAGCGATCGAGCTCGCCGATCATGATGGCGCCCCTGCGGTTCCAGCCGAGGAAGAGCGCGCGCTCCGGGGCGCGCTCCTCCGGCGCCGCCTCGCCGATCGCGTCCTCGTCGATGTCCGGCTTCTCCCCCTTCTTCGCGAGCTCGATGGCGCTGTCGTCCTCGGCCACGAGCACGACCAGGTCGCCCTTCCGGATGACCGTGTCCATCGGCGGGTTCAGGATGGTGCGCCCGTCCTTCTTGCGGCGCAGGCCGATGAGCGACGAGGTGCGGTACGCGAACAGGGCGTCGCCGAATTTCTTGCCGGCGAGCTCGGGCTGCTCCTGCGTGTAGATCTCGTCGCCGTCGAAGTCGAGCAGCTCCTGATAGACGACGGAGAGGCCCGACTGGCGGCAGGTCTGGACGGTGATCCCGGCGATGAGCTGGTTGACCGGCAGGAGCTCGGCCTCGGTGCCGGCCACGATGCGGGCGGCCTCCATGTTGGCCTCGTCCCGGATCTCCGCGACGATATGGTACGGCTCGGGCCTGCGATCGCGGGCGTTGGTGAGCGCGAGGATCACCTTGATCACCTCCGCGTCCGGGTTCTCGTCGTCGTGCGCGAGCACGACGATGGCGCGGGAGTCGCGGGGGTTCACGATCGCGAGCTCGGCCGGATCGATGGGGCTGCCGGTGCGGCAGACGATCCGGATGCCGGGCGGGGCGTCGATGCGGTCGCGGATCTCGTCCTCCATCTCGACCTTGTCGCGGTCGGCCAGGATGACGATGGCCGCGCGCTTGCGGCTCTCGTTCGCGATGATGAGCTCGCTGATGATCGCGAAGATCTGCGGGGACCAGCCGAGGATGATGATGTGGTCGCGCTCGCAGACGAATGAACGGCCCTTGCGGAGCTCTTCGATCTTGTCCTCGATGCCCTGCGTGAGCACGCCGATCAGGATGCTGACGAGGAAGATGCCGCCGAGGGTGACGGCGAACAGGGCGCCGAGGTACGCGTAGCTGCCCGTGTCCCCTCCGAGCGTGCCGGGGTCGAGGGTGCGGTTGAGCGTGACCCACAGGACCGACAGGAAGCCCGGCCGCTCGCCGTCCTCGCCGTCGGGGGCGAAGCCGCCGAGCGTGACGAGGGCGGCGGAGGCGGCGACGAGCACGGCGGAGGCGAGGAACAGCCAGGCGATGAGCGCCGCGGTGCCCTTCGCTAGGGTGTTGTCGAAGCGATAGCGGAGCTCTTCACGGAGAGTTATCTTGCGCATGGAATCCTGACCCGGCGTTCTCGTCGGATAGACGCGCCGAGTCAAGGACAGTCAGCGGCGGAGCTCCTCGGCGGCCACGGTGTCCGCCCAGTCCTTGCCGGCGCGCGGGATCCAGCGCTCCAGGCGCTCCACGCCGGCGAGCACCATATCGTGCACGATCCCCCCCACGGCGGAGTGGCCGGCGCGGTCGCCGTCGACGCCGATCAATGCGCGGGGGCCGGCGAGGCGGGCCCAGGCGGAGTCCCAGCTCCGGGCGCTCGCGAGGCCGAGGACCGCGCAATCCTGGCCGTCGCGGCGGGCGAGGCGCCGGAACGCGAGCGCGTCGATCGCGCCCTCCACGATCGCCAGGGGCGGCTCCTCGCCGGGGCGGGCGCCGCGGCGCAGGCGATCGATTCCATAAGGCCAGCGGGCGGGGCGGCCGGCGGGGAAGACGTATTTGCGCTCGGTGATCCCGTCGATCCGGCGGCGCTGGAGCGTGATCACGCGGCCCTCGGGGGAGCGCCAGGGGATCACGAGCCGGTGGCGGGGGTAGGCGAGCGCGTACGCGCCCTCGCGCAGCCAGGCGAGGCCGGAGAGCTTCAATGCCTGCTCGCCGAACGCGTCGCGCAGCATGCCCGCCCACGCGGCCTGCGCCTCGCCGGGCGGCGGCAGCGCCGCCCAGCCGTCCTCGCGGGCCTCGTCGAGCACGCCGCGGCGCGCGAGGTAGCGCGTCACGTCGGCGGCGATCGGGCCCTCGTCGAGCCGGCCGGCCGCGAGGATCACCTCCGCCATCGCGGCGAAGACCGCGTCGTCGAGGCGCGGCTCGGGCTCCAGGTGCCGCGCCCGGGCCGCGCGCGCCGCGCCGGCCTTGGCGAGCGACGGCCCCACCCGGATCGCGCCCGCCGCGACGTGCAGCCCCGCGATCGACGCCGCCTCCGCGAGCACGGCGGGGAAATCCTTCTTGACGTCCAGCCCCCGCGCGATCGCGACCAGCGAGAGCGCGTCGCCGGACGCGCCGCACGCGTGGCACTTGACCGCGATCGAGCCGTCGCGCGTCGCGCGGACCGAGCACGAGGGCGTCTTCTCCTGGTGCCACGGGCAGAGGATCATCAATCCGCCGCGCTGGCGCCGCGCGCGCTCGCCGAGCCCCAGCCGCTCGCAGAGCGCCCGCGGGTCGTCGAGCGCGCGCCGGACCTCGCTCGAGGTGATCCTCGGCGCCTCCCGGGATCCACCCCCGGCGCCGAAAGCATGATTCATGATCGGAGGATCGCAGGTCGCGGGAAAATGATCGAGATTCCAGCGATGCGGGGGATCACGGGCTCCAGGCGTCCAGCGCCCCGCAGGGGCGCGCGGGCGGGGCGGCGCGCTCGCCGGGCGCGCCTGGGCGCGGCTCGGCGGAAGGGGCGCCCGTCAGATCAGCTCCCGCCGCTTGATCTCGAGATAGCGATTGACGAGATCCGGCCCCACCCGCTCCGGCGGGGCGTCCACGCAGAGCACGCCCCGGCGGGCCAGGCGCTTCAGGACGACCTCTCGATCGAACAGCAATGCGTCGGCGACCACCGCGCGGTGCACGTCCAGCATCTCGCGCGGCGGGGCCGCGGCGAGCTCCGCGAACAGCGGATCCCGCAGCGCCACGAAGACCACGAGGTGGCGGCGGGCGAGCCGCGTCACGTTGTCCACCATCAGCTCGGCGGTGACCGTGTCGACGAAATCGGTCAGCACGATGACCAGCGACCGGCGCGTGAGGCGCGACATGAGCTCGGTCAGGCCCAGCGTGTAATTCGTCTCGGCGCCCGAATAGGCGAGCTCGCCGGTGCGCTCCAGGACGGCGCGGAAGCCGGCGACGCCGCTGCGCGGGGCGAGGTAGACGCGCGGGCGCTCGTCGAACGCGAAGAGGCTCACCCGGTCGCCGGCGCGGGCGCTCACGAAGGCGAGCAGCAGCGCGGCGTGCACCGCGTGATCCAGCCGGGGGATGCCGTTCAAGGGCTCGGCCATGAGGCGGCCCGTGTCGACCGCGAGCACGATGTGATGGCTGCGCTCGGCGCGGTGCTCGCGGGCGAGCAGCTTCGTGTGGCGGGCAGAGGCCTTCCAGTCGATGGAGCGGCGATCGAGGCCGGGCATGAACTCGCGCAATGCGTCGAACTCGCTGCCGTCGCCGAGGAACTTCTCGATCTTGAGGCCCGTCGCCTGCTCGCGCTGGCCGAAGAACTTGAGCGCGGCGGCCCGCACGGCCGGCGTGTCGGCGACGACGCGCACGGGCTCCTCGATCGGGGCGCGCACGGTGCGGAGGATGAGGCCGAGCGGGCCCTCGTAACGCACCCAGGCGGCCTCGATCTCGGCGGGGCCGCGGCGCGTGGGCACGAGCGAGAGCTCGATGGGGGCGGCGCGCGGGCCGAGCGCGGCCTTCACCGGCGGAGAGGGCCCCGGGGCGCGCTCCTCGCGGTCCGCCGTCGGCCCCAGGCCCCGCGGCGGCTCCTGCCTGAGCGTGTCGGACAGGTCCAGCGCGACCAGGCCCTCGGTGGGGCGGAGGTGCGGCGCGGACAGGCGGAGCGACACGGCGTGCGGCGCGCCGACGTAGAGCGTGCGCGGCGCGCGCTTCGCGGCGAGGCCGCCGGCGGGCGCCGCCGCGGCCCCGTCGGGCGGGGCGAGCTCCGCCGTCACCTTGCCCGCGCGGAGCGTGAGGGCCGCGTCCAGGCCGAAGAGGAAGAGCAGGATCGCCCAGAAGAAGACCCACGCCGTCCAGAGGTGCGGCGAGGCCAGCGCCGGCAGGAGGGCGAGCGCGAGGCCGCTCGCCGCGAGCAGCATCCCCCGTCTCGACGGCGCCACCCGGCCCCCCTTACCGCGGCGCCGCGACGGCGGAGAGGATCTGCTTCAGGACCGCGTCGGTCGTCACGCCCTCGACCTCCGCGCCCGCGCCGAGCACGATCCGGTGGCGCATCGCGGGCAGGAAGATCTCCTTCACGTCGTCGGGGATCACGAAGTTGCGGCCGCGGAGCGCGGCGAGCGCGCGGGCGGCGGTGGCCAGCATGTTCGCGGCGCGGGGCGAGGCGCCGTGCTGGATCGCGGGGTTCTGGCGGGTCGCGCGGACCAGGTCGACCACGTAATCGATCATCTCGTCGGAGAGGTGCAGCGCCGCGATCGCCGCGCGCGCCCGGCCGACCGCGGAGAGGTCGGCCACGCGCTCCAGGCCGAACGAGGCGACGTCGGGCATCAGCGTGCGGCTGCCGTGCCGGCGTACGATCGCCAGCTCCTCCGCGCGGGACGGATAGCCGACCAGGATCTTCAGCAGGAAGCGGTCGAGCTGCGCCTCGGGGAGCGGGTAGGTGCCCTCCTGCTCGATGGGGTTCTGCGTGGCGACGACGAGGAACGCGTCCGAGAGCGGGTAGCTCGCGCCGTCGATCGTGACCGTGCGCTCCTGCATGGCCTGGAGCAGCGCGGCCTGCGTCTTCGGCGGGGTGCGGTTGATCTCGTCCGCGAGCAGGAAGTCCGTGAAGATCGGGCCGCGCGTGAGCGTGAACTGGTTCGTGTGGAAGTTGAAGAGGTTCGTGCCGATCACGTCGCCGGGCATGAGGTCCGGGGTGAACTGGATGCGCTTCATCCCGAGGTCGAGCGAGCTCGCGAAGGTCTGCGCGAGCAGGGTCTTCGCGGTGCCCGGCACGCCCTCGAGCAGGATGTGGCCGCCGGCGAGCAGCGCGATGAGCAGCGCCTCGACGACCGCCTCCTGGCCGACGACGACGCGGCCGATCTGGTGCTTCAGGCGCTCGCAGAGCGAGCGCAGCTCATCGCTGTCCATCGAGCATCTCCTTGCGCCATCGGTCCAGCGCGGCGGCGAGGCCGAGCGCGCGCGCGGCGGCGCGGCCGGCGCGCGACGTGGGGTTCGGGGCGTAGGGCGCCGTCAGGCGACCCGAAGCCCCGAGCGTCGAACCAGGAGCATTGCGAGGCGCGCCGAGCGCGCCTCCGCGCAGCGAGGCCGGCCCCTCGAGGGAGCCTCCGCGCAGCGAGGCGGGGCCCTCGCCGCCGCCGCGCAGCGAGGGGGGCGCCTCGTCCGCGCCCGCGCCGCCGAGCGCCTCGATGCGGCGCGCGATCGCGGTGATGTCCGAGCGCACGCCGCGGGAGCGGGCCAGCGAGGCGAGCGCGGCGACGGGGTCCTCGCCGGCGGTGAGGGGCGCTCCCACCGCGGCGGCCGTGTGGCGCAGCGTCATGCGCAGGTAATGGCGGAGGCTCTCCGCGTGGTGGCCGCCGCCGTCGAGCAGCTCCGCCGTGCTGTCCACGAGCGCGCGCTTGCCGGGCGGCACGCGCGGCGGCGAGGGCTCCGGCCGGCCGAAGCGGGTGGCCGCGGCCGCGATCGCGAGGGCCGTGAGCGCGAGCACGTGAAGCGTCACCGGCAGGAGCGGCAGCGTGAGCAGCTCGGTCCAGATGGAGGGGGGCTGGTAGAAGCCGTGCAGGACCTCGTCGATGACCAGGCTCGAGGCGCCGAGGCGATCGACGAGGAGGCGGTGCGCGATGACCGCGTTGTCGCCGTGCGCGAGCCCGTAGGTGTTCAGGAGGTCAGGGTCGGAGACGACGAGCGCGCGCCGGCCCGGGAGCTGGCCGATGAGGATGCCGTCGGGGCTCGAGACGATCGGATCGAGCTCGCAGTCGAGATCGAGGAGCTGCGGCTCGGGCAGCGTCGGGCGCTCGCCGCCGGGCAGCGACGACTCCCAGCCGCCGCCCGCCGCCTCGGGCCAGACCAGGCCGCAGCGATCGATCGCGAGCGCCGCGAGGGCCTGCTCCGCGTCGCTCGCGCGCTCGTCGAGCGCGCCGATCCAGCCCTCGCGCTGCGGGTTCGTGTCGCCGTACCACTTGGGCAGCACCACCACGACCGGCGCGCCGCGCGCCTCCGCGATCGCGACGACGTCCGCGAGCCCCTGCGATCGCGAGTCGCCCGCGCCGCTCCGGGCCCTCGTCCGCGAGCCCAGAGGGGCGCCGTCCTCCTCGTCGTCGGGCCTCTCCGGCCGGGGATCCGAGTCGCCCCCGGCGCGCGGGGCGATGTAGATCGGCTCGGCGATCAAGAGCGGCGCGGAGGGCCCCGCCTTGTGCGCCGACCGGAAGCGGCTCACGACGACGTTGACGCCGGAGCCATCGAGCAGCTCGACGAGCGCGCGGTAGCCGATCGAGGAGCGGCTGAACGCGTTGGCCTGCTCCGAGTCGCCGGCGCGCATCTGCCCCGAGAACGCGAGGGCGATCAGCGCGGCCGCGAGCGAGGCGCCCGAGATCCCGATGAGCCACGCGACGGTCCGCTGCCGGAAGACGCCGTCGAGCATCGCGGGCCGCGGGGCCGCCGGGCTCGAGAAATCGCCGCGCTTCGCCGTCACGCGCCGCCCCCGGGCGGGGGCGCCGCCGCCGCGGCAGAGGCCCCCGCGGCGGGCTCGGCCGTGATGCGGCGGAAGGCCGCCGCGCACCGCTCGTAGTCGTCGCGGCCGAGCTCGCGCCCGCCGAACAAGGAGATCTCCACGGCGAGCACCAGCTCGCCGAGCGCGCGCCGGAGGGCCTCGTCGCCGCTCACGCCGCGCAGCGCCTCGCGCCCGGTCATGTCGTCGGAGAGCGTGAGCACGCCCCGCCGCGAGAGGTGCGCGACGGAGAGCAGCAGCATCGCGTGGATCGCCTCGGTGTAGCGCCCCGCCGCGGCGAGCGCCTCGATCTCGGACGGCTGCGGCAGCGGCCGCGGCGGCGCGGGCCCGCCCGGCTCCGCGACGCCCTCCGCCTCCGCAGGGGGCCCGGGCCGCATGAGGGAGGAGGCGATGAACACGATCACGAGCGCGATCGCGACGCCGAGGAGGACCTTGAGGATGAGGTCGAAGACGCCCGCGGAGGGCGTCGTCGCGGGCTCCGGCGCGCGCCGGGTGGTCTCGCGCGGCCGCGCCGGATCCCGGGGCCTGGCCGCGCGATCGCGCGCGGCCGCGCGCGGTCCGCGCCGGGCGCGGTCGCCGCGCTCCGGGCCGACGGAGCCGTCGCCGCGGCCGCTGCCGGTCACGCCGTCGGCGCGCCCGGAGCCGTCGGAGCCGCTGCCGTGGCCACTGCCGCTCCCGCGTACGCCGTCGCCGTTTCCGTTTCCGTTTCCGTTTCCGGGTCCGTTTCCGTTTCCGTTTCCGTTTC
>CAYQYG010000179.1:0-16476 GCA_964421485.1 uncultured Polyangiaceae bacterium | reverse complement strand
GCGGATCACCGCCGGCAGGCCGCGGGAGAGCGCGCCCATCTGGCCCCGGTAGAAGCGCGCCCACGACGCGAGGAGCTGGGTCGTGACGAGCTCCCAGGCGACGCCCGCGCAGCGGTCGCGGAGGACCTCCTCGGCCTGCTCGTAGGAGCGGCTCGCCGCTTTCCAGCGGCCGCCCGCGAAGTTCTCGAGCATGCCCGAGACCAGGAGCGAGAGGCCGAGCGCGTGGGGGCTGTCGAGCCGCGCCGAGAGGGCCCGCAGCGCGCCGAGCAGCGCCTCGGCGCGGGCGCGGCTGCCGGTCCCCACCATCGCCGCCGACGACGCCTCGAACGCGAGCGCGCGCGCCACCCGGTACGGCTCCCCGGCGCGCAGCGCGAAGAGGAGCCCCCGCGCCGAGAAGTCAGCCGCCCGGATCAGGTCCACCGCCGAGAGCCCGACGGTGACCGACCAGCACGCGTCGATGCGCGCGAGGTCGTGCGGGGGCACGTCCGCCGCGGCGCGCTCGTGGAACCTGAGCCCGCGCACGCGGAGCTCCGCGCGGTGCAGGAGCAGCGAGAGCAGCGCCCGCCGCGGCGTCTCCGGCAGCGAGAGCCCGACCGCGCCGAGCACCGCGCGCACCAGCGCGAGCCCCTCGTCGATGTGCCCGCTGCGCAGGAGCTGCTCCGCCGCGCGCCTCCGGAGCTCGAGCGCCTGGGCGGGCTCCGCGCCCTCGGCCGCGGCCGCGTAGACGCGCGCGGCCTCGGCGCTCTCGCCGGCGTTGACCAGCGCGTCGCCGCACTTGACCGCGAGCGCCCGCAGCTCGTCCGCGCCGCCCGCGCCGCCGAGCAGCGAGAGCGCCCGCCGGTAGAGCCGCGCCGCCCGCTCGAACGCGAGCGCGTCGCCCGCCTGATCGGCCGCGATCATCGCGGCGCGGCCCGCCTTCGCGGCCTCGCCCGCGCCCTCCCAGTGCGTCGCGAGCGCCTCCGCGTCCGCGCCGCCCCGGGCCTCGAGCGCGCGCGCGAGCCGCCGGTGGAACGCCTGCCGGCACGCCGGGTCCAGCCGCGCCACGAGCGCCTCGCGGATCTCGTCGTGCAGCGCCTCGACCTCGTCGCGCCCGTCGCCCCGCCGGCTGCGGATCAGGTCCTCGGTGCGCAGGAGCGCCAGCGCGGCCGCCTGCTCGTCCCTGTCGAGCTCCGCCGCCTCGGCCGCGACCGCCGGATCGACCGGCGCCCCGGCCACGGCCACCGCCTCGAGCAGCCGCCGCGCCTTCTCGGGCAAGCGCGCGAGCCGCGCGCGCAGCGCCTCGCCGAGCGCGCCCACCTCGCCCGTGCCCGCCTGCGCCGCGCGGCAGAGCTCCTCGATCGCGCGCGGGTTGCCCTCCGAGGCCCGCGCGATCGCGCCCGCGCGCGCGCGGCCGAGCACATCCCACGCGAAGAGCAGCGCCAGCGCGAGCTCCTCCGCCTCCGCCGGATCGAGCGGCCCCACCTCGATCTCGCGCACGTCGTGCCCCAGCTGGGCGTTCAGGGCGCCGGGGCGCGCCGCGCCCTCCGCCTGCCCCTCGCGCTCGAGCAGCGCCGCGAGCGGCGCGCCGGCCGCGGCGTCCTCGGTCCGGTAGCTGCCGATGAAGAGCATCGCGGGCGCGTTCGGCGGCCGGAGCAGCTCCAGGAGCCACGCCACGCTGTCCGCGTCGATCCATTGCAGGTCCTCGACGCTCACGATCAGCGGCCGCCGCTCCGAGATCCTCCAGAGGAGCTGCCGCAGCGCCGCGAACCCGCGCCGCCGGAGCTCCTGCGCGTCCGGCGCCTCCTCGGGGCGCGGCGCCGCGGCCACCGCGGGCACGCCCGAGAGGACCGGCAGGAGCCGCGCGAGCGCGTGGACGTCGCGCGGCAGGAGGCGGTGCGCCTCCTCGGGCGGCAGGCGCCGCAGATAGCGCCCGAGCCCGCCTGCGAGGCTCGCGAACGCCTTGAAGGGCGTCGGGTCCCCTTCCCCGCAGCGCCCGCGCAGGACCACCGCGCCCTCGCGGTTCCGCAGCCCCATCAGGAAGTGGTGGATCAGCGCGCTCTTGCCCGCGCCCGCGCGCCCGCGCACGAAGACGCACGCCGCGCGCTCCTCGAGCAGCGCAGAGTACGCGGCGCGCAGCGCCTGGAGGTGCGCGCGCCGCCCGATGAAATGCTCGATCTTCGGCGCCTCCGGGGGGCGGATGGAGCCGTGCGACGACGGTGAAGGGGCGGGCGCCGCGCCGCCCGCGCCCGACCCCGCGCCGCGGTCGCTGCCTCCGCTCGGGCTCACTTCCTGCTCAGGAAGTCATCCATCGCCTTGCGGTGATCGGCCCCGCCCCACCGCTCCGAGAAGGCCTCCCGCTCCAGATCGAGGGCCGCCCCGCGCCGCGCCGCGCGCACATTCGCCATCGCCCGCTTGAGCGCGGCCACCGTCGTGCGCGGGTTGTCCGCGATCCGGTTCACCTGCGCGATCGCCCGGTTCCTCGAGGCCCCGCGCGGCACGACCTCGTTCACGAGGCCGATCCGGAGCGCCTCCGCCGCGCTGATCCGCTCCGCCGTCAGCATGAGCCGCGACGCCTCGAGCGGGCCGACCCGCTCGATGAGCCGGGTGAGCCCGCCCCAGGCCGGCGAGAGCCCCATCTTCGCGTGCCTGAACGCGAGCTCCGCGTGCTCCTCCATGAACACGAAATCGCAGAGCAGGAGCAGCTCGCAGCCGCCGCCGAAGACGCTCCCCTGCACCGCCGCGATCACCGGGACCTCGCTCTCCTCGAGGATCGCGATGTCCGCCGAGACGCCGAGGATCTCCCCGCCCGCGCTCCCGTCCCGCGCGAGCCGGCTGATCTCCCGCAGATCGCCGCCGGCGATGAAGACGTCCTCGCCCGCGCCCGTGATCACGATCCCGCGCACGCTCGGGTCCACCGCCGCGATCCGCACCGCCTCGCCGAGCAGGCGCGCGAGGGCCCGGTCGATCGCGTTCCTGCGGTCGGGCCGGTCTATGGTGAGCACCACCGCGTCGCCGATCGACTCGACGCGCAGGCTCATGACGCCGCCCTGCGCGCGCGCGCCGCCCCCCGGGCGCTCGCCGGCGCCGCGCGCCCCGGCCGCGCGATCCGCCGCGGCATCCGCTCCTCGTGGATCACGCCGAGGATCCGCGCCTCCAGCGTCCGCGCGCTGATCCGCCGGTGCGCCACCGCGTACTCCTCCGCGTACACCACGAGCGCCCCGGCCACGTCGATCCCCGTCGCCCGCTCGATCCCCTCGAGCCCCGGCGAGCTGTTGATCTCGAGGATCTTCGGCCCGGTCTTCGACTCCAGCATGTCCACGCCCGCGACCTCGAGCCCCATCGCCTTGGCCGCGCGGATCGCGACGCTCCGGTATGCGCGCGGCAACCTGAGCCCGTCGCCCTTGCCCCCGCGGTGCAGGTTCGACCGGAACTCCCCCGGCTTCGCGACCCGCCGCATCGCCGCGACCACCTTGCCGCCGACCACGATCACGCGCACGTCCCGCCCCTTCGACTCGCGCACGTACTCCTGCAGCACGATGTCCTGCCCCATGGCCCAGAACGTCTCGAGCAGCGAGTGCACCGCCTGCGACGTCTCCGCGATCATGGTCCCGATCCCCTGCGTCCCCTGCTGCAGCTTCACGATCGCCGGGCACCCCCCGACGAGCGAGAGCGCCGCCTCGACCCCGGCCGGGCTCCGCGCGCAGACGGTCGTCGGCACGTCGACCTTGCGCCGCGTGAGGAGCTGCAGCGCCCGGAGCTTGTCCCGGCTCCGCGCGATCGAGACCGCGCCGTTCAGCACCGGCACCCCCATCAGATCGAACTGCCGCACGACGGCCAGCCCGTAGTTCGTGATGCTCGCGCCGATGCGCGGGATCACGATGTCGAACCGCGGCACCGCGGCGCCGCCGACCAGCAGCGAGGGCCTTCCGCGCGACACGACGATCTGGAAGTCGAGGGGGTCGATCACGCTCACGTCGTGACCGCGCGCGCGCGCCGCGAGCACGATCCGGCTCGTGGAGTACAGGGACGCGTTGCGCGAGAGCACGAGGAATCGCATGGGGTCCCGAGGCTAGCAGAGGCCCGAGAGCGCGTGCACCGATGCGCGATCGCCGCTGCCGTGCGGATCGCGTTGCGCCGGAATCGCCGGCATTTCCACGCCCGCACGCGCGACGCGCTGTCGAGGCGCCCAGTCGGCGCGCGCGAGGCGTCCCGCGAACGTCTTGCGCCCCCAGATGTTTCGTGTACGAATTATCTCGATACGAGCGATCCGGGGGGCGCTCCGGGCGCGGCCGGACGCGGCCGGACGGGGCTCAGAGCGAATCACGAGCGAATCACGAGCGAGCGGCCCACGCCCCGCGGGGGGCCGCGCAGAGGCAGAGGAGGCGACGCGCATGTGGCAGCCGTTCACGGAGGAGCACCAGCAATTCAGGAAGACGGTCCGGTCCTTCGCCGAGAAGGAGCTCGCGCCGCACGTGGAGGAGTGGGAGGACGACGAGTGCTTCCCCGGCTGGGTCTTCAAGCGCGCCGGTGAGCTCGGCATCCTGGGCGCCCATTTCCCCGAGGAGCACGGCGGCGCCGGCCTCGACTACTGGTTCTCGGTCGCGAAGGCCGAGGAGCTGCCGCACTGCCGCATGGCCGGCGTGACGATGGGCCTGCTCGTCCAGAGCGACATGGCCACGCCCGTGATCAGCGACCTCGGCACCAAGGAGCAGATCGACGAGTTCCTCCGCCCTGCCCTCTCCGGCGAGAAGATCGCCTCGCTCGGCGTCTCCGAGCCCGCCGCCGGCAGCGACGTCGCCGGCATCCGCACCATCGCCCGCAAGGACGGCGACGACTACCTGCTGAGCGGCCAGAAGACCTTCATCACCAACGGCACCCGCGCCGACTTCGTCACGCTGCTCGCCAAGACCTCGCCCGACAAGGGCGCCCACGGCTGCTCGTTCTTCCTCGTCCCCACGAGCCTGCCCGGCTTCAGCGTCTCGAAGAAGCTCAAGAAGATCGGCAACAAGTCCTCGGACACCGCCGAGCTCTTCCTCGAGGATGTCCGCGTGCCGAAGCGGTACATGCTCGGCGAGCCCGACAACGGCTTCATGTACCTGATGCAGAACTTCCAGACCGAGCGCCTGATCGCGGCGGCGAGCGCGATCGGCGGCGCCTTCCTCACGCTGGACTACTCGGTCAACTACGGCCGGGAGCGCGTGGCCTTCGGCAAGCCGATCATCAAGCGCGAGGTCTGGCAGCACAAGTTCGTGGACCTCTACACGCGCTGCGAGGCCGCCCGCGCCTTCGTCTACCGCTGCGTCGACCAGTACAACGACGAGCGCTACGTGCGGAAGGTGCCGCTCAGCTTCGAGTCCGTGAAGCTCATCTCGATGGCGAAGGTGCTGGTCGGCGACGTCACGAGCGACGTGGTCGACACCTGCCTCCAGTTCCACGGCGGCTGGGGCTACATCGAGGATTTCCCGATCGCGCGCGCCTGGCGCGATCAGCGCCTGCTCCGCATCGGCGGCGGCACGACCGAGACGATGAAGTACTACCTCGCCAAGCTGATGGGCTTCTAGTCCTGGAGCCGGCGGCGCGTATTGCGCCGGCCGCGCCCCTCCTCTAGAAGCGCTCCCCGTGCCGAAGGCCCGCATGCTCGCAGGGGGGATCGTCGAGCCGGGGGCAGGCGCCCCCGGCGCCGTCGTCGCGTACGTGGCCGTGAGCGGCGGCCCCCGCGGCTCGCGCCTCTTCCGCGTGGACGGCCCTGCCAGCCAGCCCGCCGTGCGCGAGCTCCCCCCCGCCACCACGATCGATCTGGGCCGCTTCGACCACGACGCGCGCGCCGAGCTCGAGCCGGCCCTCGGCGCGATCGAGGCCCGCGGCGGCAAGGGCGCCGTGACCCGCCCCGCCCCCGCCTGGGTCTGCTCGCACGTCCGCGCGCACCTCAAGGCCGCCGAGGGAATCGACGTCGAATGACCTCGAGTGGGGGGCAGAGCGCAAGATCGCAGGACCGCAGGGACCGGGATCACGTCCGCCCCGGACCCGGATCGCGCTGCGCGGCGCCGCGGTAAACGCCGGGCGAGATAAAAAAGTTGAAGACAAGCAGGGCGAGAGGCTGTACATCTCCCGCTCCCGATTCCCGGGGCTGTAGCTCAGTTGGGAGAGCGCCTGACTGGCAGTCAGGAGGTCAGGGGTTCGATTCCCCTCAGCTCCACCACACGTTGACTGACGTTGACGTGGCGGGCACGCGAGCCCCCGAGCGCGCCGACGCGCCGGGGGCTCCTCCGTTTTGTGCGCCGCGGATCGCGCCTGTGGACAGCGCACGGCGGGCAGGTAAGCCTCTCGCCGCATGACGCCCCGGGAAGAGCTAGGCCTCCTGTTGCGCCCGGCGGCCGGCGGCCTCTACCTCGTCTCGACCGGGCGCGCCGAGCAGCTCGCCGTGCAGCGCACCCTCTACCGCGCGGCGAGCGAGGAGGAGGTGCTCGCCCGCTTCCACGAGGCGCTCGAGCGGATCCCGGACGCGCGCGCGATCGTGCTCGGCGTGCCCTCCGACGTGGGCGCCGGCTTCCGCCGCGGCGCGAACCTCGGGCCGCAGGGCATCCGCGCCGCGCTGCTCCAGGCGGAGCCGTCCTATCCCGAGTGGGCCGACGAGGCCGGCGTGGTCGACATCGGCGACGTGTTCGTGGTCCCGCAGCTCCTGCACGACGACATGCTCTCCGAGGCGCAGAAGGAGGCGTCGCGGCGCGCGCTCTACGCGGGCGTGCCCGCCGACGTCGCGGCGGCGCTGCCGGTCTCGCCGCTCTCGATCGAGGAGCGCGCGCTGGATCTGGTCTTCGCGCTCAATCCGCGCGCCGCGCCGATCGTGCTCGGCGGCGATCACTCGACCGCGCTGCCGGTCGCGCGCGCGCTCGCGCGGGCGCGCCGCGAGCCCTGGGGCATCGTGCAGTCTGACGCGCACACCGATCTGCTCGAGGAGCGCCTCGGCGTCCGCGACTGCTTCGCGACCTGGTCGTACCACGCGAACGAGCTGCTCGGCCGCGGCGGGAGGCTCACGCAGGTGGGCCTGCGCGCGTCGAGGCACCCGCGCGAGCACTGGGAGGCGCGCCACGCCGTCCGGCAGCTCTGGGCGGCCGAGTGCCGCGCCGATCCCGGGGCCGCGCTCGACGAGATCCTCGCGCACGTGAAGGGCACGGGCGTCCGCGGGGTCTACTTCTCCAACGACATCGACGGCACCGACGAGGCCCACGCCGACGCCACGGGCACCCCCGAGCCGGGCGGCCTCGAGCCCGATTTCGTGGTGGAGCTGATCCGGCGGCTCGGCCGCGAGGTCGGCCTGATCGGCGGCGACGTGATGGAGGTCGCGCCCGCGCTGGGCCGCACCCCCGAGAGCACCGCCCGCACGCTCGCGCTCGCCGCGCGTTACCTGCGCGAGACGCTGCTGGCCGTGACGGGGCAGTGATCAGGGCTCGGGGCCGGTCGCGACGGGGAGCGAGGCGTCGGCGGCCCAGTCGCTGAAGGAGCCCTCGTAGAGGACCGCGTCGGCCCGGCCCAGGGCGGCGAGCGCGAGCAGCGCGTGGCAGGCCGTGACGCCCGAGCCGCAGTAACTGACCACCGTGCGCGCATCGAGCGCGCCGAGCGCGCGGAAGCGCCGCTCCAGCGCCTCGCGATCGAGCAGCGCGCCGCCGGGCTCGCGCATGCTCTCGACGAAGGGCGCCGAGAGGGCGCCGGGGATGTGGCCGGCGCGCGCGTCGATGGGCTCGCTCCGGCCCTCGTACCGCTCGCGCGCGCGGGCGTCGAGCAGCACCACCCCGGCCTCGCGCCGCAGCGCGTCCACGGCCGCCTTGTCCGCCACGAGGGCGCCGCCGGGCACGAGCTCCATGAGCGGCGCGGGCTCGATCGCGGGGACCTCCTCGGAGAGCGCGTGCCCCGCCGCGATCCAGGCCTGTATCCCGCCGTCGAGGACGCTGCCGCCGGCGCGGATCGACGACGATCCCGGCGCCGAGGGCGCGCCCGCCGGGCGCGCGATCGGGTGGCCGAAGTAGCGGAGCAACCACCAGAGGCGCGCCGCGATCGAGCCGCCCGCGTCGTCGTACGCGACGACGCAGGTCTCGGGCGTGACGCCGGCGCGGCTGAGCGTGCGCGCGAACGCCGCCGCGTCCGGGATCGGGTGCCGCCCGGGCCCCTGCCCCGGCGGCGCGGCGAGGTCCTCGCCGACGCCGAGGTACACGGCGCCCGGGATGTGCCCGCGCGCGTACTCGTCGCGCCCTCGCCGCCCGGTCAGGTACCAGCGGCAATCGACCACGCGGACGCGCGGGTCCCCGAGGTGGGCGGCGAGCCAGGGGACATCGACCAGCGGCGGGGAAGCGGAGCGCATCGGGCCCATCGTAGCGCCGCCCGCGCCGCGGCGCCGCGCGCCGTTGCGCTGCTCCTGCCCGCGCGGCCCGGCGCGCCCGCCCCGCGCGGGCGAGCTCACTCCTCGTGCGTCTGCTCCTCCGAGGCCGGGGGCCGCATCGCCGGCTGGGGGAACCACTCGAAGAAGCGGTGGATGTACTGCCGGCGCTCCGGATCGATGTACTCGAACACGCCGCCGCGATCGTTGATCTCCCAGAACTCGTTGGTCGTCACCGCGAGGAGCTCCTCCCGGATGGATCGGAGCCGGTCGGGCCGCTCTTCCCGCATGTCGCGGAAGATCTTCCGCGCGAGCGCTCGCTCGCCGCGCTGCAGGTAGTACGTCGCGAGCTTCACCTGCGCCTTGCGGACCCCGCGGAGGGAGGACTCCTGCTGCTCCACCTCCGCCTCCTTGTCGACATCGAGGAAGAGCCGCAGGAGGTCGTCGCGCGCGGGCGCGTGGAGGTCGTACGCGAGCTCGTTCACCACGCAGAGGTCGAACGCGACCGTCTCCGTCAGGAAGGCGAGCCCCATCGCGTGCGCCGTCTGCGCGTAGTACTTGAAGTACCGCGCGATCTCGATCACCTCGTCGCCCCAGCCCGCCTTGAGGAGCTCCTCGGCGAGGTAGCGGTACTGGTTCAGGTTGTTGTACGCCGCGCCGACCTCCTTCGCGTTCAGCGCGCGGCGCATGTACGTGTTGAAGAACTTGACGACCACCGCGAGCGCGTCCCGGTCCCCCGCCGCGATCGCCGCCTGCCCGATGTAGCGCGTGTCGATCGCGATCCGGGTGATGAGGTCCGGCATCTCGGTCAGCGCCTCGCGGTAGACCATCAGGAACTGCCGGAGCGCCTTGTACTCGAGCCACGTCCTCGTGCTCGAGAGCTTGGACAGCGACTCGGCGTTCATGCTGACGAAGTCGGGATCCCTCGCGAGCCGGCCGCGGATCTGGAACCAGCGCGCGTCGAGCGCGTCCTTGTGCGGGACGTAGGCGACGACGAGCTCCCCGATCGAGTCGACCGTCTTCGAGGCGATGCCCTTGTCCTTCTGCTCGAGCGCGTTGAGCGCGATGTCGGCGAGCTGCTCGAGCGACGAGAGCGCCATCACCCGCCGCTCGTCGACGTCCCCGTCCCCCTCCCCCCGGACGCGCATGCGCGACCGATCGAGCGCGTGCGCGATGCCCGCCGCCTTGATCCGCCCGACGATCTTGTCGGGCTCCAGGAAGTCGAAGACGTAGTTGAAGTACGGCGCCATCATGAGGAGGCTCACGCTGAGCAGCGCCATCGTGATGAGCACACCGTAGTGCGGGACGAACGGGTGCGGCGTGGAGCCCTCCGCGCCGCTCCGGATCGAGAAGTTCACCCAGAGCGAGAAGACGGCGCTCACCACGAAGAACCCCATCACGGCGAGGTTCGTGCGGTCGCGGAAGAACATGTCCGTGATCCGCGGCGTGTACCGGGTCGCCGCGAGCTGCACGATGATCGACGCGACCGTGATCACGATGCCGAGGATCGCGGCGATCACCTCGCCGATCCCGTTCATGACCTGCGACGCGTCGTTCGCGGACATGTGCGCGAAGACGTCCCAGAACGACAGCCCCGCGTTCTGCCGGCGGGAGAGCTCGACGGTGTAGACGGCGAGCAGCACGAGCAGGCTCACGCTCGCGAGGAACGACAGCGGGTAGAGCCAGATCTTCCGCGCGGACGACCACCGCAGGTGCCCGCGCTCGGTCTCGGTCACGCTCGGGTACCAGGTGCTCGCCGGCGGTGCTCCCACGATGGCTCCCGCGCGCCGCTGTCCGCGCGGCTATTTCTTGTCCTGCGGGTTGTCGAGGTCCTCGGCCAGGTAGCTCAAGATGACCTCGTCGAGCGACTTCTCGCTGATGAGGTCCTCGCCGAAGATCGACGCGCCCTCGGCCGGCCGGTTGGTCGCGAAGATGCTCGAGGGGCGCGACGGCGCGTAGCGCCCGGCGCCGCCGCCGAGGTGCTCCGCCGCGAGCTGCGGCGGCGCGACGACGGGCGGATCCGCGGGGTGCACGCCGGTGTACGCGCCCGAGGCGGCCTCGGTCCTTCGGCCGATCACCGACGCCGGCGGCGGGGGCAGGTCCTGGATCTGCTGGAAGTACGGCGTCTGCGCCTCGGCGGCCGCGCGCTCGAGGGCCTCGAGGTCGAGATCGATCGCGGGCTGCGCCTCCTGCGCGCGCGGAGCCGGTTCAACGCTCGGGGCCCCGGGCCGCGCTCCACGTGGCGCGCCCTCGGCCCCGAGCCCCGGTGCGGGCGCGGGGGTGAGGGGGTGCGAGGCGCGCGCGCCCACCGCCGCGGGCGCGACGGCGGGGCGCTGGAGCGCGGGCGCGCTCCCCGCGCCCGCGCGCGCGCTGAGCGCCTGCAATGCTGCCGGATCGAGATCGAGCCGAGGCCGCGAGCTCGTGCGCTTCATCGGCGGCGGTGGCTCCGTCCGCCGGGAGGCCGGCTCCACGACGGCGGCCGTCACGGCGCGCGGGGCCGGGCCCGGGTGCGGCGGCGCGGCCGCCGCTGCGCCCGCGGCGGGCGCGGGTGCGATCGGTGCGGCGCCCTTGATCGGCGCGGTCGCAGCGCCCGCGACCGGCGCGGGGGCAGCGGTCGCAGCCGGGGCGATCGCAGGCGACGAGGCAGCGGCCGGGCGGACCTGCGCGGCCGGCGCAGGCGCGACCGCGGCAGAGCCGGGGGTCGGCGGCGGATCGGCGGGCCGCACGCCCGCCGACGAGGGGGCCGGCGGCCTCGGGGCCGACTCGTCGAAGAGGTAATCGAACTGGCCGTCGCGCAAGGCGATGAACATCGCCTTGTGCTGCTCCTTCATCAGCTCGCGCACCGTCTCGGCCATGGACGGGGTGCCGACGTGCTCCGCGTAGGAGGTCTTCGTCGTCTTGAGGATCCTGCCGCCGTCCGCGAAGAGGTGCGTGATGATGTGAGGGTGGCGAACGCCCGAGTCCTCGGTCTGGATATGGAAGAGCCGCCCCTTGTGCCGGACGTTGTTGTTGAAGCCAAGCAGGGGAGACGGGGTTTTCACGAAAGGCTTTCCAAGCTTCCGGGATACCAGAAGGCGCGGGGGCGGAGGGCGCAGGGTGCGCCATCACCGGGAGCGCGCCCCTGGACCCCCGATGTCCGCCGGGGGCTCGGGGCGCAGGGCGCGCCGTCCCGGGGAGGGCGACCCGGAGCCCCGATTGTCAGCCCAGGCGCGCTCATCGTCGCGCGAGCCTATCACACCTCCGCTCCACGGGAATGGTTCCCCGCGCCCCGGCGTGCGGCGCGGCGATCCGTGTCGACTCGCGCGCGGCCTGCCAGAAGTCCGGCCAAGGTGGGCCGGACTTCTTGCGCCGCTTCGCGGCGGACCATACCCGTCGCCTTCCGCCCAGGTTGCGTCAGGGGAGGCAACGCTCGATCTCGTCGGCGTTGCCGGCGCGCAGGCCGCACGCGACCTCGTCCGGCGTGAGCTCGGCCTCGCAGCGCGCGAAGCCTCGATCGCCCGCTGCGGCCCGCACCGCGGCCCTGCGCTCCGCGATGGCCGAGGCCGAGGGCGCGGGGACCGCTGCGCGGCCGACGAATTCGACGTAGCGATCGAGGAGCGCGGCGCAGTCCTCGGGGGCGGGGCGCCCGCCGAGACGGCGCAGGACCGTCGGGGTGAGGACCGCGGCCGCGACGACGGCGAGGATCGCGAGCGAGGCCGCCGCGTCCGCGACCGCCGGGCGCCTCACTCCAGGCACCGATCGAGCTCCTGCGAGGTCGTCGCGCCGCGCACGCACTCGACGGCCCGGTCCGTGATCCGCCGGCCGACGCAGCGGTCGATGAGCTCCTGGCCGCGCGCCGCGCGCACGGCCGCGGTGCGCTCCTCGACGGCCTTCGGATCGGTCACGTTCTGGGCGCGGAGCTCGATCTCGACGCTGCGGCGGAAGATGGCCTCGCAGTCCTCGCTCGTGGCCGGATGACCGCAGCCGAGGGCGAGCAGTGGGAGCAACGCCGCGAGCGCCGCCGGGGCCGCGCCCCGCGCGCCGGCGAGGAGACGCCGTGGATCCGATCCGCCGAGTCGCATCCGCGCGACGATGGCGCCCCGGGCGCCTCGGCGCAACTGGCTCGGTGATCTGTCGGTTTCTGGAACGTCTGTACAGGTACTGCTAGATTCGGTCTCGTGCGCAAAGGCGAAGGGCGCGGCCAGAAAGATGCCAGTCCGAGGAGCGCGCGCGCCGGCTCCGAGCGGGGGCGGCGCCGGGGGCCTGCGGCGCGGCTCGCCGGCGCGGAGCCGGCCCGGGCGGAGCGCGGCGGCCGCAAGGATACGCCCAGGAAGGCGCCGCGGCCGATCGCGGCGAGCCCGGAGGAGATGCTGCGCCGCGCGCTCGCGGCGCCGACGCCGCGGTCGCGGGGCCTCTGGGCGCGGCGCGGGCTGGCGCTGCGGGCGCCGCTCGATCGCACGACGCAGTCGATGCTGCTCCGCCAGCTCTACCTGGCCTATTACGAGGAGCGGCGCTTCGCGAAGGCGATCGAGGTCTCCGAGCAGCTCGTCACGCTCGGCGTGCTGCCCGACGTGGCCCACCAGGACGCGGCGCGCGCGAAGCAGGCCGCCGGCGACATCGAGGGCGCGGTGGGGCACCTCCGGCTGGCCGCCCGCTCCGGGCCCGCGAGCCGCAAGGCGTTCCACTGGTGGACGCTCGGGAGCGTGTACTACCTCGCGCGCCGCTACGAGGAGGCGATCGGGGCCCTGACCCGGGCGGCGCGGTGGGCCACGACCGGCAGGCCGCTCTACCTCGGGCACCTCGCGATCGCGCGCTGCGCGAGCGGGCAGCGGGTGCCGCGGCTCGAGGACCTCATCGCGCGGCTCGCGGAGGAGCCGGCGGGCCAGGGCTACGGGCGGTTCGTGCTGGGACAGATGGCGTTCCACGCCGAGCGCTGGGACGAGGCGCGGCGGCACCTGGAAGCCTTCATCCGGCGGACGATCTCCGGCCGGGCGGCCACGGCGATCGCGCTCGACGGAGAGGTCGCGCGCGCGCGAGAGACCCTGGCCGCGCTCCCTCGCTAGGCGACGCCGCGGTCACGAGCGGCGGCCAGGCCGCGCTTCTCCCGGCGTCAGCCAGCCTGGAGCTTGCTACGATGAGCGCCGTCAAGATGCCCTACACGCGCCCCTCGCCGACGTCACTCACCCGGCCGGCCGGCCCGCGCGCCGGCGCCGGCCGCCCAGCGCTGCTCCTGCTCGCCGTCGCGATCGCCGCGATCGCCCTCGTGTGGCCGGCGTCCGCCCAGGCCGAGGAGAAGGACGTCTTCAGCACGACGGTCGAGAAGTACGGCCTGCTCGCGGGGGGCGGCCTCGCGCTGCTCGCCGGGCTCGGCACCTGCCTCACCCCGTGCGTCTACCCGATGATCGCGATCACCGTGAGCGTCTTCGGCGCGAACGAGGCGAAGTCCCGGCGGGAGGCGATGCTCCTGTCGACGGCCTTCGTGCTCGGCATCGTCGTGCTCTTCACCACCATGATCGTGGCCGCGGCGCTCACCGGGAGCGTGTTCGGGAGCGCGCTCGCGAACAAGTGGGTGGTCCTCTTCATCTCCCTCGTGTTCATCGCGCTCGCGGCGTCGTTCCTGGGCGCGTTCGAGATGACGCTGCCCGAACCGATCATGCAGCGCCTCTCCGCGGTCGGCGGCATCGGCTACGGCGGCGCCTTCGCGCTCGGGCTCGTGAGCGGCCTCGTCGCGGCCCCCTGCACCGGGCCCGTGCTCACGGCGATGCTCATCTGGATCGGGAAGACCCAGAACGTCGCCCTCGGCGCGATCGTGGGCGCCATGTTCTCGGTCGGCCTCGGGATCCCCTTCTGGCTCGTCGGCACGTTCGCCGTCTCGCTCCCCAAGGGCGGCAAGTGGATGCTCGGCGTCAAGTCGTTCTTCGCGATCGTGATGCTCGTCGTCGCGCTCTACTTCCTGAAGACGAGCTTCCCGGTGCTCGCCGCCTTCGCGAAGAACTCGCCGAAGTTCATCGGCGTCATGGCCGCCGTGCTCGCGGCGGGGCTCGCGCTCGGCGCCGTGCACCTGTCGTGGGACGACGGCGGCGCCCTCGTGAAGGCCCGCAAGGGGCTCGGCATCGCGATGAGCGTGGCGGGCGGCTTCCTGATCTGGGCGAGCCTCGATCTCCCGAGGGAGGCGCCGGTCGCCGCCGCCGAGCCCGGCGCCGCGAAGAAGGAGCTGCTCACCTGGCTGCACGAGGAGAAGGCCGCCACCGCGAAGGCGCAGGCCGAGAAGCGCCCCCTGCTCGTCGACTTCACGGCCGAGTGGTGCGGCGCCTGCAAGGAGATGGCGAGGGAGACCTTCGCTGATCCGCGCGTCATGGAGAAGGCGGCACACTTCGTCGCCGTGAAGGTCGACGCCACCGACGACGAGGATCCGCAGGTGAACGAGGTGAAGGGGAAGTACAAGGTCGTCGGCCTCCCCACGGTCGTCATCTACGACTCCACCGGCGCCGAGCGGAAGCGCTTCAACGAGTTCGTCGGGCCCGAGGCGTTCCTCGCCGCGATCGAGGGGATCAACTAGAGGCTGATCCCCGGTGGCGCGGCGGTTGCTTTCCTCCACGCGATGAAGGCCTCGCGCCGGCCGGGGCCGCGATCGCCATGCGCAAGACCTCCCTCCTCCTCGCCCTCCTGATCGCGTCCCTCCTGCTGCTCCTCTCCGCCTGCCCGGGCACGGAGGGGCCGGGGCCGGGCACGGTCATCGTCGGGCTGAGCACCGAGCTCCAGCCCGGGGTCGACATCGATCGGCTCCACGTCGTGATGCGCGCCGGCGGCGAGGTGATCCGCGACGAGATCGACACGACGGCCGACGGGACGCTGGAGCTCCCGGAGGAGCTGCCATTCGAAAACCTCGCCGACGGCACCGCCGTCGAGGTCGAGCTCGAGGCCTTCCGGCCCGGCGACGCGACGAGGCCGCTGCTCACCAGGACGGCGTCCACCGAGATCGTCGGCGGCCGGACGCTGCTCCTGCGCGTCCGCCTCGAGAAGGAGTGCGTGATCCCGCCCGGGCAGAGCGGCTGCGAGGCGCCTCAGACCTGCGTCGCCGGCGCGTGCAGCAGCCCGCGCGTGGACCCGTCGCGGCTCGAGGAGTACACGCCGGGCTGGTCGCTCGGCGAGCCCGACGTGTGCAAGCCGGCGGGCGCCGGCGCGCCCGTCGTGGTGGTCGGCGAGGGCCAGGCGGACTACCTGCCGCTCACCGACGGCGAGGAGGTCCAGGTCGAGGCCGGGCCGCAGGGCGGACACCACATCTGGATCGCGATCCGGATGAAGAACCTGCGGCAGTCCGGCTCGATCACCTCGATCAGCGGCACCGTCCCCGAGCTCGGCCTCGAGATCCCGCCGTTCAACGTGATCTTCACGTTCGATCAGGACGAGGGCGGCTACTGCAAGCTGTACGGGCTCCGGTTCCAGCTCGACACCGCGACCGACATCCAGGGGCTGCTCGGCAAGGTCGTGAACGTGAAGGTGACGGTCACCGACTCCGAGGGCGACGTCGGCGTCGGCGAGCGCCAGGTGACGCTCTCGCCCACGACTATTTAGGGCGGTGCTCAGGCGGGGGCGGCTGCGACTCGCGCCAGCGGGTGAACCACCCGTCCGTGAGGATGTCGAGCGATGCCTCGGCCTCGATCGCCTCGAGCGTGCCCGCGAGGCGCTGCTCCGGGGTGCCGCCGGGGTCGGCCTCGCGGGCGCGGGCCCGCTGCCAGGCGAAGAGCAGATCGAGCACGCGATCGGCGAGCTTGCCCTGGGCCTCGGCGCGCTCGCGGCGGAGGCGCTCCAGCGCGACCTCCTCGTCGGCGAACACGATGCGGTCGAGGCGCCACGTCGCGCGCGCTTCGAGCCAGAGGCTCACGCCGCCGGCCGCGGTGACGCGGCCTGGATCGTATTCGGTCGGCGAGAGGCTCTCCGACTCGTCGACGAGGCGGGAGACGCGGAGCCGGAGCTCGGGCAGGAGCGCGGCGCCGCGCGCGCGGGAGGCGAGCGCATCGACGCGGGCCTCCGGATCGGCGAGGCGCGCGCGGCGGAGCGCGGCGCCGACGGCGGCGCGGGCGACGTCCGGCGTGATGCGGACCGGGAGCGGCAGGGGCGCGGCCGGCTCCGCAGGGGCGGGCGGG